>NZ_CP060244.1:212500-380000 GCF_014672835.1 Entomobacter blattae | reverse complement strand
AAGTGAGAATGCTGACATGAGTAGCGACAAACAGTGTGAGAAACACTGTCGCCGGAAGTCCAAGGGTTCCTGCGCAAGGTTAATCCGCGCAGGGTTAGTCGGCCCCTAAGGCGAGGGCGAAAGCCGTAGTTGATGGGAATCAGGTGAATAGTCCTGAACCTGCCAGAAGTGACGAATGTGAGATGTTGTTAGGCCTTATTGGATTGGTCTAGCTTTTTGAGCATTCCGGGAAATAGCTCTGGCGTATAGACCGTACCCGAAACCGACACAGGTGGACTGGTAGAGTATACCAAGGCGCTTGAGAGAACGATGCTGAAGGAACTAGGCAAATTGCTCGTGTAACTTCGGGATAAGCGAGACCTGTGAGTGGGCAACCATTTGCGGGTGGCACAGACCAGGGGGTAGCGACTGTTTATTAAAAACACAGGGCTCTGCGAAGTCGAAAGACGACGTATAGGGCCTGACGCCTGCCCGGTGCCGGAAGGTTAAGAGGAGGTGTGAGAGCACTGAATTGAAGCCCCGGTAAACGGCGGCCGTAACTATAACGGTCCTAAGGTAGCGAAATTCCTTGTCGGGTAAGTTCCGACCTGCACGAATGGCGTAACGACTTCCCCGCTGTCTCCAGCATCGGCTCAGCGAAATTGAATTCCCCGTGAAGATGCGGGGTACCCGCGGTCAGACGGAAAGACCCTATGAACCTTTACTGTAGCTTTGCAGTGGCATCAGGAGAAAGCTGTGTAGGATAGGTGGGAGGCTTTGAAGCGGAGGCGCCAGTTTCTGTGGAGCCAGCCTTGAAATACCACCCTGAATTTTTCTGATGTCTAACCGCATCCAGTTATCCTGGATCGGGACCCTGCATGGTGGGCAGTTTGACTGGGGCGGTCGCCTCCCAAAAAGTAACGGAGGCGCGCGATGGTGGGCTCAAGCCGGTCGGACATCGGCTGTTGAGTGCAATGGCATAAGCCCGCCTGACTGCGAGAGTGACAGCTCGAGCAGAGACGAAAGTCGGCCATAGTGATCCGGTGGTTCCACGTGGAAGGGCCATCGCTCAACGGATAAAAGGTACTCTAGGGATAACAGGCTGATCTCCCCCAAGAGTCCACATCGACGGGGAGGTTTGGCACCTCGATGTCGGCTCATCACATCCTGGGGCTGGAGCAGGTCCCAAGGGTTCGGCTGTTCGCCGATTAAAGTGGTACGTGAGCTGGGTTTAGAACGTCGTGAGACAGTTCGGTCCCTATCTGCCGTGGGTGTTGGAGATTTGAGAGGATTTGTCCTTAGTACGAGAGGACCGGGATGAACGCACCTCTGGTGCACCGGTTGTCGCGCCAGCGGCATGGCCGGGTAGCTAAGTGCGGACGGGATAATCGCTGAAAGCATCTAAGCGAGAAACCCACCTCAAAACAAGATCTCCCCATTAGGGCCGTGGTAGACCACCACGTTGATAGGCCGGGTGTGAAAGCGCAGTAATGTGTGAAGCTAACCGGTACTAATTGCCCAATTGGCTTACCCTTTATGGCCTGCTTGCAGGCCCATAATGTGCACAGAGACCATCTACACACAACCTTCTCATAATTTTATGGCCTTTCTGGCTCTCGCTTTGCTCTATCCTTAAACACCTCCATCCACCCGCACACAGTTTATCGGGTGGGCTTGATGACTTGGTGGCTATGGCGGGGAATGATCCACCCGATCCCATCCCGAACTCGGCCGTGAAATGCCCCAGCGCCTATGATACTGCGTCTTAAGACGTGGGAAAGTCGGTCGCCGCCAGGTCTTTAAGCCCACTCGACCCCCTAAGAGCTCATCAATACACCTAACGCGGGGTGGAGCAGCCCGGTAGCTCGTCAGGCTCATAACCTGAAGGTCACAGGTTCAAATCCTGTCCCCGCAACCAAATTCCATACACCACCCCCGACATCTCCCCATATCCATCATACATGACACCCCCAAGGCACCCTTACAGGGGAGTGTCTGCAGAACTGTGTTCTCACTAACCCTGAAGGTTGGCGCAGATAATAGAACACGTTGCTCCAAAGACCATATAGCAGTATAGTAAAGAGGAGAATAAAAGCTCCTAATCATCATATAAATACTAAGCCAGTCATCAGTCATCAGTCATCAGTTATCCTGGCATTCCCATCAAGGTCATCCGTAAGAAAACCGGTTCGGGTAAAATCCGTCTCTCGATCCTCGAAAAAGGGCTGGGTGTTCTCGCGCATCTACGCAACGTCATGGCCCCCTCTCTCTAAGAGGCTCGTCCTCTCTAAGAGAGAAAAAGAGCCCCAAGATAAGGGGGAGCCATGTATAGGTTTGGGTTGCTCTCCTACGTTTAAGAAAAGCGCCATTCCTTCAAAGGTCAGGCTATATTCCGCAACCCGTTCAAGG
Source organism: Entomobacter blattae (assembly GCF_014672835.1). Taxonomy (NCBI): domain Bacteria; kingdom Pseudomonadati; phylum Pseudomonadota; class Alphaproteobacteria; order Acetobacterales; family Acetobacteraceae; genus Entomobacter; species Entomobacter blattae. The sequence goes on along the minus strand of NZ_CP060244.1, from coordinate 377,612 downwards.
CTTCAGGTGCTTAGTTCTGTCCTCTCTCAATAGCTCTTCCATACACTCCTCCTAAGCTCTCAGACTTCGCGCATCATCTCATCAGGAAAATGGACAGTGCACAAAATAAAAAATAGTGATACCGTAATAAAAAACTCAAAAATCACTAAGACTAAATGCCCCAGGCCCTGAATTTTGTTTCAGAAAAGATCCAACCCCTCTTGAGGGAGAAAGAATCGATCAATGCAAGGCTTTTGACCATAAGCTTGACAATGATCCAAGGAAGAAAATGCTGACTAACGCTTGGTGGGAAAGAGGCTGGAATAGCCGCTCAAACACCATGCCACAGCCTTCAGCGCATAAAAAATACGCCCAAAAAATATTCACAATAAAAAACTAATTAAAAATCATAAAAAAAAGAAAAGAAAAACATCTCTCAGAAACAGAGAGAATGCTTGTCTTGTAGACAACCTTATTCTAATAAATCAAATAATAATGTTGTATAATAGTTTGGCTAGGGGGGAGAGGTCTCTCCTAAAAATGTTGGGATAGGCCTGCGAGAATAGTCCGCCTGAGCCCATATTGGGGAGCACCTACGCCTACGCCTGTTCCGTCACGGAGTTTATAGGTGTGATCAAGGATATTAATAACATCCAGGCGAATTTGTGTGTTCTTTAGGAAAGATGTGGCCAATAGGTCTTTAAAGGTCTGAACTGCTGAAAAATTAAAGCTCACATAAGCAGGTAAAGAGGAGCCATTAGGAGTGGCACCGTCTTTTCTGAGACCACTCCCATAAAGCATACTAAGAGATAAACGAGTAGGATGCCAGGTGTCGTCGAAAAGAGTATAGGCAGCTCCAGCTGAGGCCGTCCATCTCTGATCATGATCAAGATGAACCCATCGATTCTTAATATAAGAAAGGTCATCAGGGTCAAAGTTGAATTGAGCTGAGGTAATGTCCTTACCAATAGCTCGTGACCATGCTGCGTTCCCGTAAAGGGAAAGGGGACCTTTATCATAAGAAAAACTCAGTTCATAGCCATGGACTTGCCCTTTTCTGTAATTAAATCCTGAGAGAATGATAGGAGAGCCAAATTGGCCTTCATCAATGAGGTTATGAGCCAGTTTTAGATACGAGTCGAAAGCAGCACGAAGGCCAGGAAGGAAAACATGCTCAACACCAATATCAAAGTAATGATCTCTTTCGGCCTTAACCGTGGAGTTCCCACTACCAGGAGCCTGTCCGCTTGTATTTTGGTAAGTGCTCAGAGATTGATTACTGACGACCTCAAAGGGAGGGGGGGTAAAGTAACGGGAATAACCTGCATGAAAGGTCGTATTATGAATAGGTTGCCAGATCAGGTTAATACGGGGGCTGAGTTGTTTTTCATGGGTGTATTCATCAACAATATCAAATCTTGCACCGTAGTTCAGGGTAATTTGTTGGAGGGGTTTCCATTCATCCTGTAAGTAAAACCCATAAATTGCACCGGTTCTTCCGCTTCCTTCTTGCAGGGCAAGGGGAGAGTTACTATAGAGAGGCTCTTCATCGTCTCCACCAATAATAGGATAAACGTTGGAATTGGCTTTTGAAACATTCCGTTCAATATAGAAAAGATAACCCCCTCGAAGGGTATGCTCATCGTTAATGAGCCAGGATAAATCCATTTGGCTGCCAGTAGACCAAACTGAACGAGCAGATTGTTGGGCAATACCTAGGTAGGGAAGGTCCCGGAGTGGATCAGGAGAATAGCGGAGGCTACTGTAGCGTGTAAAAACAGAGGTTTGAAAATCAATATCGCCGATTTCTTTTTGCAAGGACAGAATGGCAAAGTCGGTAATCTGCTTTTGGTGTTCAGTCATATCCAAGCTGCTGAGCGGGATATCGTTCAGAAAGGGGAAGTCGGCTGTGCGGTCTCCTCTATTGGGGATTTGATACTCCGCATTAGAAATTCCCCCAATGAGGCTGAGGCTTGTTGTATTATCCACTGCATAACGCAGATGGGCTAGGCCGTCATAGCGGTTGCTTAAATCGTGAATAGCATTGAAATCGGGTAAAGGATTTTCAATACCCACCCGGTCATGAGTGAAACTTCCTGTTATAAAATAGTCCCATTTCCCGCTTTCTCCACCATATTGAAAGGATGGGAAAAAATAATCGCGTGCCCCGCCATACAGAGAGGCCTCAGCTCCCCCGTTTCGGTGGCCAGTTTTGGTTTTAATATCAATAACGCCAGCTTGAAGGAAACCATATTGGGAGGGTAAGGCCCCCGTGGTGAGAGAAACGCTATCGGCAAAGCGGGTCATGAGGCTTTGGCCGAAAACAGCAATACCTTCCGGAAGTTGAACACCATCAATTCGGTATTGGACTTCATTATGATCACCGCGGATATGGATTTGGCCAAAACTATCTTGTGCAACGCCGGGGGCTTGAAGCAGAAGTTGGTTAAAGGGGACGTTGTCACCACCGGGAATAGTTTCAATAGCTTTACGGTTAAATATATAAGTGGTGGCGCCTGTTTTTGTGTCTATTTTCGCCCGTTTTTGATCGACATGGCCAAAAACAGTAATGGATTCTGTTGGGGAGGGGGAGTCTTGCGTTTGCGTGGTGTCTTGCGTTTGTGTCGTAAAGGATGTTTGCCCATAAGTGCAGGTAGGGATGCTGTATAAAGTAAAGCTGCCAGCAATGGAAAGAAGGTATTTTTTCATAGACTTTAAGAGAGAAGAATTTTTAGACATACCATGCGTTCAGAAATTATGAGATTACATTAATAGTATGTTATATTATAACTGTTATTGTCTAGTGTTTTATTGTAAATTTGTATTTGGAATTGCTTATTGTAAATTTAAGAGGACAAGCATAAGGTATGAAAGAGCTGATTTCGAAAAGAGATTTTATTTAAGCCGTTTATTGCTGAAACCAGTAAAATACGATAAAATATCGAGAAATAAAGTGAATAAAGCGTTTAAAAAAATAGTATTGTAAATACTCTTTTAAAGATTTTATGCCTATTCAAAGAGTATTTTGTTTTTCAACTGCGGGAACATCAGCTCTGGGTTGCATAATTGAGAGGGAAATAAAAATTTTTCTTTGTTATAGAAGGCATGGAATGGCAAATTGTTTTGGTCAAGATTTGGGCTCAAAAAAGATTGCCCCTTTGCCGATTATAACTTTTGCGGTCGATCTGTCCTGAAAATTAAGGGGCAGTATTGTTTCGTTGTTGAGAGAAAAGTATTTTTATATCCGAAATACGCTCATTGTTAGAATATTTAATTTTTGGAGAAAATAATGCAGTATACTGTAGGCCGTTATTTGGCTGAACGTTTTGCCCAGATTGGTATTGAGCATCACTTTGCCGTAGCTGGAGATTATAACCTTATCCTGCTGGATGAACTGCTGGAAGGAGGTCGAACAAAACAGGTCTATTGCAGTAACGAACTAAATTGTGGCTTTGCTGCCGAAGGATATGCGCGCGCACGAGGCATTGCTGCTGCCATTGTCACTTTTAATGTGGGGGCTTTTTCAGCGTTAAATGCTATTGGCGGTGCGAATGCCGAGAATTTGCCAGTTATCCTTGTATCAGGAGCCCCTAATACCAATGATTTAGGGAGTGGTCGCATATTGCACCATACTATTGGTACGCCCGATTATTCCTATCAATTGGAAATTGCCAAATATCTAACCTGCGCAGCAGAGTCGATTATCGATCCTCAACAGGCTCCCGCTCAGATTGACCGCGTAATTCGTATGGCTGTTCTGCATAAAAAGCCGGTTTATTTGGAAATTGCCTGTAATTTATCGAATGCGCCTTGTGCAGCCCCTGGCCCAATTGAAGGGGTCATAGAAGAAGTTCCCACTAATCATAAGGCTTTGTCTGATGCTGTTGATGCTGCTGTGGCATTTCTAAAAAACAAGAAGAAGCCAACCCTTCTCATAGGAACAAGAATCCGGTCGGTTAAAGGGGAAGAAGCAGCTGTTAAACTTTCGGATTCTCTTGGATGTGCCGTAGCGACCATGGCGTCTTCAAAAAGCTACTTCCCTGAGAGTAATCCGCATTATATTGGTACCTATTGGGGTGAAGTGAGCGATCCAGGTGTACAGAAAGTTTTTGATACTTCTGATGCCATGATATGTCTGGGGACCGTTTTTAACGACTATTCTACTTCAGGCTGGACTTCAGAGCCTTATAAAAAAGAGATTATCCAGGTTCATCCTTGGCATGTTGAAGTTGGTGGAAAATCCTTTTCTGGTGTTCACTTACGGGATTTTGTATTGGCTTTGGCTGAAAAAGTTACAAAAAATAGTAAGGCCCTTGAGGAATTCAAGGCTTCGGGTGCAAAACGTCCTGAAATTAAAGCAGCCAATCCTTCTGATGCCTTAACTTGTGCAGAATTAAGTCGCCAGATTCAGGGTATGCTGAATCCACATTCAACCCTGTTTCTTGAAACGGGAGATTCCTGGTTCCATGGTGTTGCTATGACTCTACCGAAAGGGGCACGTGTTGAATCTGAAATGCAGTGGGGGCATATCGGCTGGTCTGTTCCTTCGGTGTTTGGTTATGCTGTTGGGGCAGCGCCACAAAGGCAAGTGATTGCCATGATTGGTGATGGATCCTTTCAGTTAACGGCGCAAGAAGTTGCGCAAATGATTCGTAACAACCTGCCTGTTATTATCTTCCTGTTGAATAATAATGGCTATACGATTGAAGTTAAAATTCATGATGGTCCTTATAACCGTATTAAAAACTGGGATTATGCCGGAATTATTGCGGCTTTTAATGCCCAGGATGGTGAAGGTAAGGGATTAAAGGCCGGTACGGGAAAAGAGTTGGAAGAAGCAATAAAAATTGCCGTAGCAAATAAAAAGGGCCCAACTCTTATTGAGTGCGCTCTTGATAGCGAGGATTGTGCCACTACCCTTGTTAAATGGGGTAAGTTGGTGGCCAAGGCGAATTCGCGACCAAGAAAAGCGGACTAAGTTCACTTTACTCTTTTGACGTAAAAAGCCCCCATGAGGGGGCTTTTTTATTAAAGGATCTTAGTTTTTTGTTACTGCTAATTGGTAAGCTTGTTTTATATCTTCAACGAATTTGAAATAGGCTTCTCTCTTACGGTCTTTGTTATCCTCCATTCGGAGGAGATAAGAAGGATGAACAGTAATAAGCCCTATTATTTCTGGGGAAAGGGTAAAGGGATTAGAGCGTTCTTTGAGAACGGAAACAGGCCGTTTGAGAAGGGCTTTCGCTGCTGAGCCACCCAACATCAGCACGACTTTTGGTTGGATCAAGGCTTTTTCTGCTTCTAGCCATAGCGAACAGGCATGGATTTCTTCGTCATTCGGCGTAACATGTAATCGCCGATTGGGGATTTGCTTAAACTTAAAATGTTTAACGGCATTGGTGAGATAAATATTCTCTCTTTCAAATCCAGCATGTTTAATAGCTTGTGTAAGCACTTTTCCTGCCGGTCCCACAAAGGGCCGGCCTTCTATATCCTCCTGATCACCAGGCTGTTCACCAACGAGCATTAATGGGGCTTGGGTGTTACCTTCCCCAAAGACTGTTTTCTGGGTATTGTAACATAACTGGCATCGTTGGCAGGAAAGGGCTTGTTCTTTCAGCTTTTCCCAAGTGGGATAAGGGGTGGTTACAAGCGGTTCTATTGTTTTTTTTGTTAGCGATGAACTGTGCAGTTGGGATACCGGCATAGGGAAGGGTGGATTCGCTTTGGAGAAGCTGTAAAGATTAATCGGTTGGTCGGAAACCTCTTTTTGCGTGGTGGGCAAGGAGCAAACATACGCCCACATATCAGCCAGCTCTTTGGTGGTTGGTGGTTTATTTATAAAAGTTAACGGTGGTTTAAGAACAAAAATTTCATCGTTAGTAGTATAACAGGCTGCCGAAGGTGAAAAAATTGCCCATGATGCCTGATTAAGTTGGCTGGAGAAATAGGCATGATTGGGTGGTATGATATACGAAGAAAAAGGTGACCAGCCCAGATATACTTCTTTGCTGCGATAAGCTACAGTATGAAATAATAAAGAACGACGAAGAGTAAAAGTCTCATTTTCTACGGTATTAGCTAGTTCTAAAGCCTTTTTGATAAAAGGATCATCCAGTTTTATATCAAAGAGGGTAATATGCTGGGTATGTCGCCATAATAATTCATAAAGTAACGACAGCCGACAATCCTCTGCAGATTGCATGACTGCCTGGAGAGTGTCATACAGCGAACGTGGGACTGTAAATCCTTGAGAAGGGTTTACAGAAAAGTTCGTAACATCTTCATTGGTTGGACCGATTCTCCATGTGACTTCTTCCGGAGGGATACGTCTTTCAATGAGGTTTTTTGCAAGGCTCTTCCAATACGTCCATGCGTAGGGATGGGGAATTGTAAAAACATAGGTCATATAAAGAGGGGGAACCCATTAAAAATACGTTAAAAATAAACTAATGCATTTATTGAGTTCGACAAAGCCAATTTTTTAGGGGCTTTTATTGGTAGTCATAATGGGCATCTCTATAATTCATAATTTTGTTAGGAATAGCCCTGTTTGATTAAAAAAAACTATTGATTTTTAATTAAATTGTTGGTAATTCAATAACTAGCTGATTAATAATAACTAAATATTAATCAGTATTTAAAATTTAATAGGAAAAAATAAAAAATGCGTGTACTTGCTTCTAATGAAATTGAAATGGTATCTGGTGGTATTGCCACTGGTTTTTTTGATGCTATTTGGGGTGGTGTGACTAGTACTCTTATTGGTGCAGCTGTTGGCCTTTTTGGTGGTGCTCAGAAAGGGGCTCAATACGCAGCTGCTGGTAATGGCGGTCAAGACTTCTTGTCAAATGGTCTTTCTGTTGTTGCTTCTGTTTTAGGTACAGCAGCTGGTGGTGTTTTCGGCGCCGTAGCTGGTGCTGTTGGTGGTCTTGGTATGGGCCTTCTGAACGGAACAGCTGAATCAACACTTCTTGCTAACAACCTGAACAACTACCTAAATCAGGCTACAGGTTTTGCCTGATACAATAAAGTAGCTTTTTCTTACTAAGCTATAAAAAAGCCAAGCCTGACTATATTATATTCTATGGTCATAGCTTGGCTTTTTACTATTATAATTAAGAATTCTAATGGGGGGATATTAATGGCGGATTATACAATAGATGGTACAAACATTACAATTACAAGTCACGATGGGTTAAGTGACTATCTTAATTCGGGCGGTAGCCTTTCTGGGATGACAATTGTACTGACAGCATCATCTTCTGATACAGGGAATAATGTTTATACTCTTGACGACTTGCTACCAGGGGGTACAGCTTTCACTTCGGGCACTTCAATTGTTGTTGGATCCGGTGTTGTATTAAGTGATAAGTGGGATGCCTACAATACTCTTTATAATACTACTACTGGTACTCAACCGAGTACTTATTCAGCAAATATAACATCTATTGTTTTACAGGGCAATTCATATCTCCGTTTTGGTTATCCTGTATTGTCAAGTGTGAATACTCCGAGTAATGCAGGGGAATCAGCGGCGAGAAATCACTTTGCTTTAACGGGGGGTACGACCGCTAATATTACTTATGATTCTACTGTTAACGAATCAAGTCCTGTATATTATGAATCGGTATATTACAGTAGTCCAACAGCAAATCCAGCCACAGCCAGAAATCAATTAACAGGTATTCCTGCTGTAAATTACTTTACTACGGATGGTAATGGTGATTATACTTCTGATGGTAGTAGCATTCAATTTAGAATAGTGAGTACGGCTGGTAATTTGCTCACGGAAACCTCCAACCCTACTTATACTAATGTTGTAAATAATGCTAACTTAAGGGTGCAAGCGACATCTAATTCTGGTTCTTCTGTTGTTGCTTTACAACCGTCTGGTAGACCTAATTATTCTTTTAGGCTTCCTACTGTAGGTTTTGATACGATACTGTTTGCTGCAGCTGGTTCAACGCTTAGTGACGGTCAAACTACAGCTTTTTATGGAGATAATGCTGCTGAACTAAAATGTTTTCTATCAGGGACTTTGATTGAAACAACATCGGGTTGGCGAGCTGTTGACGAGATTGAAGTTGGTGATCAAGTTATTACTTATGTTGATGGCAACACAGTTTCTCGTTCTGTAGTATGGGTTGGTTCATCTAATGTAAAAGCGTCTGCAGATAATTTTCTTATCAGAATAGTCCGTAATGCCTTAGCTGATAATGTTCCTTCATCAGATCTCTATGTAACAGAAGAGCATTGTTTATTCTTTGATGGAAATTTTGTTCCAGCCAGAATGCTGGTTAACGGAAGCAGTATCTCACGAGTTTATGATATGGATACTTTCCGGGTCTATCATATTGAGCTTGAAGAACATGCTGTTATTAATGCTCAAGGTGTGATGACAGAAAGCTATCTTCATACAGATAACCTTTATAATCTTAAATCTGTGGGGAAAGTAACAAAACTTCATGCTTCTAGACAGGTGTGGGGCGTTGATTCAGCAGCTCCTTTAAACACAGAGCGTGGTTTTGTAGAACCAATTTATAGATTCCTCGAACAACGTGCCGTTTCTCTTGGAATGGAGCAAAAAGTTGTTTCTGTGGAAACAACGTATGATCCTAGCCTGAGCTTTATTACATCATCTGGTAAAGATCTTTATTTCAGCAGAAAGAATAACTGGGTATTTGTAACTATTCCTCAGGGAGTAAATGAAGTATATGTTAAATCAAATTCAGTGAAGCTTTCAGAAATGGAAGGTCCTTTTGTTGATGATAGAAGAAATCTAGGAGTTCTTGTTGGTAAAGTATTACAAGTTACCAACGAAGAGATCGCTGATATAAATATTTTTGAATCAGGACAGGGTAATGGCTGGTATATTTGTTCTAAATCCGCTAATTGGACGAATGGTTATTCAAAAATTAGTTTAGAACTACAGGACCAATCTGTACTGGCTTTAGAGATCATTGAAACTCCTCGTTATTTTGCTAAAAATGAGCAAAATCAGACAACTATTTGCCGTAATGTAGCCTAATTTTTAGGTATATATTAAAAACAATTAAAGGACTCATGCTGTTAGCTGAGTCCTTTAATTTTGTTTCGTTGCCATATCCTTTGTTGCCATATCACACTTCTCTATCGTGACAAATTATGGATATACGAATAGCTATGCCGTTCCATTAAAGTGAATGGCATCATTTCTATGGTACATTTGCAAATAAAAGAGGTTAGGTTAGTAGCCATTATATAGATAATAATTTTTGCATTTAATGTGTTATTACGCTCAATCATATCAAAAACAAGGTTTTTCTCTTTATAACTTTGACCTCGTAAAGTTTTAATTGCTTATTTCGCTATCTGTTTTTGTTTTTCTTCTATAGATAGTTTTGTTTACTGCAAGATTATTCAAATATATTGTTACCAGTCCGATAAAAGTAGTTTCTAATTCTATAAAATCAAAACCTTTGTAGAAGGTTTTTATGGCCTTTTCCCATGAGAACTTAAGCCTGTTTAGGTCATACTGTTATTGCCGATAATTCCAATGATGGGTTTGATACGAATATTGGGATGATTATTTGAAGGCTATGTTATGGCCATAAAAATCAGCATTTCTATAGTCTTGGTGGGCATGGGGAAAGCTATTATCGTTTAGAGTCATTGAATAAGGATTTTGCAAATATTCTAATCCGTTTGGGTGGGTTTTGTTCAGTCGGGATATGACAGATGGTAAGCAGGACGATTATGGCGAGCAAATTCATCATGATATCGCCAGGGAGCATGGGCCTAATGGCGATGTCTTGAAATGCCACAGGTGGGGTGGGTAGTAGGCAGGGATATGGTTTCTCTCATATGGGAAGACCGTGAGGTGAATATAACAATTATTGCCAACCTAGCAAGGATTACAAATAAAGCTATTTTTCGGGATATTTTTGGCCGTAATCCTAAAGATGACGAAATGGACAAACTTGTGTGATTATGACTGTAAGAGATAAGTAACAGGTCTGCGTGAAGGAAGAGGGTTGGTTTTCTACACTAGAGAGGTGTGGTTATTGTGATTAAACCAAGCTCTATCATAATTTATGGAAATGAGGGGGAAAATGGTGCCGGGTGAGAGAGAGTTTTAGCTTAGTGAAATCAAGAAAGTCCTTATTTTACAGTCTTTTTTTATGTCTGCTTATCTCTTCTTACCCATGTTTTTTACCCCTATCTACACCATTTTTACACCATCCTATAAGCTAAGTTTATTACTTGAATTCTAGAAATAGGTGTAATTTTGGCATCATTTATTAAAAGAGGGTCGTCATGGAGAGCCATGATAGTAAAAAAGGGTCAGCGAGTAAATGCAACGTTTGACACTTTGCAAGAAGCTAAAGAGTGGGCCTTGTATGCAGAGTCGTCTATTTTGGCAGGGGAGAAACTTGCTCAAGAGGTAAAGCCTGTTTCTAAGAGCGAGACGCTCGCAAATTTATGCGCAAGATATGCTGTAGAAGTATCACCTCAAAAAAGAGGGCAAAGATGGGAAACGCTTAGGTTAAATGCCTATAAGAAATATATAGCATTCAATAAGCCCATTCAGGAACTACAACCTTTGGATTTAGCTCTCTGGAGAGATGAGAGATTAAAATCTGTTAGTCCTGCAACAGTGAACAGAGATTTGAATTTAATTTCTGCCGTGATTACGCATTCAATGAAAGAATGGCGTGTTCCAGTTTTAGTTAATCCTGTGAGCCTTATTCGTCGGCCTAAAGACCCGCCTGCCCGTAAGAGAAGAATCTCTCATGAAGAAAGGAGCGTTCTAGTCTCTGCTTTGGGATGGGACATGAATACCCCTCCTGTTACACAAAGGGATTATGTCGCTTTTGCTTTTCTATTGGCACTGGAAACGGCGATGAGGCGAAGTGAAATATTATCTTTAACGTGGGAAGATGTGTTTATTGAACAGCGATATGTTCATTTGAAAATGACAAAAAATGGAGAAGAAAGGGACGTACCCTTATCCTCAAATGCTTTAAAACTAATAAATATATTGTCTATCGGTAGACCATCTGAAAGGTTAGTTCCTATAGAACCTGGGTATTTAACAACAACATTTAGAAAAGTTAAAATAGAAGTTGGGTTAAAAGATTTAAGATTTCACGACTCCAGAAGAGAAGCCGCGACTGAATTATCAAAGCGGCTCTCTAATGTTTTGGAGTTGGCAGCTGTCACGGGGCATAAATCTTTGAAAATTCTTCAGGGATATTACAGACCTGATCCAACTTTTCTGGCTAAAAAGTTGGAATAGACCTGGGCCTACCCATTTTAATGGCTTTGTCGTTAGTTGTGTTTCTGTAGAATTCTTTTACAGTTTTTTCATCCCAACGAAGAAACTGTATGTTTGGGACACAGGGTGGAAGTTTTTCAGGCGTTTTGCATCTATATTTATAGATAGTTTTTTGACTGCATTTTAAAAAATCCGCTAGTTCTTTAATAGTCCACAGTGACTCACTCATTTGTTTTCTACCTTGAGTTGGTTTTGCCCCCAGAAAGCATCATCGTCCATGACTTCACCTTTGAAGACAACAATGCCTTTAACCATATGTGAGAAATCGTGTGCGCTTATAGTTTGAGAGTTAAACCGTGAGCGACGGCTAGTAATGTGAGAAACACCGATCAACTTGTTTGAGATGTTTACGGTTTTTCCGCCAATATCGTAGCATTCGTAAATTTCAGTTTTCTTATTAACTTCCATTAAATAGAAGCCGTTGTGTGAGAAGCTATTTGTGGGTAACCAGCCGATAAGATCGTCTTTATTAAGACATGGCCCATAGTTGGTATTGCCAACGCGCATATACTGGATTTTTGGGTTTTTAAAGAAGAGGTTGGGCCTTGTTTCGTTTTCTAAAGCAGAGCTGGATGTTCTTACTTTAAAATAGCCATTCACCAGTTGGCGTTGAATTTGCCATGCTTTTTCGTCAGTAAAAGATTTGACAAGCATAAGATAGCCTGTTTCTGTGAGAAGAATGCCTTTTGGAGTTCGGGGTGAGAATATACCCGTTAATGACTGACGACGAAATTCGTCGGCAGTCAGTTCAAAGTAGTCCTCGTCCATAATGAGACGGCTTCTATTCTCTCTGAAATTTCTGCCGGCAGTTCCTTTTGGCCTTTCATGAATTTGGTCGATCATCTCTAATGTGAGAACAGGTCTTTGCTTGTACTCTACAATGTTGAGTTCTTTATCTTCAACAGTAATAATGTCTTGATGTGTCATGGTTTAGTGACTCCATTTCTGGTTATCAAGAAAAGAGCTTAGGAACCGAATGTGGTAGTCCAACTCCTCATGGAGTTTTTCTGAAAAGCCAATTTGCATGAAAAATGCTACCGTATCTTTACGGTAATGCCAGTAGAAATTGCTCTGTTCGTTTTCATCACAGATTACTATTAGATCATTCCATTTTTGAAGTTTTTCGAAAATAGTCTGAATATAGAGGAAGTCTTCCCTTTGGCAGGAAAGGTACCCATTATGGTTTTTCTTAAATAAAATTCTGGATACGGCGACCAATTGTGGGTTCAGGCTTTGTATGCCCATACCCTCTACGTAAATGTCCATAGTTACTACCTTCCTATTAAATTATAAGGATATAGTAACTTGTAGTTACATAATATACAATATTAAAATGTAATCAGTAATAGCTTTTATGCTTCTATTCTGAAACCACCGATAACTAACCCTTGGATTTTTAAGTCTGGGAAAGATGTGTTCTTGTCTTGTTTTGTAAGGGTATATTCTAAAGAAAAATGTGAAAGTATGATTGGCTTTTCAAAATTGGGGTCATCGCTGCAAGAATATAAAACAATTTTACCATCTTTTTTTAATTTTAGTTTTTTTATAGAGACTTCAAATTTTCCAGTTAGGTGATCTCTTCTTATTATCGAAACATAATTGCCATTACTGGGAGCACTACTAAGATCAGCAAAGTCTACTAATACTATGATTGAGTTAATTGGATAAATTTTATTTACTGATTCATCCATTACTAATAAAGCATATCTGTTAATATTTTCGTATTTTTTAAAAAAAGGCACTGAGAATACTGTCTGTTTAGAGTCTTCATAGACATAATCTGTTTTCCAGAAACCTTCCTGAACTTCACCAATAATATGGATTTTGGATGTGTTTGTTGTTGTGGGAAGTCCAGCCAGCAACCAATCAACGCTAACTTGAAAATATTCTGCTATGGCTGAGAGAGTAGCCCGCCCAGGCGAGTTGTTCCCGTTCTCTATGGCTGTAAGAAACGGTCGCGATATGCCTAATGCTACGGCCACTTCAACTTGTGTTAGATTTCTCTCTTTTCTGAGTTGGCGGATACGGAAGCCTATGTCGTTCATTCTATTCATTTGGCAAGTTTGCAAAAAAAACAACACTAGAGGGATGTTCGTAGTAACAAAATATGATTGACTAATTATGTAATCTAAAGTTACATAAAGGTATTATGATCAGTGTTTCAGAACTTATAGAAAAAGCCGGTGGTGTCGTTACGGTTGCTCGTGCGGTAAACAGAACGCATCCGGCCATTATCAAGTGGAAAAAGGGGAAAGTCCCCAGTATCCATGTGCTGACACTCGCTAAAATGGCGGGTGTTAATCCAGAAGAAGTAAGGCCCGATGTTTTCGGGAATACGGATACGGAAGAAGAATTTAAAAAATAGGGCGTGAAGTGACTTCGAAACACCTTCACGCCCAGACTGTTAGGACAGCCAATGTATCTTGTAATACTAAACGGTTCTGCTGTCGATTGCAACTTTTTCTGTGAGGAAGGGGCATTAAATTGAGACGGGCAGATCGACAGAAAATACTCGATTTTTTTATAACCAACCGTGAATTTAAAGCGCTTTCGCCAGAGGCGGTTCTATTATGGTTCGATCTGGCTCTTTACCTGCATGAGCGTGACTTAACCGCGCTTTCAGCGCAGTTTGCCAGTGACAATGTGCTGGATACGCTGTTTTCAAGGAACAGAACATCCTCTTGTGCAAAATTTGTTGAAGAGCTGTGTTTTTTTTCTCTCATCAAGAGGGAAGAAAACGGTAGTCTGGTTTGCTGTTTTCTTGAAAGATTGCAGCAGGTTAGAGAAGCCAGGAACCAGAAGCGGAAGAACCCTATTATTGCCAGAGAAGATCAGCAATTTACCGTATCTGCGCAGGTGCATGGAGACCGACGCTCCCTAACCAGCCGTGAGAATGGCAGGAAAGGCGGAAGACCCTCCAAACAGAGAGGTGGTAATCAACCTTCTCTTTTGTTGCCGATTGCTGGCGGAAATTTACCGTCCAATAACCTAAAAAACCTAACGCATCAGGAAAATAGGTTTTTAGGTTTTGAAAAATCCCATAAGACACAGGATTTTTCACCAAAAGTAGGTTATTTAGGTTTTTCTAAAGAAAAAGAGAAAGAAAATAATATAAATTCCTCTTTTTCTTCCTCTGGCTTGGTTGATGAAAAACCTAACACAAAACCTAAACCTGTTTCTGATGAAGTAATTGCTTTTGCTAGTAGCTGTATGGAGCGGGCAGGGATACCCCAAACTCCGGCTTCTGTCAGAAAGCAGCTCTGGCAGGTGCAGCAATGGCTAGCGAGTGGCGTAAATCAGTTAACCACACTTGAAGCCATTGGCTATTTAACCGCTAAAATGCAGAAAAATAGGCAGAAGCCGGATCATTTAGGGGTGTTTGCCAAGATAGTAGAAACCTTCAGCAGGCAGGAAAACGCTGTTGAGGCTGTTATGCCAGTTATAGAGCAGGCCAAAGAGGAAGATCTTCAAGCTGAAGAAGCCTTCAGAAAGGATTTTCAGGCATGGCAGAAGCGGTATGAGTCCTCCCATGACTTTGCCGAACTTGCCAAAATGCCCCATCTTGAAAACTATCTCCCCAGAAAATCAGCCTGACTTCAGTAAAGGAACAAAACCATGGAAGAAAATTTAAAAGACGAGATTAAAGTTAAAAATATACGGGCATGTATGGAGAATTTAGGATGATGGTTTTAAAACAGATACACGTAGATTGGATTAATAATTATATTAATAAAATATTAATAAAGAAGAAAAAGTTAAGTGTTTATAGAGATGTAGTTGATTCTGATTCTTTTGTTGAATTTTATTTTTCTTCCATAGAAGACTCTTTTTTTAAGAAATGGGGAGCCCTTCCGTCAGATGAGCAGATGTATGCAATATCCTGTGTAGTTCGTTCAGCTTTTAATATAGATTTTCCTGAACCTATTATTGAGTTCAAAGGGATTTCCTTGGAGGACGTTCAATGACAACCCTCTACATTGCTGAAAAGCCCTCTGTGGCCCGTGTCCTGGCTGATGAGTTAGGTAAGGAAGTCCAGAAAGAAGGCTATATCCAATGTAAGAATAACGTGTTGATTACGTGGTGTTTTGGCCATCTTTTAGAGCAGGAAGAACCCGATGCCTATCTCCCAGAAACCGTACCGGTAGGAAGGAATGGCCGTAAGCTTTGGCGGAAAATTGACCTGCCAATTATTCCTACAACATGGAAGCTCAAACCCCGTAAGGATGCCTTCAAGCAGTTCAAGATCATTCGTGACCTGTTAAAACAGGTTAAAATTGTTGTTCATGCCGGTGATCCTGATAGGGAAGGGCAGTTGCTTGTTGATGAGGTTTTGGAGTATTGCCGTTTTAAAGGGGTAATCAAGCGCTACTGGGCCAGTGCACAGGATAAGGCATCAGTGCGTAAAGCCCTTTCTCATCTGGAAGATAACCAAGATTTTATAGGGTGGGGCCATGCCGCACTGGCGCGTTCCCGTGCTGATTGGCTCATTGGGATGAACTGCACCCGTGCTTACACTCTTTCTGCCCGTGATCAGGGGGTAAACCAGCTGTTGGTAGCAGGGCGGGTGCAAACCCCAACATTAAGCCTCGTCGTGAACAGGGACAAAGAGCGCGAGTATTTCAGGGCAAAGGCTTATTATACTCTTGCTGGTCTGTTTTATTGCCCTGATGAAGCAGGGCAGGTGACAGCCCGATGGAAGCCTCGTGATGGGCAGGAGGGATGCGATGAAGAAGGTCGTCTCATTGACAAGGCTTTAGCAGATAGGCTGTGCAAGGCGCTTTCCGGTCAGTCTGGTTGCTTAACCAGCCTTACCGAAGAGGACAAGAAGCAGGCATGTCCTAAAGGCCTTTCTGGGGCTGATATTGCCATATTGGCTTCTAAAAGATGGGGCTATACAGCCCAACAAACATTGGATGCCACTCAATCACTCTATGAGAAAAAACTGATCACTTACCCACGGACGGACTCTTCCTTTTTGCCCCAAAGCCAGTTTGGCGAGGCAGGTGAGGTGTTAGAGTGTGTCGGAAAGAATAACCCTGATGAAGTTTTGTGGAAGGAGGCAAACCCTGCTTTAAAGTCCCGTATCTGGAATGACCAGAAGGTCACAGCTCATCATGCCATTATTCCCACGCGACATAAAGGGAGTATGCCAGCATTAAAGCCAGAGGAGAGAAACATTTACCGGGCCATTTGCCAGAACTATGTGGCGCAGTTCTTTCCTGATCATCTCTACAAGCTGAAGACAGCTTTGTTTGACGTTGAGGGAGAGCAGTTTGTGGCCACTGGCCGCACTGTAACACAAATGGGTTGGAAAGTGCTCTATCAGGGTCAGCAGAACGGTGATGAGGAAGAACAGGGCAAGCCAGAAGGTAAAGATAAGGGCAGTGAAGGCAGTGAGAACGAAGGTGCTGTCTTCCCAGTCTCTCTTAGGGAAGGTATGGTGGTATTATGTTATAAGGTTACCAGTGAGGCAAAGCAGACCAATCCCCCAGAAGCCTTTACGGAAGGCAGCCTGATACAGGCAATGATCAACATCCAGAAATATGTTTCTGATATCAAGCAGAAAGCCATGCTTAAGGAAACAGATGGGATTGGCACAGCGGCTACTCGCGCAGCCATTATTGAGGAATTGGTCAGGAAGGGTTATCTGGAGCGTAAGAAGAAAACCCTGATCAGCACAGGTGTAGGCCGATTGGTTATTGCGTGTTTGGAAGGTGTGCTCACTGAACCGGCTATAACGGCCCTGTTTGAGCGCCGTCTCAAGGAGATACAGGATGGAAAAGAAGGGGAAGCCCGCTTCCTGACCAGCATTTATGATTTGATCAATAAGGAAATGGAAAAAGCTTTTAGTAAATCATTTACAGAGTCTCAAGCTTCTGTTTCAGATCGTAAGAAGGCAGGTCAGAGTCAGACTGGAAAAAATTTATCAGCTGCCACCAATGAGGTGTCTTACTCCTGCCCAGATTGTAATAAACCACTCGTGAAACGAGAAGCCAAAAGCAGCACAAAGAAAAACCCCCGTTACTGGTGGGGGTGTAGTGGCTTTCCATCCTGTAAGGCCATGTATTTTGATAAGGATAACAAGCCAGAGTTTGTTTCAAAATAGGCTGAAATCTTGAGTCAATCCACTCTTGTGAAGGGTGGATTTAAAATCCTCCAGATCGATTTTTACAAGATAGAGCATAAGCTTGATTGTGTTTATCACTTCCGTATGGTAATAAGCTTCAGGCGTTTGGTCTTCCAAGGGGTGAAGTTTTTCCACATACTCTTGAATGACATCCACGAGTAAAGGGATTTTATAGGCAATACAGCCACTTTGATAGTCAAGGTCTTCTTTTTGCATCAACGTTGAATTCTGCATGGGTCACCTATTTATAAAATGACATAATATGATATAAATATATCGTATTTAGTTAATTAATAATTAAATATTACCCATTAAAGTTGAATAATGTCCCGTAATCCCCAATTCCTGCTCCGTCTTAATGAAGACTTGAAAAAACAGCTGCATCAACAGGCGGTTGGTCGTGGAATTTCTCTCAATGCACACATAACGGAAATTCTGAAAGAGTATTTGGAAAAGGAAAAAAAGCAGAAACTCATTGCAAGAGAGCAAAAGAGTGGTTTTTCCAGAGAGCGAAATGAAGAAGATAGTGAGAATGGGATTGCTGATTATTTGAGTCTTGGGCAGGATGTTGTTAAAATATTGGAGGAACTACAAGAGCTCCATCGGCTACCAAATATAGAGGCTGCCATTGCTAGAGCTTTAGAAAGTTTTGCTACTTTGACTCACTGGGAAAAGAGTAAATTACCAGAGATTAAAGACATTCTACAAGAGCTACAACTGGAGATGAAATCAGGAAGGACTCTCTTGGATTTAATTCCCTTTCTACAGGCCAAATCTTTTGTAAAGGGAGTTAGCTATAATGGCCGCTCTCGTGAAATTACGTTCAATATGCAAGATGATTATGTTTTTGGCATCATTAATGAGAAAGGGGAAGCGAGAATAATAAAAATGTAAAATATTGAACAGTATTTATTTTATTTAAAAAAAATATTATAATTTCGCAGAATAGTTGTATTAATATTTTTTTTAAATGGAGTTTCCTTATGGCGCGTCCTTCCAAGAATCCCCCTTTGACAGAATTACTCGAAGGGATGGATCGGGTTGAGCGCAAGATGCGAGAAGCGGAAGAGGAAAAAGAGCAGCTTCGCAAGAAGCTTCTTTTGAGTGAAATTCGTAACTATGCCTTTATCGGTCGGTTATTATGGGATCATGTGAAGGATGACCTGCACCTTACTAACCTTGTCAAAACGGTTATTAAGGAAACTAAGGAGCATCGTGTTTTCAGTGGCTGGAACCCGACAGATAAACCCATGTTTTCTCTTGATGATATCATAGACTTTAGCGTTGCTGACGTGCAGTTTGGTAGCGATGAGACTGAAGAAGACGACGAAGCACCTAAAATAGATCGTAGACGCAAAGAGCATAGGTCTATTAAATAGTAAAACTAATTCCGTAATATTGAAAATATTAAATACCATTATATGGCCAATACTTGCGTATTGGCCGTTTTTATAAGCAAGCAAACAAGCCAGGGGCTGCGCCCCCCTCGCTGTCAATATCCAAGCCTACGGTGGAACAGACAAACCGTGGCTCACTGCGTTGCGCCCGCACCACTTTGTCTGTTCCAGATCGTGACAGCTTCCCCCTGCTCATTGCCGCATGGCTAGTTCCGAAAAGCATGGCGCTTTTCAGAAATACTCATCAAAGAAAGCAAGCCAAAGAACATGAAAACAGGAGAACAACAAATGAACCAGTTTGCCCTAAAGTTAGAAAGTAAAAAAAATTATTATAGGTCATTAGCAGAAAAAGCTACGAAAAAGGCTGAAGAGATAGGCTCTTTAGCGGTTCAAACTGTTACCGATGTGCTACCAGCAGGTCAACCAATTTTAGTAGGCCATCACAGTGAGAAGAAGCATCGTGCGTTGATCGAGGGTGTTAATAAAAAAATGGATCAGGCTGAACAGCTGCTAGATAAGGCCGACTATTACAATCAGAAAGCTGACAGCGTAGGTAAATATGGGGGGATTTCTTCAGATGACCCGCTTGCAATAGAGAAATTAAAAATAGAGTTGTCTAAAGCGCGTTTCTCATCAGATCGAAGCAGAATAAAAAAAGAATTTCCGACTTGGAGGCAAGAAAAACCTTTAAAAATCAAGAAGTGGAATTTGAAACATTCATCTTTAAACAGGACTGGACTATAAACCGCCTCATGTTTATTTTTAAGGGAAAACCAGATGAACAGACTAGAACCCTTTTAAAGAAAAATGCCTTTAAATGGTCCCCCTCTAAAGGGGCGTGGATCAGACAGATTACCGGCAATGCTCAAAGTGCTGCTCGTAGGATTATTAAAGAGCTAAAGGTATTATAGTTTGATCGCTATAAAGGGTCTCTCATCTGGGGCCCTTTTTTAAAAGGGGTAAATTTGTCATACCCTGCCGGAGCAGGCTATGAAATATCATGGCACGGCCAATACTTGCGTATTGGCCATTTTCATAAGTAAACAAGCCAGGGGCTGCGCCCCCCTCGCTGTCAATATCCAAGCCTACGGTGGAACAGACAAACCGTGGCTCACTACGTTGCGCCCGCACCACTTTATCTGTTCCAGATAGTGACAGCTTCCCCCGCTCATCGCCGCATGGCTAGTTCCGAAAAGCATGGCGCTTTTCAGAGATATTAATCAAAGAAAGCAAGCCAAAATAGTAACCAGCTTTTTTAAAGGAACTAAATCATGAGTTTAAATTGTGTTCAGATTATTGGCCGTATGGGTAAGGAGCCTGTTATTCGTCAGGCTTCAAACGGGAAGAGATTTGCAACATTTTCTTTAGCAACCGGCAGTAAATACGAAAAAGACGGGAAAGAACATGACACTACCCAATGGCACGAAGTTGTCGTCTGGAATGAGTTTTTCGTAAACCAGACTGAAGAGAGGGGAAAGAAAGGGGTTCTGGTTTCTCTTGAAGGGGAGCTTTCCTATTCGGATTACACAGATGAGAAGGGTGTTTCTCATAAAACCGTATCAATTGCTGTCAGACGTTTTCCGCACAGTATTTCTTTTCTTCAGGCTACTGGAAAGAAAAGCGAGAACGATAGCTCAGAAAATCCATGGTAAGGCAGAGAGTTTTTGAGAAGATAGCTATTAGATAGCTACTTAATAGCTATCAATAATGGATGAGAAGAAAGCCCGTCATGCGGGGACGGGCTTTCAGCCACTATCAGTTACGGAAGGACTGAAAATGACACTACAGGAATTTATCACACTGGACGCAGAGTTAAAACAGTTTTCCACTATGGGCCCGAGAAGCCGTTATCTGTTTGATATGACTATTTCAGAAGGAGTGAAGTATTTTGCTGATGAAACGGGCTGTTTCTGGCTGCTGGATGAAGTCACTCTCAATCAGCACAGGAATGGCATTTACAGCAAGTCCTATCAGCTCTGGAACCTGACCATAAGCCCACTAGACAGGACAAAAGCCTCATTATGCTGTTTTAACCGCAATAACCAGCTTCTTTTCAGGAAAGTCATAGAGCGGGAACTGTTCCCTTTAGAGACTATGGAACTCATTGTGCTGTCTAACACTATTATGCTGCCCACTGAATATCACTAGCCAAACGGGAAGGGTAGGGGAGGGAGAATGTTCCCTTCTTCCCCAGAAAGGAGAAAAACCATGTTCAAGGTATTTTGGGTTTTACTGTTTTTAAACATAAGGATGATTGTCTTTACACTGAAAATACTATGGATAGTGGCATTCTGTGTGTGCGTGTTTATTTCTGTGTTTATCAAGATCTTTATACGGGAAATAAGGAAAGGCAGGGATGGCGTTTCCCTGCCTTCTGATACAGCGCACTTGTAAGTGTAGTCTGATGGGGGTTAGAACCCTACAGAGAAGCCTGCTCCTACTCCTGCACCGCCGTGGCTGTCAACGGAAGCCGAGGCGCGGATGATGACGTTATCGGCCAGATGGGTTTGCAGGCCGGCAGCTCCGGCGAATTGTCCACGATAAGAGCCAAATCCCATAGCGAATGAAGAGTCATACAGTGGATTGAATGGCAAGCCCGCCATGGCCATGGCACCGGCAATACCAGCATTAAGCCTGCGGGAAGCAGAACGAACCTGTTGGTCTGTATAGGCACGGTCTGCTTGCGAATAGCTATCCATGCGGTTAGAAAGGTCACTGAACCTGTTATCTGTATAGCGGTTCGCAGAAGAGAGGGTTTTTGCATCACCATCGGCCCTCTCTTTTGCTTCATTACCCACAGAAACGTCAGTGTAGGTATTGGCGGTTTTTAAAGTCTGTTCGTCTCCTGCAATTCGTGCGGCGGCCTCTTTGGCTACAGAGACGTTAGTATAGGTATTAGAATTGCTTTCTGCCGTATTGGCATAGTTCTGGGCATTACTATTGGCTTCCTGAAGAGTTTTCTGGTCTCCAGAGATTCTGGCTTCTGCCTCCTTTCCAAGATTGACATCTGTATATTTATTGGCTGTATCAAGTGTTTTTTGATCGCCAATGATCCGGTCGGCTGTCTCTTTACCCAGATTGACATCTGAATAATGCTGGGCATTTTGCTGTGCCTGATCAGCATAACCCTGGGCATTGGTATTGGCAGTATTCAGGGTTTTTGCATCGCCAGTATCACTATACTGGTTAGCGGAAGCGAGAGTGTCCTTGTCACCCTGTTGACGTGCAGTGGCCTCTTTGGCCAGTCCGTCATCTGTATACTGATTGGCGTTCTTTTCTGCCGTGTTAGCATAATTTTGAGCATTGGTGTTTGCTGTGTTCAGGGTCTGCTGGTCTCCAGCTTCACGGGTCGCAGCCTCTTTAGCCAGTCCATCATCTGTATACTGATTGGCGTTTTTTTCTGCTGTGTTAGCATAATTTTGAGCATTGGTGTTTGCTGTGTTCAGGGTTTGCTGGTCTCCAGCTTCACGGGCCGCAGCTTCTTTGGCCAATCCGCTATCTGTATAGTCATTAGCGTTTTTCAGAGTATCAGAAGCACTGGATTTCATTTGTCCAACATTGACGGCATCGTTAGTGTCCACACCGTCTTTTACTGAAGTGATCTGTCTGTTTCCCACATCAACCTGATCAGCACGTGTTGCTGTAGAACCAGAACCGAGAGCTACCCCACCATTAGAGGCACTTGCCCCACCAATGGCTACGCTGTTAGTTCCTGTAGCGGTGTTGTTGGCCCCAAGAGCTGTCGCATTTTCTCCATTGACCTTATTATTATAACCCAGTGTCGAGGCATTATCTCCACTAAGGGTATTGGCATTACCGGCTACGAACGAGTTGTTGGCAGAACTGACTACGTTCCCATTGCCTGCCACACCAGCATTCTCTGATTTATTGTCAATGGTATTGGCTGATCCTGAAACGTTGTTTCCGAAACTCTCCACCGAGTTGGAATAGCCTGCTACAGTGGAGAGGGCAGTGTTGGTGGCACTGTTAAAACTGCCATTAATGGTCACAGTCGAATTGGTAACAGTATTTTTAGTCCCGTTAATTGTAGCAATGCCACCGTCAATCGTATTGCCATTGCCCGTAACATTGGGGGCATAGGCATTGTGCAGGATGTTGTCGTTCCCGTTGATGGTTCCATGGTCACCCACATGGGCTTTGTTTTCTGGTTTATCATACGGTGAATAGTCGGGGCTGGCCTCTGTTCCATCAAAAGTGGTTGTGTTGTTATCCCCTGTTACAGAGATATTGGGTTGGGCCGTCGAGATGGAATTTTCTGCATGAGCACCGCTGCCCAATGCAAGGAAGCCGAGAAAGGCGGCTCCCATGAGAAGGGTATTTTTTTAGTCATTTTATACCTATAAATAAAAAATATTAATAACAAAAATAAATTACTAAATAAAATTTATTATTACAACATATTTTTTATATGAGGATAAAAAAACCGCATCTCCTGTGACGAAAAAGGCGGCAGGTTTATGCGATTAAACTAACTGGATGTAAGAAAGAAAGTCAGTAACCACGGTGGTGATTACAGAGTTGAGGATAAATCTCCATAGAATAACTGTCAATAATTATTTTATATAAAATAGAAAAAATATCAAAGTTATCTAAACAATAAAAATGAAAATATAATTGAAAAAACAATATTCATAAATAGGATAAACCATACGGTGAGTTTGATGTTCAGTAAATCCTTGTTCTGGGCAGAGAATTGCTGATGGATACCAAAAAGAGAGGCGGCGATTTCCCTGTCTATTTTCCTTTTCTCTTCATTGTTATGAATAGTGGTGGCATTCAGATTGCGACTGGCCTGTCGTATGGTCTCGGTAAGGCTCTTTGCACTGGCAACAGCTTCTATGGCTTTATCTGTAACTTCTTCACTCTTGCTGATAATTTCCCTACCCTGATCAAAGAGAAGGAACCAGTCTATTTTCCGGTCAAATGAAGGTTGGTTCATAATCTTTCCTCCAGAACGGAATAGGCGGCATCAAGTTTTCTGTTGAACGCTTTAGCCATACTTTGCCACCGGTAAAGGCGTGCCAGGGATTTTCTCTCTTCTAGGTTGGTAGCCTGTCGAGCGCGTTCTTTAAGGTCTTCTTCTGCAAGAAGCTGTTCAAAAGAAAGTTTTTCACCAGCAAGGAAAGTGAATATGTCACTCCGGTAGAGCATACAGTCTTCATCAAGCCATGCTTTTTTTTCTTTTTTTACGTAAGCATATATTTGAGGGATTTCCTCTAATGGATCCTCTTCAATCATATTGGGGACGATCAGGATTTTTCTGGCAGGTATCCTCATGCGAGATAGAACATCAACAATGTTGATAGTTTCTATAACGGATTTTTGGTTTGGAGTTACGGGCACAATGAAGAGGTCAAAAAGCTCTGATGCATCTTCGTACTCTGTCCATTTGGCAAGGAAGGACTCAATGTTGGAGGCTCCGACATCAACAATGGCGTTGTCTTCGATCATCAGGTTTTCGAAAACCTGTCCGAATTGGTTTCCCTTGAGTTGTTCGGCGGCGTTCACACCAAGATCGCTCGCACCCTGATTGATACTCTCAATAGAGAAATAAGGGGTGTTATCGGGCATGCGAGGTTTTAGTAGATATGTTGCAATGGTGGTTTTTCCAGCATTGCCATTATAGTTCAAGATAGCAATTTTCATGATGGTGTTCCTTGGATTTTAAAATTTCTTGTATTCGCTTAGGTCTCTGTTTCGGACTTGTTGGCCTATTTTCCTGATATCATTTGGGTTAAGAGGCTTTTCCGATGGGGACGGGGACGGGGTCGTTGTCTTGGAAAAGACATCGCTATTTCGTGAGGCGGGGGGAGAAGTTGGTTCCGGCGCATCTCTTTCGAAAACAGGATTTCTCGACTTTCTTGGTTTTAGTCCGTTTTCACGACAAATTTTGTAGTAGGTTTGCCAAAAAGCAGACTGGGTATTCAGATCATATAGATTTTTAAAATGTCCCCAGATGGCCTCCTTTTTTACCTTTTGTGTGTAGAGAGTTCTGATTTCCTCAAAGTGCCGTTCTATAACTCCTATCAGGCTAATTTGATTTTGAAGTGGTTTTTCTCCTGTCATCGCAATAATCACTTTTTCTAAGTGTAGAATAAACAGATTGAATATATTTTGTTTTCAATTGAATACATTTTATAAACATATTATATAAAAAATAATATAGAATATAAAAATAACAAAACTCAATGAATACAGTTTGTATACGTATCATATAAAAAATAAAAATAAAATACGCTATTTTAACAAAGTTATAATTTTTATATTGATTTCAAGCTAAAAAAGTCCCTTAATCTGATGAGGAAGTTACTACACACCATACGCAACGAAAATCGTTGTTTTACAATGGTTTAATTTTGCACCGGTTAAACATATGGTTTTACTTTGTGTTGTAACATCATGCAAATAAAGGACTTTTTTAGAAAAAAGGTTAAACGCAGTGTTAAACAAAAAAATAAATTTAGTAAGTGTTGGATTTAAGTGCAGTCTTTCTCAAAAAGAAGAGCTTATTTCTCGTTCTCAAGGAAATTTATCAGAATATTTAAGAGGGATTATTTTTGAAAAAACATTTTCCAAAAACAGCAGCCTGCTTTCTACTCTGGAAAGAATAGAGGAGAGTATTTCAACTCTGGCAGCCTCACAGGAAGGGGGGAAAGGAGAGGATGGTGGTGAGCAGAACCTGTTTCCTCTTCTTGCAGAAATGCTTCTGTTTATGCGGAAGGCTACCAGCCCAGAAAGGGCAGATGACGTGGCACGGGATATGAGACGCTATGGCATTAAGAGGAAGGAGTTCGTGTAATGGAGAAGGAAGATAAAGGTAAGCTTATCCTTGCCATGCTGGTGTTATTCCCATTGCTCGGCTGGCTGATTGGGGCAAGGGCGATTTATCATATGGACAAAACGAATGCTCTTGCCGTGATTATGGCAACGCCAGATCTGAAAGCGTTGTGGTTGACATCAGGGTTGGGGCTGTTTCTTGCTATTGGGTTGTCTGTTTGTGTTATCCGTATGAAGAAGCCTTTCAGAGGGGCCAGATTTGATCGCTATTTCCGTGGCACACAGGTGGTGAGTGCAAAAACACTGGCCACAAAAACAGGAGAACGGGGAAAAGCGCAGGTGACCATTGCCGATGTGCCGGTGCCGATAGAAGCGGAAACGACCCATTTTTCGATAGGAGGGGCAACAGGCACGGGCAAGTCTACCATATTCAAAGAGATGATGGTTGGCTGTATCAGGCGGGGTGACAGGATGGTCATTCTCGATCCGGATGGAGAGTTTGTTAAAACCTTCTATCGTCCAGAAACAGATCATATCCTCAATCCCTATGACAGTCGAACGGAAGGCTGGTCATTTTTCAATGAAGTGCGGGATGACTACGACTTTAAAAGACTGGCCCATTCTATTGTTCAGCAATCATCCAGTAGTGATGCGGAAGAGTGGAATGGCTATGGCCGTATGCTCTTTGCAGCCGTAGCCCGTAAAGTCAGGGAAGAGAACCTGTCCAGACGCAGTATGCGGGATGTCTATAAATGGACAAACGAAGCAGAGGCAGAGGAGCTCATGGAATTTGTGCAGGGCACCGATGCAGCGGGCATTTTTACTGGTGCAGACAGGGCTTCAGCCAGTGTCCGTTTTGTGCTTTCGGATAAGTTAAGTCCTCACCTGACCATGAAGCAGGGAGAGTTTTCCTTACGGGACTGGCTGGCCAATCCCAGGGGAGGCAATCTCTATATTACATGGAGTGAGAGCATGCGTTCTTCACTCAAACCGCTTATCTCGTGTTGGACAGATATTATTTTCTCATCAGTATTGGCAGAAGAGTCTGATCTTAAACGTCGTATCTGGGTTTTTCTGGATGAACTGGAGAGCCTTTCAAAGCTTTCGACACTTGGGGATGCCCTCACGAAGGGGCGTAAAAAAGGGTTGTGTATTGTTACCGGTTATCAGTCCTATACCCAGATAGAAGAGGTCTATGGAGAAAAGGCTGCCGAAACCATGTTGGCCAACCACAGGACATCAGTTGTGCTGGCAGGTGGCCGTATGGGGCAGAAGACGGTTGAGAAGATGGCGCACTCCATTGGCCAGCATGAGATTATGCGCAAGAAGAAGGGCAAAAGTGCCAGAGCGGGTTTTGGTTCTGGGGTCAGTGCCAGTGAGAACGAGGATATAAGAACGGAGCTGGTTGTGCTTCCTTCTGAAATCATGGCTTTACCTAACCTGCACGGCTATCTGGCCTTTCCGGGGAGTTTTCCTGTTGGAAAGTTTAAACTCACCCCAGTAACCTACATCAGAATGCAGCCAGTCCCCGGTATCCTCAAGAAAAAAGAGGAGGAAGTGGTATGAGTAAGTCAAAGATTGAATGGACAGGTTCAACATGGAACCCTGTTGTTGGCTGTTCATTAGCCAGTCGAGGCTGCACCAATTGCTATGCCATGAAAATGGCATCCCGTCTGGAAGCCATGGGTGTTGGCAAGTATCAGAATCTTGTCCACAAAACGGGTAAAAATATAGTCTGGAATGGAGTAGTGCGAGAAGACTGGGAAGCAGCAAATACTCGTTTTCCCAAGAAAGGCAACCATCGGGTTTTTTTTTGTCAACTCCATGGGTGACCTATTCCATGAAGAGGTTTCAGAACGTTTCATTGCCCATATCTGGCAGACCATGGCAAATTATCCTCATATCGTCTTTCAGATTTTAACGAAACGGGCAGAACGTCTATCAGCATTAAGTCATAACCTCCCTTTGTTATCTAATGTCTGGCTTGGGGTCAGTGTTGAAGACCAGAAGAGTTTGTACAGGATTGCGCATTTAAGGCGAGCTTCTGCTGCTCTACGGTTTTTAAGCATTGAACCCTTGCTGGAGGATTTGGGAGAGGTTGATCTGTCCGATATGGACTGGGTGATTGTTGGTGGGGAAAGTGGATATAAAGCCCGCCCTCTTCATGCGGATTGGGTTAGGGCGTTACGTAACCAGTGTCAGGAAAAGGAAGTAGCGTTCTTTTTCAAGCAGTGGGGCGGTGTCAATAAGAAGCAATCAGGCCACCTTCTGGATGGCAGGGTTTGGGAAGATTATCCAAAACGCAGGGAGCCTGTCTGATGGTCGCCAATGTGACGGTTTTAACCCGGAGTGGTGATGGCGACCAGAAGCTGGCCCATTACTATGCCAATGGGGTGGATGATTACTACGCATCAGAAGGGCTTGCCATGGAATGGCAGGGCAGAGGCGCTGAAGCTCTTGGTCTTTCAGGAGAGGTGGACAGCAGGCGTTTTCGGGAACTACTGAACGGTCGGGTTGATAAAGATAACCTCATAGAGCGCAAGAGAACAGAGAAGGAACGGCTGGGGGTGGATGTGACCTTCTCTGCTCCCAAGGGTGTGACCTTGCAGGCTCTGGTGTATGGTGACAGGGACATTATCGCAGCTCATGACAGGGCCGTTCAGGTGGCGATGGAAGAAGCTGAAACACTGGCTCAGGCCAGAAGACCATAGCCCGTAAGACTGGAATAGAAGATACGGGGAACCTGACCATTGCCAAATTCCGCCATGAAACAAGCCGGGCCCAGGAACCACAGCTTCATACTCACGCTGTTATTGTGAACATGACCCAGAGGCAGGATGGGCAATGGCGGGCACTGCATAATGAGGCGATTGTCAAATCCCAAGCCTATCTGGGCAATGTCTACAAGTCGGTTCTGGCTCGTGAATTGGAGAAGATGGGGTATAGCCTGCGTTATGATGGCAAGACGGGCACTTTTGATATGGCCCATTTTAGCCGCGAACAGATCGAAGCCTTTTCCAGCCGTAGTGAGCAGATTGTAAACCACCTCAGGGAGCAGGGGCTGGACCGGGAGACAGCCAGTAGTGCAGAGAAAGACAGGGCTGCTCTTATGACGCGTGAGCGCAAGGAAAAGATCGATCGTGATGTTTTGTTCGATAAATGGCAAATCGCAGCAAAGGAAGCAGGGCTTGACCAGAGTTTTGTCAAAGGCAAACAGGCAGGAGAGGGTTCCATTTTACAGGCCTTTAAACTAGAGACCATGAAGAGCCATCATGCGGATGAAGCGGTTAAACATGCTGTAGAGAGTTTAACAGAGCGTCAGGCCATTATCCGTAAGGGGCAGGTAATTGATGCTGCCCTAAGGTTCAGCTTTGGCAAGCTGACCGTAGGCGATATCACCGAGGCCTATAAGCGCGCTTCTGGCAGTGGGGGCTATATTGTCACGGGTGCTTATCGGTATAAGGCGATCAATACAGAAGATGCGGTGCAGAAGACAAGGCAGGACTGGCTGGTTTTTCTCAAGGATCATGGCAAGGGAGAGGAAGAAGCCAGGAAATTATTCGAGAATGGTATAAAAGAAGGCAGGCTTCGTCTGGCTGATGTGCAGATTACCACAAGGCAGGCTGTTGCATGGGAGAAGGACATTCTCACCCGTGAGAAATCATCACGTGGGGCGGTAAAAACAGGGATTACTACGCAGGCAATAGACAAATTTCTGCAAACAAAAACCCTGTCTGATGAACAGGCCCATGCAGTAAAGGCCATTGCTCAACAGGAAAACCGTTTTATTGGGGTTCATGGTTATGCAGGTGTGGGGAAGTCCTATATGACCGTATCGGCCAAGGAGCTGTTAGAAAGTCAGGGCTACCATGTGACCAGCCTTGCGCCCTATGGTTCCCAGAAGAAGGCCTTGGAGGCAGAAGGGATTAAGGCCCGCACTGTGGCAAGTTTTCTGGCAGCCAAGGACAGGCGCATTGGTGAAAAGTCCGTTGTCTTTATCGATGAGGCAGGGGTTATCCCCGCGCGTCAGATGCAGCAGGTGATGGAAGTCATCGAAGCCCATGGGGCAAAGGCCGTGTTTTTAGGAGATACTGCCCAGACCAAAGCGGTTGAAGCGGGCAGGCCTTTTGATCAGCTGATTGCGGCAGGGATGCAGACCACCTATGTGTCCAAAATCCAGAGGCAGAAGGATGAAGTCCTTTTGCAGGCGGTGCAATATTCCGCAGAAGGCAAGACGAAAGAAAGCCTTGCGACTATAGAAAAGGATATTCACGAGATCAAAAATAACAGTGAACGCTATAGCCGGATTGTTAAGGACTATGCTGCCCTTTCCAAGGAGGAAAGAGATCAGACCCTGATTGTGACCGGCACCAATGAGAGCCGCCATGCTATTAACGGTCAGGTCAGGGAAGAGCTGGGGCTGGCTGGTAAAGGGGAAAAGCTGGTGACCCTCAACAGGCTGGATACCACACAGGCCGAACGGCGGTGGAGCCAGTTCTATAGTGTTGGTTCTATCATTCAGCAGGAGGTGGGTGACTCCAGAACGGGCCTAAGAAAAGGAGAGGCCTATGAGGTCGTTAATAATGGGGATGGTAAAAACCAGTTGAGGGTTAAACATATCCATACAGGTGAAGAGGTGACCTTCTCACCAGCACGAGCAAGGCAGCTTTCTGTTTATGAGAAAAGGGAAGTAGAGCTTTCGGTTGGCGACAGGGTCAGGATCACCCGCAACGAGCATGAGCAGAACATGGCCAATGGCGACATCTTCCGTGTGACTTCACTAGGAAAGGGCAGGATTGAACTCGAAGAGGTTGGCAATATCAGAAAGAGGGTCGTCCTTGCCAGCACACAGCCACTCTTTGTTTCTCATGCCTATGCCACCACCATTCATAGCAGTCAGGGGCTGACCTCGGAGCGTGTGCTGGTTAATATCGAGACCCAGTCCCGCACAACAACCAAAGAGGTCTATTATGTGGGTATTTCACGGGCAAGGCACAAAGCCAGCATCTACACCAACGACCGCCAGAAACTCCCCGAAGCCATCGCCCGTTCCACCTATAAAACCGCAGCCATGGAGTTGAAGAAAGAAGACCGAGGTAAGGAAAAGCCGCAAAGGAGAGTAGAGAGAAAAAGAGAACTTTAAAAAGAAAAACTATAAATCTTATAAGTTTCTTTACTGGATAATAAGATAAGGTGAGGAAGCAAAAGCGTTACTAATTCGTCCTTCATGGTAACCTAAATTGGAGAAGTGTACTAGTGGCCATATGGTGTAATATGTGTCATTATTTATATCAGGGTATTTTTTTTTGTAAAAAAGCTCATCGTATCCTTCTAATATTAATCTCTTGTCTTTAAAGAAACAGACTAAGAAGTTTGATAAAGGTTTAGGCATTTTTACTTTCTTTATGTTTGTATAGCAGGAGAGCTTGTTTTCATTATGGCCAAATATTTTCTCTATATTACATCCAAGTTGATGCATTTTTACAATAAAATCACGCAGGTATAACATTCCTGTATTTCTGTATTGGTTTTTATAGTCTTCTTCCGAATGAAAAAAATCTGAGATCAAGTGCGAGCCAATTCCTGTATAGTTTTTTAGGTTTTCTAAGTCACTTATATTAACAAAAGGAGCAAGTTTTTCAGAAGAAAATTTTTTTAGATCAGAAAAATTTGGTCGATTATGTAGGTGTATATACATAAAATTAGTAAATATGAGTTTCCTATCATAGATGGTTTGGGGCTCATGATAGCCGTTATCTAAATTAACAATTGTATTTGGCCTGAAAAAAGATTTTCTAATAATTTGTGGTTTAAAAAAACCAGTATGGGTAGGATCGTTTAGAAGAATACGGTGTAATAAAAACGTTCCATCATAATTGAGTAGATATTGAAATTGGTTAATAATATCCTCCTTTTCAAGGAGGATATTATTTCCAAAGAATGCAAGAAATTCGTCACAGTCTAAAGGAATGGCAAAATCATAATGATCATTATTTTTATCCCATTCCTGAATGATGTTTTTAACAATCTTTCCTTTATCGATAAAATCTTGTTTTGTTGTGAAGGTTCGTAGAATGCAGCAACCTTTTTTTTCATAGTAGTCTAGTAAGGTATGAATTTCTGGACATGTTGATCCGTTGTCAATAATAGTTAGATTTTCAAACCCAAATAAGGAGCTATGGTAAAGTATCCAAGGCTCGAGTAAGGTCAGTTCATTCTTTTCCATCATAATACATCGGATAGTAAGCATAGAAATCATGAGTCCATTAGTAAAAAAACATTATTTTGGTTAATAATATTAATATTTGATCTATCTTTAAGCGTAAGGATACTGGTCGCTGTCTTGATAAGTGTATCATTATTGACGTGGCTAATTTGTAGTTGGCTTTGAGTAGAAATACCAGTTAGTTGTAGGGTAGAGTTGCCAGATGAAAAATTTGAAAGAGTAGTATTGTTTGATAGGCTCATATTTATTAAGATAGAGTTAGAGTTATTTCCTAAAAAAGCAGTTAAATTCCCATTGGAAACATTAATATTTGTTATTTCTGCGCCACCCCAATAAGTACTAGTTCCACCTTGTAAGTTAATATTTTGTGTTCCATTTTTTACTGTTGTTTCTTGTGAGGCAACAATAAGAAAGTTTTTGTTTCCAGTCCATATTTCTTGTTGAGTGGTACCGCCATAGACTGTATTAACAATGTCTTCAGAACTGTTGCCTCCAATAATAATTTGTGATCCGGCTGAAGAAGTTCCAAAGAAAGTCGTGTTACCATTATTGAGAAACGTTGTTTCTTTACCAGCTCCAGCAACGACATCTAGATTACCGCTAGTTGAGTTGGAAATAATAGTTACGGTATCATTAGTATTTGTTATTTTTGTTTTACCAGAGTGATAATATATGTTTGTTATTTTATCAGAAGAAGTGGCTGTATAAATTTCTTCTGTACCACCGGTAATGTTTACATTTGTTATTCTGATATCGGTAGTGGGAATTAGATTAATTCTTCCTGTGCCATTATTTATATCTATATTAGGATTTGATATATTGTAATTGTAGTTGTTGCCGTTATTTATAGTGAGTTTAAAAAATCCTGTCGCAGAAAAAGCTACTGTGTTGTTTAGAGTGATATTGCCAGAGGCAATAGTTCCAGAAATACTACTAGAGGAGTTATTCGTTGTAAGGTTTAAACCATCAAAATTACCTTGTGTGATGATAGGTGCGTTTCCTTGTATAGATACATTTAAAGGAGATTTACTGTATTGAGACTTTACATTAAGTATCTTTCCGTAAGCATTGATGTTTATTGTTGTTGCAAAAGTATCTTTATTACCACCAATGAAAACTGTATCATTTCCGTAGCTGTTAATTGTTTGCAGATGTGTTGCTCCTGAAAGAAGAGTAACGAGACTCTCAACTTTAATTGTATTAGTACTATTTTTAATGGTATTTAACTCATCATAATTATCTATGTATGTGTATTTTCCATCGTCTATATCTTCAATTTTTGAAGGATGAGTAGTGTCGAATAATGATTGAGAGTCATATAGGAAAGTTGGGTTTTTTATATCTACCGATAAAACGGATTCACCATTGAAGTTTGTCTCTATTCCACCATAGTAATTTCCTAAGCTCCAATTTTTTAAATTGGAATAGTCTTCCTTGTGGGAAGGATCAACTTTTATAAATTGTTGAACAGCTTGTAAAAGTGCGGCATTGAGATTTATCTTAATATTATGTAGCTGTTCATCAGAGTTTGATAATTGAAGATTGACTACAGATGCATCTGAGTAAATTTTATTTGTCTTATCTATAGTAATAGACGAGTTGTTGAATAGTTTTCCTTCAAACGGCAGAGAGGTTATTTCAGTATAACCAAAATCTTCTCCTCTACTGTCAAAAGTTGGGATTTGTAGAAAAAACCCAAAAGATGTCAAATTGGGATTGTAATTAGGATTTTTAGCAAAGTTAAAATGTAAGCTAAAACTGTTAAACACTACATAACCGCCTCCGAAATTATTACCTTGGGAAGTAATTCTCTCTTGCATGTTTAATTCAATAGGATGGTCAAAAGTATAAATTTTTCCTTTAATTCTATCAGCATCAAACGTTTGTAGGAAAATGTCGTGTAAATAGCCTCCCCCTGCACTAAGCTGATAAGTGTAATCTCCTTTTTGACCATAAACTGAAAGTCTACTGATAATAGGGTTCATATTACTTTGAGGAACATTTGTTGCCCATGTGTATCTGGGAATACCCAGCACAGGAGAGGTGTAATTGATGTCATTGATAGTTGGTGTTGCTGGATTAAAGATACTCGCGGCAGGAACATGCCAGGCAGTTAGATTCCAGTCTGTATCTAGTGTGCCGTCAACATCTGGAAGAACCTTGTTAAATTCTTCGGAACCGTTAACTATATTGCCAGTATTGAACTGAATTTTAGGGCCTGTTTTACTAATATCCGTAAAAATTTGTTCCATATATTTACGTCCTATAAAATAACATTATTGTTGTTCAGAAGTGATAATATTAATGTAACAATGTAGTCGTATATTGCCTATCGTAAAGTAAAAAACCGGGTATCTAGATAATTTATTGATGTAATATTCTCATCAATAATTTTCCCCTATTCCATCTATTTTGCCAGTGAGTGAGGTAGTTTTTTGCGAGTTGTGGGGAATGGGAGATGACGAGGGCGTTCTCGCTGTTACGCCTTTCGGCAGACTGGGTGTAATTGAATGAGCCAGTCTCAACAGTTTCTTCATCGGCAATGATGACCTTGTCGTGCTGGATGGCAAAATCGCTATCCGTGCGGATCAGAATGCCTGCTTCTTTGAGTGCGGTAAGAGCTCTCATGCTGTAGAGAGCCCTGTTACCCTTTTCATCAACAACCATCCTGACATCAACTCCGCGCGCTTTGGCATTGATCAGGGCAGTGGTGATGTTGGGTGCGGTAAAGGAATAGGCCATAATCCGCAATGAGGACTGGGCATTGTTGATGACAGAAAGTACAAGGGCTTCAGCACTGCCTTCAGGCGAGAAGCCCGCCTGTAGGGTAGGGGCAGGAAGGACAGAGGAGTTTGCAGATGAAGGAGGATGAGGAGAGGAGGAGGCAGCCTGATCCTGCATAAGGGCAATGGGGGCAGGGGTAGTCTCAAAGGCTTGCCTGATCTGGGGAAGATAAGGGTAAAATCCCACCACCAGTATAAAGCCTATCAGGGTTCCATAAACTGTATTCCTGTTCCAGTTCATGACGTTATGCCCCTCTTGCCTTTGGGGTCATAGAGAATTTCTTTGACTTCCCAGTTTTTCATGAAGACGACCACATCAAGGGTCTGCTCTATCTTCCTGCGAATGGTCTCAAATTCCATACCCTGGCCCACCTCACTCTGCTTGACCAGATCAGCAATACGGGAGGAGGTTGTCAAGGCACTGTCGGCATGGGTGGAGAAGATACCGCCCGGATGGCCAGTATTAGCCCCGGCCAGATAATCCCATGCCGCTTCATCGCGAAGTTCGGCCATGATGATCCGATCAGGGGTAAGCCGTGTGCAGGCGCGCAAGGCTTCAGTGACCGTAATCCGGCCCACATCCCCCTTTTGTCCATACATCAGGAAGCCTGCTTCTCCCGCATTGGGGGCGGTGATCTCATGGACGTCTTCGAGGATGATAAGACGCTCATGGGAAGGGACTTCCAAAAGCAGGGAACGGGTGAGGGTGGACTTGCCAGAGCCGGTAGAGCCAGCTACGGCAATATTCTGGTGGTTTTGAACGGCCAGAGTAAAGAAGGCAGGCAAATCCCCTTTATCCAGCAGTTTAAGCATCTCCGTTTCAAAGGGGAAAAGCTCGCCTTTCTGGTTTTGCCTTTTGTGGCTGAAGCCTGCAAAGCGCTTTTCCTGTTCAAGCTGGGCCAGAGTTTTGGTCACGGGCAAATGCTTGCGAAAGGAGAGAAGCACAGTGCCCGGTAGCGTTGCCGGAGGCCAGCAGATGATCCCTCGGGTGCCGTCAGGCAACAGCACATCATTAATGGGCTTTCTGCCCTTGCCATTAAAGGCCAGAAGGGCGTTGGTCAAAGTGTGCAGCATGGGTTCTGTTATGGCAGGATCAGGAAAGAATTTCTTGCCTGTGGTGGTGTCACAGACCACTTCGCCAAAGCGGTTGATCCTGATCTCAAAGATGTCTGGATCACCAAGATAGCGATCCAGAGGGGAGAGCACCTGTCTTGCAGCATAATCGCGTTGTGGTGTCTGGCTCATGGGGCACTTCCATAAGCCAGTGAGTAAACCGATGAGAAGTCGAGGTCACGGGCAACATAGATGGAGACCACATCACCTTGCTGGTCATAAAGGGTGGGGGGAATATTGACCGTGTTCTGCAATACAGTGTTGCCCATCTGGCTGGTTTGCTGTTGGGTATTGGAGGTGGAGATATTGGCCGTGTTATGTTTTTGTGTGAGATTTGACAGCGTGCCAATAGTAGACTGGCTCAGGTCAGAGAACAGGCTGATCATCATTGCATCGCCAAAGCGGTCGAAGAAGTGGGTATCGACCTGCCCCTCAATACCAGCACTGCCAAGCCGGTTGGTGCCGGGGCTGTCAAGATTGACCACCACACCATCAGGATTGCGCAGACGTGTCCACAAAACAAAGATACGTTCCTGTCCGTGGGAGAGACCAGAAGAGACCTCTCCATCCACCACAGCCCCTTTGTCAATCAGACGGACTGTGCCATCAGCTGAAAACACATCCCGGCTGACACGGCACGAGACCAGCCCTGCTACAGTGGTATCGAGCTCTGTTAATGTCCCACAGGTGATCATTGTTCCCTTGGGCACCATGAAGCGGGGATGGGCCATGATGGAAGCAGGAGCTGGGGCACGATGATCGCCTGAAAGCCTTCTGCTCAAGGCAGAGCTTTCTTCAGACCTGCGTTCAGGCATTGGCTTTTTTTCACCCCCTGCTTCAGGGCCAGAACCTATGGAACCTCCAAACCCACTTTCCAGCCTGCGCTGCAAGGCCAGCTCTTCAGGAGTGGGACTATGCTTTTTAGGGCCTGACTGTGCAGCCAGAGGAGAGGCATTTGATGTTATCCCATGGGTTGCGTCAGGAGGTGGAAGCACCGTGAGAGCCTGTTTTTTGGGCTCTGGTCTGGGAGTTGTGGCTAACGTAAACTGGTGTTTGGGGACAGGAGCAGGAACAGGCCTGTTCTTTTGACTGTTCTCATGGGAGGAGATCCAGTTCTCATAGCCCAGATAGCCGAAAAACCCAAGGCAGCTCACGCCAGATAAAAAGAACAGGGCTTTTAGTCCTACGGCCCTTTTCTTGCGATCTGGTGTAAGAGGCAGTCTTGAGTCAATGGGCTCGTCATTCTGTCTGGTGCTGCCTTCAGGAGAGGGGCTGGAAGAGGGGGACTGGTAGAATGTATCGGTGTCAATGGTTTTAGGCATTTACTTATCCTCCTGTGCAGGGTTGGCGATACGCCGGACATAGGGGCTGGTTGTACCTGTGGGACGGCCAGCAAAAATAGCCCTTGGGTTGTAGGCGGTATTCCTGATGCCTATAACCTTATCCCCGGAGCGGATCACCCATTTTTCAGCCACCATCTGGGCCACTATGATGTTGTGGTTTTCTCCACTTACAGAGCTGTTGACCACACTTTCCTTACCGTCCTGTCCCATGACAAACAGGGTGGGCAGGTCTATTTTTTCAGGGAATTTGAAGTAGGTCAATTCTCCATTATCCCATACATTGACTGGCTTGATACTGTCTGCATCATCGCCTATCGCCATGGTGTAATTCAGGTTTTTGCGCCCAGAGATATAAGGGTTGGCAAAGGCACTCTGGATGGAGTGTTCCTGTACTTCTCTGGCTTCCTGCTTCTCGTCATCATCAGGATATTTGTAGGTCAGCTCTAATGTGGCCTGCCTGAGTTGCCATGGGCTTCTGATAAAGCCTTTTTTACCATCTTTACCTTCACTCTTTGAGGAAAGTTCCCCGATGTAGTGCAGCATGATGTGGTAGGTGTGTTTATCGGTAATAATGGTGAGATTGGTATCGGCATTTTCAGCAACGGGTTTGACAAAAAAGTGGTTTTTGACATGGGCAAAATCCCAGGCTTTTGAATCCCCAAAGGCATGGGCCAGATAGGTTTCCTGTGGAGAGACGGTAATATGGGTGGTCACTCCCACCACACTATCAATCACCACCGTATCCTGCGGGTTATACAGGGCTGACTTGATCCGGTAATCGTAAGGGGAAACCTGTTTGCGTTCCAGCCCATGGCTGGGGATGGAATAAAGAGAGAACAGGAAGGAAGAGGTCAGGGCAGCAGTCCATAAGAGGAGATACTGGTTTTCTCCGCTACGGCCCTCTCTGCCTTTACCAATTTTGTTCCTTGAAGAATGGGAAAAGGGTTTCATGATCATTCTCCTGCATTGGCAGCTTCTGGCTGCGCTTTAAAGGAGGTCACCTGAAAGCCAAGAGGGTTCAGGAAACGCTGTGAGGCTGTAAGCACCGTCTTCTGGTAGGAATAGGCTACTGTGGCGATCCAGTGCTTTTTCTCTTCAGGGATAGAACGGTTGGCGTATTTGTCCTGTGTGGTATAGCGGACAGTAGCGATCTGGTTCTCACGATCCAGAATGACAGAGACCAGATGAACCGTGCGGATCATGCTGTCCTGTAATTTCCTGTCCATGGCCTCATTACCGGAAAAGAGTTTGGCATAGTCACCAGCCACAACAGGCGAAGACATGACAGAGACAGCGTCATAATCCTGTTGAAGGGTATAATAGTCGTAGCCTTCATGATGGAGCACATATTGGCCCACCCAATATTGATCAATGACCTCGCCATAGGTTTTCTGCTCGGTCAGCAGGGAGACAGTGTTGATCTCTCCTGTATCCATGTTAATGGTCAGGATATGTTCAGGGATGGGCTGGGCGTAGCGGTGAATGGTATAGCCCAGTCCTGCCACACAGAACAGGCCAAGACAGAGTGAGAGGGTGGAGACCCTGCGTGAGAAATTGCGGCTGGAGATCAGTTCGGCCAAGAGGTCACGTTCCAGTCCAAGGGCTTTACTCTGATGGGCTGCAAGAGCCGTTTTAGTTAAGAATTTCATGAATGTCTTCTCCAGAAAAATTCAGGGTGAGAGGGGGTGTAAGGGATGCTGACACTGCGGGTGCTGGTATTTTGTTCTCTACTGCCTGCTTGATCAGAACTTCAGTGTTGGAAGGGGAAGTCTCCTGTCTGACAACAACCGAGGGCTGTTCAGAGGGCTGAACAGGTTTTGGGATTAAAGCCTGTGCTGTTTGGTCAGGGGCAGGAAGGGGAGTAGAAATAACAGTATTTATTTCAGGATTATTATTCCTGTTATTATTAAAATTATTTCTATTGGAAACAGCAGATATTTTCTTATGTTTACGCTCAATTTTCCTGTGTTCAACAGGGGGAGCTAAAACAATGGGATTGCCCGCATGGATTTGTGGCATATAAGGGCTGATCTCATCGGGAACAGTCCTGTTGACAGCTACATCACCGTCAAAGTCTGGCTCTGGAGGCAGTGTTTTGCCACAGGCCGCAAGAGTAATCAGTAAGGGAAGGGCCCAGGGGAAGGTATAGAAATATTTAGGGCAGAAAAAGGGGTTCATGGTTATCTCCGCAACAATAACAATGAACCATTATTAATATAAAAAATGATAAAAAACAAAAACTATTTAACAAACAAATTATAAAATAAAACAAAAAATATAAAAATAATAATGATGATATTGGAATTAGGCTGTTTACGGGGTTCTTATTTTATAAACTATGTGATGGCTTTTACGGTTTATTCTGAGAAACAAGTAATAATAAGGATGTAATCCAGAGTGTGAACGGGTGATGATTACTAAGATTCAAATAATTATCTTTTCTTATGATTTCTTTATAGTTTAACCTTTCAGGTGCCTCCTGCCTTCAAGTTGAGAGATAAATAGCGTTTTAAGCTGAAGAGAAGAAGGCTTCATTTTAAAATTGAATGGAGGCAATCAGCATGAATTTTCTAAAAAATATAGGGAGAAAACAATGAAAAACGAAGCACAGATAGCTGAAGAGGTTGGCTTAAAACTATGGCAAGCTGTAAACAATAGTTTAAATGGTAAGGTAGGTGCAGAATTAAAACCTTATGATTTTCAGAAAATCAGAGATGATATTGCTAAAAAGTACCATTATAATTATGATCAAATGGAGAGAGGTTTAATTTGGTGCATCCAAAAGGAGTGCTTAGGTCAGAGCAGTGACGGAATTTGGGGTGTTGTTTTGACGAAGGCATATTTTTGATAAGGGCTTTTCCAGCAAAGAGAAGATGGGCTTTTAACCCATCTTCTGATGTTGCTTTCTACCTGTTCATCATTTTGCAGACCCTCTTGCATAGCCTTTAATGGCGTTTGTAGCGGCTTTGGCAGCCCCTGCACCACCACTGGCAGCAGCTGTTGCGGCATCAGCGACCTTACTGCCAAGCCCAGAACCCGCGCCAGAAGAAGGAGCCGAAAGGGCTTTACCACTTCCTCCGCCACCACTATTCAGGGCACGGGTAATGTCTGGAATATGTCCTGCTACCCCATTGCCCAGATGAGAGGCCATGTCGGGGATTTTCATGAAGATAAAAATAGACGAAGCTGCAACCATGCTTAGGGTAAGCGTGGCACTGATGGCATTACTGTTACCTTCTGTTAGCTGTTCGACACCTTGTAATCCGTTTCTTAAGAATGTCCAGATAATGCCAAAGGCAACTGAACAGATTACTGTGACCAGAGAGTAGTTAAGGACGTGGCCGATCCATTTGTTAAAGAGTCCAGAAGTTGGCTTGAACAACAGGCAAAAAATGAAGGCAGGGCCAAGACAGAGTGTGATGGCAAGCAGAAACTTGGACATCAGGATAATGCCAGCCATAAGCGCACAAAGCACAAGGGTAATAATCAAAACATCAATGGCACAAATGGCTAAAACAATACCACCACCATAAAAGAAACTACTATGGTTCCACATTTCCCAAGTTGATGTGACGGCCATATTAAGACATTCGTCGATCTGGTTGGCTACATTACCTGATGAGGAGGAACTCCCTGTAACCAGCAGATGGGAAACATCATCAGGAAGTCCGAGGGCTGCATGAACAAGGGTGGTTTGATAAAGCCCACCTGCTCCAGCAATTCCTACAATGAGAGCCGTTCTGATGTAGCGTTGAAAAAACTGTCCCAAAGAGCCACCACCGTCGGCAAAAAGCAGTTGCATTCCTTCCATGAGAAACATCATGGTCAGCGCAATACCGACAATAGGCGTTGCCATTTGGGTAACGATGGCTACTTTGGCAGAGGTGTATTCAAGGATTTTGCTGTCAATTACCTGAAAGAGCTGTGTTGTAACTTGAATGGTCATTTATCGGGCTCCTTATCTTTGTTTGTATTTTCCTTTTTGGGAAGATTGAAGCCTTTTGTAATATCGATAGACTGTCCGGTATCACCTTTTTTTCCAAAGGCCATAATGTCCACGTTGGCTTCGAAGGCGTTGCGACAGTCAAGGGTAATCATTTTTTCTGCATCTGTTTTGCAATCCTCTATTCGAGCTAGACGCTCTTCTTTATGGTTTGTATACCATTCCTTGGTCTGTGCCTTTTTCTCGCAGGCGGAGAGGAGGAGGGGGATTGTAAAGAGGGAGAGGGCGCATGTTCTGGTGATTTTCTTCATGATCAGAATCCTTGTGTAATATCGGGTGAGGTGATGGGATCGTCCTTATTGCCAATCGCCATTCTCAATACTGCCCGGTTTCGCTCCATTTCCAAAACATCAAGTTGAGCCTTCTGTAACATTGCCATGAGCTGTATCTTGGCGGTCTCACCCTGTATTGTGCCCTGCATGGCGTTAATGCGTGTCTGAAGATCAAGAACCTCTTTGGGAGTAGAGGCAAACTGCAACTGTTCTGCCAAATCCTGTATATTATTCAGTTCGGCCATGTGGTTGTTATACGCCTTGAGGGCGACTGCCCGGTCATAGGCCCCTTTTTCGTCAAGTTCCTTCTGGATGGTATCAAGAGCCTGCATGGGAGAGAGGCTGTTAATCCGCTCCTGCATGGTCTGCATCATGTCATTGACCGTGCCGGAATAGTCCGAACTGCCATTGAAGGCATCAAGATAAACCTTGCGCCAGTCTTCTGGCAGGTTCGCCTCGATCTTTTCGGCAGCCTGAGGCAGCAGGGTTGAGAAGACCGTATTGCCATTCAGTGATTTATACATGTTCATTGTGGTTTCCAGCTGCTGCTGCATGTTGGTGAGCTGGCTTTTGGCGGTAGAGACCTGCTGGAGCAGCTGTTCAATGGATGAGGGGTCTTTGACCACCACCTGTGCAGTTGCAGGAGAGGTTACAGCCCCATAGCCGAGTACGGAAATGGTTGTCAGTGAGAGAGCGAGAAGGTTTTTACGCATGGCATGTCCTGTAAGAATGGAAAGAAGATGGGTCATTGGAGAAACTCCTGAACAATAAGGGCGATGCTGCCCAAAAAGAGCAGCTCAAGCAGGAAAGTAGAGAGGAGAACGAGGCCTATTCTCCTCTTTTTTCTCCACTTGCAGGCTGGTCTTGGTAGAGGATTTGGAATGGACGGAGCGGGGGCTTTCATGGGCGTTTCTCCTCAAGTCTGTTCCAGAAGAGGGGCAGCCAGACTTTGGGGTCTGCACTCCCACACTGTTCAATCAGGGTGCGGATGATCTCGGCATTGTCTGGTGTGCCAGACAGAATGGCGATGTCATCGTCCATATCCTCAAGACGCATGGAGGCCATGGCCGTCTCATCACCCTGCTTGATCAGGAACTGGCGGGACTGTGGGCTGATCTGCACCAGCTCTTCATATTCTGAAGGGGTCAGTTTCAGGCCGTCAATATAGTCTTCTGGCGCAGCACCCCGGTTGGAAAGCAGGATTTTGGTGGCCACTGACTGGACAATGGTCTTGCCAATCCGGCTTTCAAGCGCATCGTTCG
Source organism: Entomobacter blattae (assembly GCF_014672835.1). NCBI lineage: Bacteria > Pseudomonadati > Pseudomonadota > Alphaproteobacteria > Acetobacterales > Acetobacteraceae > Entomobacter > Entomobacter blattae. The sequence goes on along the minus strand of NZ_CP060244.1, from coordinate 334,989 downwards.
GCTCTTGTGTAGCAAAAACATAGAGGCAGTCCTTCTTGCGGTCTGTTTTTAATCCCCGCTTGATCTCATAGTCGATGGTGGGGTCATCCAGATACTGGGCGAACTCGTCGAGCACGATCATCGCATGCCTCTTGCCATCTATGCTGGAGCGTATACGGTAAAGCAGATAGAAGAGCAGGGGTGTTCTGGCTGTTGGGGCTTCAACGTCTTTGGGCGTAATGAAGTCGGAGAGGTCAAAGCCGTAAATATCATTCCGGGAGAGGTCGATACTGTCTGTATCATTGTCAAACAGCCAGCCATGCTGCCCCTCCCTGCACCATGGGGCCAACAGCTCATGCAGGCTGCTGCTTCCCTCTTCAACGGCCAGAAGCTGGACAAAATGGGTCAGGGTGCGCCCCTCTTGGGGGAAGATGCTCTCTTTACCCATCATGGCCTCTACGGCCTGACCAATCACCTCTTCCTGTCTATGGCTGATCTCATTTTTTAATGATATTTCAGCCAGTAGTCTGATCAGGCGTTTGACAAAGGCCTTATTGGCGGTCGTGCCGTCCATCTGTAAAGGTTGCCAGCCTGTCGGCACGCCATCTTTCAGTTCCAGATAATGGCCTCCAAGGGCAAGGATAAGAGGGGCAAGTCCCTGATCCTTGTCATAAATGAACATGCGGGGAGAAAACTTGGTGGCATTGGCGAGCAGGGCTGATAGAAGGGTGGATTTGCCTGTGCCCGTCTCGCCCAGTATCAGGGTATGGCCTGCCGGCCTCTTGCCTTTGGCGTTCTCTTCTTCGGGGGTGGGGTGGAAGTTGAAATAATACGGACTGCCAATCCGTGTTCTGAACATCATCACCGCATCACCCCACGGGTTCCCGGAAGCCTTGCCTCTCGCATAAGAATGGAAGCTGTTAAAATCAAGGAAGTTCAGGGAGTTGATGGGAGCCGGGCGTGGGCGGTAAGTGGAATTGCCGGGCAGGGTGGCAAAGAAGGCCGCCTCACTGGCCTGGGCCACAGGCTGGGCAATGACCCCGCAGCTGTTAAGAAGCACACGGGCGGTGCGGGCTAAATCCTGTGCCTGTTTCTGGGTTTTGGCAAACACATGCAGCGTAAAATGATGTTGGCCAAGCAGGATACGCCGAGAAGCCACCGCATCTTCTCCCTCCCTGATCCCATTGATCTGGGAGAGTGCAGGATCGTTCGTGTCTTCCAGTTTGCGTCGTTGCAGGCTTAACAGCCATTTCGCAGATGGCAGGGAAAGGGTGGAAAAGCTTTGCGTTGTCAGAAACTCAAAATCGGCTTCCAGTAGCAGGTTAAACTGGCCTGCTTCTGTGTGTTCCTCATATTCCCTGATCTCAAGACCGGAAGAGAAAATGCTCTCATTTTCGAGCCTGATCTGGAACGCATCGCCCCACAGGCTGAAGACAGGCCGTGTATGGCAGAGATAATCACGGATTGCCCCTTGCACAACAGGAACCGGAGCCCAGTCATGATTGACAAGAAAGGAGAGGAACTCAAGACCAGAAGAGAAAGCCAATCCTGTTTCTTCAGGGGTGATAGGATGCTCAATGATATGATTATCCAAAAGGTCGTTATCCATAACATCCTTTTGCTCTTCATCAAGAGTATCGGTCTCATCTTCTTCTACAAGATCATGGTTGGAAAGATTGATATGCTTGCCTGCCCTGTCCCGATAGTAGATACCGAGCTGTTCAATCCCATAGGGTTTCATATGGCCCATGATCTGGCTTGAAATATCTTCCAAAGCCTTGATCGCCTCTTCCTGAAGATGGGCGATTTCTTCCTGTGTTTTCTTCTCAAACAGGCCAAGGCGTTTTTGCACCCGGTCAGCAATCGGATCGTAAATCAGGGTCAGGTAGAAACTGTTACCCCATAATTTACGGTTGAGAAAACCTTTCTGGTAGTTATGGTCAAAATGGCGGGGAAAGAAGCCCTCCAGCCTTTCTTCAGGCGTATAATCAATCTCGTAATGGTGGTGATGGGTATAAAACTCCAGATGATCAGAGCCGATGCTTTTCAGGAGCTGGTTAAGGTCTTCTGTCCAGCCGCCCAAAGTGGCATCAGACTGGCATTCAGGTGACCTGCCAGTGAGTTTGAAAATGGTCAGGAAGCGGCCCTGATCGGTGCTGATAATGGTATCTGTGACATGATGGAGATAGGGAATATAGGAAGAGACAACAGGCTCTTTGGTAAAGAGCCTGTCTGCTGCTGTCTCCCTTTTTGTTCTGTAAAAGGACAGTGTCATGAGGATGACTCTCCTGTTTTTGTTTTTCTGTAGGGAAGATAAGGGCTGCCATAAGGGGCAGGGGCATAGCTTGTTCCACGCCATAGTCTGTGGAACGGGTTTTTCCAGCTATTAAAGAGCTTTGTTTTAAGGAATAAAAACAGAACCCTGAATATCCGGTCATCATGTTTGGACAGGGCATAGGCGGTGCCAAAAAGCACAGCAAAAATCACCAGAGCCCATATATGGATCAGCATGAACAGGCAGGCTGATACCATCAGAATGCCGATGGCTATATCCCTTGGCACTCCGAAGAAAGTGGGGAGCCGTGTAATGCCTTTAAGCAGCATATGGGAATGGGGCATGGAGATTCTCCTTATGCACCAAGGCCAAAGAGGCCCGCAATATAAGACGCTGCTCCGATAATGATGAGGCCTACAGCAGGCTTGACGATGGAAGAGTAAGACAGAAAGCTGAACAGAACTCCTACACCAAGGCAGATAATACCAATCACCGCAGCAATCGGAGCGATAGTGAGCAACCATGACTGGATAGAGGTTAAAGCCGAGGTACCATTGCTTAGGCCGCCAGCTGCAAAGCACAGGTCTGGCAGGTGTAGCAGGCCGATCACCAGAAAGGCAGCAAAGAAGAACTGCATAAAAAGAGAGGAAGAACAAAAAAAGAACAAGGATTTAGGGAAGGGTTTCATAAAGAAGAGTTCCTTTAAGAGAGATGGAGAAGGAGGAAAGGGAGAGATGTTCAGCAAGCCAATGAAGGGCCCTGTGGGCTGATCGCCAAGACTTGGGTTTGCTGATATTCTGCCTGCGACAGATGACGAGATAGCGGGTACTGTCCGTGCTGTTATTGTCCAGAAAGACAGGGACAAACACGCCATGGGTTTTCAATAGGGAAACCAGTCTGATATTTCTGGTGTGAAAATCCCGTAGCAGACGAACTTCATCGACAAGAACAGCATGGATAGGTTCAGAAGGCAGAAGAGGAGAAGACAGTAAATCAGTCATGATCTTTTCCCTCTTCTTTGGCTGAAGGGGAGGCTATCTGCTTGACTGATGCAGGCGGTGTAACGACCTTTGAGGTAAACGCGTCATTATCATCGCTACTGGCAAAAACATCATGTCCCCCCTTTTGGGCTGACCTGTCCTGATGATCTGTCGTAACAGAGACTGTATCACCGTCACGCTCGGGAACACCGTCTGTATCATGGCGGGGTGAGGCGAGTAAGGCAGGAACCATAAGGGTTGAACTGGAGACATTGGCAGCAGCCAGTTGCACCAGTTTGCCCACATAGCCATTGGTAAAGCCCTTGCTGGTATTGCCTGTATTATAACAGGAGAGGGCCTTGCGAAGCGCCTTTTGACCCACAGAGCCAGTCTCTGAAACCGCGCGGTTGTAACATTGGGCCAGAATTTTTGTCCCCCCACGGATATTCTCGCAGGATTTAAAGACAGAAGTCCGGTCTAATCCAAGGCTGCGAAAGTTTGCTGAATTAACCTGCATATAGCCCGCATCAAAATTCAGCCTGTGAGTGGAAAGCCAGTCAAAGGTGGACTGGGCTTCCTGCATGTTCTGGGGCTGGCGTGGCAGTTTATAACGGCCATTGACGTGCACGGCATACTGGTTATCCCCGGACTCAGCCTTGATCAGATAGGCCGTAGTCAAGGGATGCACACCCACACTACAGTTCCTGGCTTTTTGTAAGACATTTAAAGAGATGATCTCGCGGGAATGGGCTTTGCTTCCTGATGCAGGGAATAAAAGCCCGATAATGGCCAGCATCGACAGGGTCAGTGTCGGAAGCCTCATGCCGTTTATAGGTATTTTTGTCATGGGAGTTATCCTGAGTGATAAAAGAAAATTGTTTTTTCAGGATTAATTCTATAATAATAAATTTTATTTTGTCAAAAATAAAATGAATTTATTAATCATGGAAAATACAAAAAATGAGAAACTTATATATCCATCTCTATACAGTCGCTCTTTCAGTCTTCCTTGTTGGGGTGATGTTTATCTTTACCTCTCAGGCCCATTCTGAAGACCCCTGTGCGGCCTTTCTCTGTATGGCTGGTAAAGCACAGGGCAGCCCATCAGGCGGGTGCCAGATGCCAGAAGAAAGCTTTTATAATATAAGGATATATACGGCATCTGGCTTTAATCATCATCTCACGGCGGAGGCCAGAAGGCGGTATCTTTTATCCTGTCATGGGGTGGGAATTAATCAGGCCATTCTGGACGAAATTATCGAGAAGTTTGGCTATGATTACGATTAATTAAAAAATATATTTATTTATTCAGAAAAATAAATTATATAACAAATATTGTTTATTAAAACAAATAAGCATAAATACATATCATGTATATAAAGGTTATATGCATGACAAAAAACTTTCATTTATAGAAATTTATATGAGGATATGATTATGACAGATATTCGTTACCTTGATGGCAATTCTGGTGAGCTGGTTATCCGTTCAGGGGGAACTTCCTTTGAAGAATATGATGGGACAGCCGGCAACAGGGTTTCTCTGGATTTCAGGGTTTCATCTGCACCGAATGTTACTGTGTCAGGACTGGGTTCTGACTCATTTATCATGGCTGCCAATAACGGCAACTACAATGTAACAGGTCTTTCCATTGATAATCGCATACCAGTCTTTGTTGATAATTCTGTTCAGAATGCTATCTTCACTCTTCAGGATGCTTTACTGGTCATGAATGGGGAGGGTGGGCGTGCCAATGCTACTGTCTATGATCGGGGAAATAGCCAGATTTGGGCTGGGAGTGGCACCATCAACCACACATTACAAAGCACAGCCACAGGTTCACAGCTATTTGCAGGGAAAGAAACAGGCACGTTTAACCTTTCTGGTAGTGGACAGGCACCAGTCGATGTGATCCTGAATGCTGTCAAATCTGAAAGTGACAATTACACGGTCAATGTCAACAACAGTGCAGGGGCTACCCTGTTTGCATCTACTGGTCAGTTCTCTTTTACTGGCAGGAATACGGATCTGGTGCTCAATGACAACTCTGTTCAGCAGGGTGCATCTTCACAGTTAAATCTTTTGGGTGATGATACGCTTTGGTCTGGATCAGGAATTGTGTCAGCACTTTTATCTGGTAAGAATAACACCATTGCTGTGAGTGGATCGGGAGCCATCAGCCTGACTGGTAATGGGGCTTCTGATGGGACGGTTTCGATCTTTACAGCTTCAGATGCTGGAACAGGCAAGGTCAGTTATGTGCAGGGGATAGAGCAGGCCAGTATTGATCTGAAGAACGCTTTTGATATTACCCTTGGGACAGGCAATGCTGTTATCAGTGACTTTATCGGAAGCAGCAGTTTACAGAGTCTGCATCTGGCAGAAGGGCAGAGTGTAACAGGAGTTACTCATGCCAATGGCAATAGTGTGTTCAGTCTTTCAACTGGGAACACAGTTACCTTCCTCAACAATGCCACAGTCGATCAGAATATCTTTGCTGTTGCCTAATTCTCCAACTTAAACCTACAAGCAGGGAAAGGCCGCATACCATGCGGCCTTTCTTGTGTGTTACGTGTAGACTTTATCTTCTGTGTCCCGTCTTCAGAATAAGGATGCAGAGCTTTTTGTCCTGAATATCAGCAATGATACGAAAGTCTCCCACTCTGTAAGACCAAAGTTCACCTAAATGGCCGCGAAGAGCTTTACCAAGGTTACGAGGGTCTTCTAAAGTGACAACGCGTTCTTCCAAAAAGTTCATAAGCCTTTTGGCCACTGGTTTATCCAGCTTACTGAATTCTTTACTAGCTGTTTCAGAAAATCTTATTTCCCACATAATGACACTTATAGATCAAGAGTCTTTTTAAGGTCTGAAGAGGAAATGGTTTTTTCTTTTCCTTTTCGGATTTTTTCCAGAACATCGGCAGCGAGATAATAATCTTCCAGCTCATCCAAACCGTTTTCAATTAGTTGGGCAATATAATAGGTTTTGGTTCGGCCTGTCTGTTTTGCCAGAAAGTCAAGCCGCTCTTCAATATTTTGGTTAAGGCGAACTGTGGTTGTCATGATGCTTTCTTTCAGAGAAGAATATCTTAATATATTACATGTAATACATATAATCAATTGTTAAAGAATGTGGATTTCTCAAATGAGAACCCCACAACAAAGCTTCTATGGATTTGATGGATTTTTACAGAGTAAAACTCCACAGCCTCCACAACTCCACAGACCACAACAGCCTGATTTTTTATTTGTTTTTTTAAGAGAAGAAAAAAGCATATCTATTAAAATAGAACGGTAACGTAATTGTGATTACACCAAATTACACCAAACTATCTCATAAACCATTGAAAAATAAGGATAAATGGTGCCGGGTGAGGGATTTGAACCCCCGACCTTCGGTTTACAAAACCGCTGCACTACCACTGTGCTAACCCGGCAGAGTCAGTACACCATAAAATTTACTGGGGACTGAAAACTTCTGGTATTCTATATACAGATTTGTAAAATTTTTTCTAGCCTTTCAGAGGAAGAAAAAGCGTTTTTTTACTTGAGGGACTCTATTTTTTATTTTTTTGGATAAAGTGCAAACTCTCTACACAGGCCGCCGCTGCCTCGCGCCCCTTATTATGTTCATCCTTGCGGGAGCGCACAAGGGCCTGGGCATCGTTATAGGTGGTGAGGATCCCGAAACTTATGGGGATTTCTGTAGAAAGAGAGGCTTGCATAATTCCAATAGTTGCCCCTAGGCTAATGAATTCAAAGTGGGCAGTATCCCCTTTAATGACACAGCCTAGGCATATAATGCCATCATAAAGGCCTGACTTGGCGAGTGTTTGTGCCAGCAAAGGCAGTTCAAAAGCGCCAGGTGCTTCCATAATGTTTTCGGCAGGGACACTAATATTATGTTCTTTTAGCCATTCTATGGCCCCTTCTCGTAAACCATGGGTAATTTCATCATTAAAGCGGCTTACGAGGAGTGCAATGCGAGGGGGCTTTGTAAAAGTGAAGACAGGTTTGGAAGATGGTCGATAAGTGCTCACGAAAAAAACCTTATTTGGAATGTATTGCCGAAAAAGAATCGGCTGTTAGAGAAAGACAATAGAAAAAGCTTTATCAGAATAAAAAAGCCTTATCAGGAAGTAAATGTTTCAACAAGATCAGCAAGCTGATGGCCCATGCGGGTGCGTTTGGTTTGCAGATATTTTTTATTGAAGGGATTAGGGGGAATTTCAAGAGGAACCCGTTTTGCAACCTGAAAACCTTGTTGGGTTAGGGCGGTAACTTTATCGGGATTATTTGTCATCAGCTGAAGGGTATGGATGCCCAGCTTGTGGAGTATTGCTGTGGCAGCGCGCCAGTCTCTGGCATCAGTGGGGAAACCTAACATGTGGTTGGCTTCAACCGTGTCATAGCCCTGATCTTGGAGGCTATAGGCCTTTACCTTGTTGGCAAGGCCAATGCCACGGCCTTCATGGCCACGAAGGTAGACCAGCATGCCACAAGGGGCTTGGGCAATCAGGCGTAAGGCTTCTTGTAGTTGCGGTCCACAGTCGCATCGTAGAGAACCTAGGGCATCTCCTGTGACACATTCTGAGTGGAGGCGAATAAGAGGAGCCTCTGAAGCATTGCCTTCGCCAACGTTTCCTTTGACGAGGGCGACATGTTCTACACCATCCTCTGTCCGAAAGGCATGGATAGAGAGATCATGGCCACCATATTGGCTTGGGAGCTTGGCATGGGCCACTTCTTGTATAGTGTGATCAGGGGCTGCGGCAGAAAGTTGAACAGGGACTGGGGTGTGCATCCGGTAGTTGACCAGCTCTGAAATAGTGAGAAGGGGAATATTATGCGCTTGGGCAAAATCTTCTAGTTCTGCCCTGCGAGCCATATTGCCATCGGCAGAGAGAATCTCGCAAATAACAGCAGCAGGGGAGAGTCCTGCCATTTTGGCAAGTTCGATAGAGCCTTCTGTATGGCCGGGGCGTTCCAGCACTCCTCCACTGGCTGCCTTGAGCGGAAAAATATGGCCAGGAACCACGATATCCTGGGCAGTGGCTTGAGCAGAACAGGCAACCTTAATGGTTTGGGCCCTATCTGCTGCGGAGATACCTGTTGTTACGCCGTGCTTTGCTTCAATTGAGACGGTGAAGGCCGTTTTATAGGGGCTAAGGTTCTCGGTCGTCATCATAGGAAGGCCAAGACGTTCAATTTGTTGAGCCTCGAGGGGCAGACATACGAGCCCCCGACCATGGGTGACCATGAAATTGATCGCCTCAGCGGTGACATGCTCTGCAGCCATGATGAGATCACCCTCATTTTCACGGTTTTCATCATCAACCAGAATAACCATCTGGCCATTTTTAATGGCCTCTACGGCTTTATGAAGGGGGGGTGTTAAGCGGGATATTGACATAGGTTTTCCACATATTTTGCAATGATATCAACTTCCACATTCAGAATGGGACTTGGTTTTTTGGAAAGGTCGGAAAGGGTCGTATGCTGCCAAGTATGGGGGATAATCATAAGGGAAATGAGAAATTCATCCTCCTTGGCAGGGGCTTGCCCGATAGGGCCAACCTCATTAAGGGTAAGGCTTATGCCATCGAGCGTGATAGAGCCCTTTTCTACCATATACCGTTTGAAATGAGCAGGTATGGCAAGGGTTATTTTATGAGCCTCTCCTTCGTTTTGAATGGAAAGGAGACGGCCCGTTCCATCCACATGGCCTTGCACGATATGGCCAGAGAGCCGCGTGCTGGGGGTCACAGCGCGTTCCAGGTTAACAGTGCCTCCCTTTTCCAGCATGCCAAGGCTCGTGCGGGCTAAGGTTTCAGGGCTTACAAAGAACAAAGCCTGGGTGGTGTGATGTTGGGCAACGGTCAGGCAGACCCCATTCACTGCGATACTTTCACCCAATTCAAGGTCGGGAAAGCCGGTTTCAAGCAGCAATTCGATTGAGGCGTTATCCTGAGTAGGAGTAAGGGAAAGAATATGCCCTTTTTTTTCTATAATACCAGAAAACATATAAAAACCTAATTATAAGGAAAAGGAATGGCCTGTTTTAGTTTGGGCCAGAAATAACGTAAGGGGTGTAATAGGAGAGTCTAGCCAAGGTGCTGTCTGGGGATGAAGGGTGTCAGGGGCATCGGGATGGGATTGGATGGTGAGCCAATCTTGCCAGAGTTTCTGCTCATCTAGGGCTTTTAAAAGAGCAGGGCCTCCCTCCACCATGGCCCATAGAACATGATGTTTCTTTAAAAGGGCGGTCAGATTAGAAAGGTCTTGGCACTGCTCAACAATGAATCCGTTTTGTTCTGCCGTTATGATAACGGGTTGAGGGAGAGCAGGCTTGCGGCTGCAGATCACTAATAAACGGGGAGCCCGGCCTGAATGATCGGGAATATGGCGAACAGTCAGAGAAGGGGTATCGATTAGAAAGGTGTTCAAACCGGTTATAATGGCATCTGTTGCGCGGCGAAGTTGATGGGCGAGCTTTAAGGAGGCAGCAGAAGTAAAAGTTTTCTGCCCGTGCGGGGGTACCATAGAGCCTTGGGGAGTGAGAGCTTGTTTTACCGTTATCCAGGGGGTTTCCAAGGTTATCGTTCTACTAAAAGGGGCCAGCAGGCTTTGGCAAAACCTGGCCATTGCCTGTGCCTGAGGATTCTGGATTTCGGGGAGAAGGAAAGTAGAAAAGCCCGCCGCTTGTAAGCGGGCAAGCCCTCCGCTGGCTTGCGGGTTTGGGTCTGGCAAGCCGACCCAAACCGTACGGATGGGGCTCTTGATAAGGGCTTCTGTACAGGGCGGGGTACGGCCAGTATGGTTACAGGGCTCTAGGGTGACAATTGCGGTATGGGCCTGCTCAAGAAGGCCTTTTTCCCGACATTGTTTTAAAGCTAGGGCTTCTGCATGGAGGGTGCCTGCTCGATGATGGGCTGCAACGGTGAGCACTTCACCCTTTTGATTCAGGATGGCACATCCGACAGGGGGGTTGGGTGCAGTAGCTCCACAATAAGCGAATGCCTCGGCCAGGGCCTGCAAGAACCCTTGATGAATAGCTTCCGGGAAGAAAGACTGAGGGTTTTCCTCTTTGGCTAAGGGTGGGATTATAGAGTTAATAAAGGCCTGCACGAAATTCTAACCTAACGAAATAAGGAAGAAAAACGCACCTCAGACCAGCAACAGCTCTAAAGCCAAGCAACGGCAGCTTCACACTGCCTTTCTTACCACTCCCTTAAATCAAGGAGGGTATTGCAAGATCTTTTTCGTGTTCTCTTTCATCCGGACTGTAACCGTCGGCTCTGGAGTTTCACCAGATCTGCAGACCTTTTAAACTCAACCAAGTTAAACTCAACCAAGGCAAATGCCCTTAAGGAAGAACTTAAAAGCGCTCGCGGGCTTAGGTTTTATAAACCCTTACCGCCGGTAGGGATTTTCACCCTGCCCTGAGAACGTTTTTCAAGAAAAGCATAATCAGTCTATTCATATTATGCGTTTATAATGTGTAACTTTCAGAAGAAAATTGCAAGGAGAAGATTGTAACTTTTCTATGAGAGGATTTTTCTTTAAAAAATTGTCCTATCGCACGATTTCCATCTGAATTATGTAGAAAATAAAAGATGGCAAGAGCGTGAGATATTTACTCACACGCTATAGAGATTATAAAACGTGTTTTATGGATCGAGCGAAGGTATAAGAAATCCCGACAGGTCCTTCTATCTAAGTCAAATAAGTAGAAATTAAGTTAAAGAAAATATGAAATACATAACCTTTTTGGCTGGCTTATTTGGTATTAGCCTTACAGTGTTGATGGTGTGGCAGTTTGGGTTTTATGCCATTCTCTCTCTTATTTTCAGTGTAAGCTGGGGGATTATTCCTATTGTAGGGTTCCATGCTACCCAGCTGGCTTGTACCGCCTGGGCATGGAAAAAAATTGGTACGACTTTTAATCATCACCTTTCTTTTCGATATTTTTTTCTAATACGAAGTATTCGTGAAGGGATAAATGATCTCCTCCCCGTTGCCCAGATTGGGGGTGATATTATCGGCACACGAATGGTTGCCTATCGGGGTTTATCTTTTAGCCAAGCCACAGCGACTGTCATAACAGACCTGACGATGGAGTTGGCTTCTCAGGTTATTTTTATTGTTATGGGCGTATCCCTTCTTGTGCTTTCAGTAAAGGATGTCTCTCATACAGGGCAGATTATTGATGGGATAGGGCTTTTACTGGCGGGCATATGCTTTTTTGTGGGGGTTCAATATCTGGGCGGGATTTCTCTAGTAGAAAAGCTGATGATTCGCTTAGCTCATCAGCATGGATGGAGTAAGGCCGAGGAACTGCGCGGTCTTGATAAAAATATTCGTCAGATTTATCACCGCAAGAAAAACGTTTTTCTTGCTTTGATGGCCCAGTTTTTAGGGTGGGCCCTCGGCACAGGCGAAGTCTATATTATTCTGTATTATATGGGGGTGCCAAAACCTTTACTGGCATGTTTTATTATTGAAAGTGTGGGGCAGGTTGTTAAATCTGCGGGTTTTGTGGTTCCAGGGGGGTTAGGGGTTTCTGAATGGGGTCTTGTTTTTGTGGGGGGTGTTTTTGGCCTTTCTCCGCAGGAAGGAATAACTCTTTCCCTGTTAAAGCGTATAAGAGAAATAGGATGGGGTGTTCCTTCTCTCTTGTTATGGCAGTGGGTGGAAAGCAAACATAAGGCTCTAGCTCCATTGGAGCTTACCCCGTTAATGGCTACAAAAACTTATGAGGGGGTATGTAGTAAAAATGATGCAGATGATAAGGTTTGAAGCGTTTGCCTGTGAATACTGGTGTTATTTTAGTTTTCTATGAGACATAAACAGAATAAACAGACAGAAGTAGAATACGAAATTATTAAAATAATAAACAGAAGGGTGTAGGTTCTTCTGCTAAGAAGAGGTTGGGGTACAGATGCTCGCACACTGTATGGAAAAAATTGTTTTGCTATGTTCTCGCTACGCCTGGCTAGTACTGGTGTTAACACTTTTTCTTGCAGGGGGTGCTATCTGGGCTACAAAATTTTGGCTTGGGGTTACAACTGATACCAGTATAATGTTTTCTTCCTCCCTCCCCTGGAGGGAGCGCTCAAACCAACTGGCTAAAAATTTTCCTCAAAAAGAGAATCTTCTTGTTGCTATTGTGCAGGGAGATATTCCTGAAATAACGGATCTTACCGCCCAGGAGCTGGCGGAGAAACTCACCCAGGATCATCAAAATTTCAAATCTGTTCTTTTACCAGGAGATGACCCCTATCTGGAAAAGAATGGCTTGCTCTTTTTAGAGCCAAAGGCTTTGGACGCATTGATGGATACCACCATTCAGGCCCAGCCATTTTTGGGCAGTATGGCAGCTGACCCTTCAGCAAGGGGGTTATTTCAGGCGATTTCCCTCATTGCCCAAGGCGTAAAGGAAAACCAGGCCGATCTTTCCTCGTTCAAGGAGCCGTTAAAGCGTTTTGCAAAAGTGATTAACGATGATGCCGATGGGAAACATGAGTACCTCTCATGGGAGAACTTGTTGGCGGGGGAGCTTATTGAGCTGAAGGGGCGCTATCAGTTTATTGTTATCCAGCCAGTGCTGGATTTTTCTTCTCTGGTCCCGGGAGAAAAAGCCACCAGCCAGATGAAAAAGATTATTGCAGAGCTTCCCTTTGTCAAATCAGGACAGGCCAAAATCCACATAACCGGTCAAGTCCAAATTAATGATGAAGAATTTTCAACCGTAGCCCAAGGCATGGTTTCTGGTCTTTTGGTGTCTTTTGGTCTCGTTTCCCTATGGTTATTTCTTGCCGTAAAAACCTGGCGGGTTATTCTGCCCATTTTGTTCTCGCTTGTCATGGGGCTGCTCTTTACCACGGGGTTTGCTGCCATTTGGGAAGGAACACTGAACCTTATCTCTGTGGCTTTTGCGATTTTATATATTGGGATTGCCGTTGATTTTGCCATTCAGTTTTCTGTTCGTTTCCGTGCACAAAAAGTCAGCTATTCAGGCCGTCAGGGCTTGCATGTCGCCTTGGGCAAAACAGCTAAGGAAACAGGGCCTCAGATTTTTATTGCCTCTTTGGCAACATCTGCTGGCTTTATGGCATTTATCCCCACCTCTTTTGTTGGCGTAGCCCAGCTGGGGGTTATTGCTGGGGTAGGGATGTTGATTGCTTTTTTCTGCACATTAACCCTATTGCCCGCAGCATTAAGTGTATTTAAACCGCCGGTAGAAACGCCAGAAACAGGCTTTTTGTTTATGATGCCGGTTGATAAGGCCATTAGAACCCATCGAAAGTATATTTTGGCCGTCTTTGCAGGGGTAGCTTGTTTAGGCATTGTGCTGACCCCGCATATGTTGTTTGATTCAGACCCACTTCATACTAAGAACCCCAATTCAGAAGGGATGCAGGCCCTTTCCTTATTGGTTCAAGATCCTCATACCTCGCCCTATAATGCTGAAATGATGGTGAACTCTGTAGAAGAAGGGTATGCACTTCAAAAAAGCCTTTCTGCTTTACCAACCGTTGGGGATGTGATTTGGCTTTACTCTTTTGTCCCCGAAAAGCAGAATGAAAAATTGCCTATTCTGGCCTCGGCAAGAGATATCTTGTTTCCCACCTTGGTTGTTGGCACTCCAAAGCCAATATCTACGGCAGAGGACATTCGGCAGGCCGCTGCCAAAACAGCAGCTGATTTGGCCGGTATAATGGATAAGCTTAACGGTGATGACCCACTTAGGAGCATCTATAAGGCTCTTGTTAAGCTTACAAAGGAGCCAGATGAGGATGTTCTGGCTGTGAATAATGGTTTAACCCGCTTCTTGCCCCTGCAATTGGATCGTCTACGGTTGATGCTTTCAGTCAATAAGGAAGTAACCGTTAAAGATATTCCTGAAATTATTCGAAGGGATTATGTCGCTCCCGATGGGCGTCTCAGGTTTGAAATTCATCCCAAGGGCAATATGCAAGATAACAGTGAGCTTAGAAAATTTGTTAAAGAGGTCTATACTGTCACACCGCAAGTTTCTGGTTCTGCCATAGATGTCTTTGAAAGTGCTGAAACCATTATCTCCTCCTTTAAGGTGGCTGCTGCCTCTGCTCTTGTCGTTATTACCTTTATTCTGATTGTAGGGTTAAGGGATATTAAGATTATTACCTTGGTTCTGGCTCCTTTAATTCTTTCAGGATTGATGACGGTAATTATGATAGTGGTTCTTCCGGAGATTTTAAATTTTGCCAATATTATTGCCCTTCCTCTGCTATTAGGGGTTGGGGTTTCCTTTAATATTTATTTTGCCATGAACTGGGGACGAGCCATTAAGAACCCCCTTTCTTCTCCAACCGCACGGGCCGTTTTGTTTTCGGCTTTAACAACAGGGTCGGCATTTGGGTCGTTGGCAGCGTCCCATCATCCTGGCACGGCAAGTATGGGGCGTATGTTGTTATTATCCCTTGCTTGTACGTTGGTTGCCTCTTTAATATTTCTTCCTGCTTTTATGCCTAATCGCCCCAATATTGATGAATAACACCCTATCTTAAGGGAGGGGGGTATTAGGGCAGCCATAGAGCTGTATGTTTCTCTTAATAAAAGAGAGTTTTACGAGAGGGGCTAGCAGAAGGTGGCTATTCTCTCTTCTTATGAAAGGGAGGCAGCAAAATATAGCGGCTTTCTCTTAAAGAGTGCGTGTCTGTTCGTTGCCCTATCAAGTGGGAAGGTTTCTTGGAGAGAACAACCTTAAAGAACGCTCCTTAGAGGTCATTAAGGCTGAGTATTAGGCCCTTCTCGCGCGATGTTAATGCCTATTATGACAAGAGGCATGAAAGCTTGTTAGAGGAGTGGGAGACTATGTTTACGGAGTTGGGCAAAAGCAAGAAAGCGGTGGCTAAGGGCATTTTTTTCCGCTTCAGGCATTTCTGCGAATGTTTTGTCATATCCCTCTGGCTGAAAGACGGGATCGTATCCATGGCCCTTATCCCCACGGGGTGGCCACACAAAAGTGCCATTAACCTGGCCCTCAAAACTATAGGCGGGGCCTTGGGGCCAATAGAGGCATAATACGCAAGAAAACCAGGCCCGGCTCTTTTCCTTTCCTTTTAAAAGCGTGTGGATACGATGCATGGCAAAGGAAAAATCTTTGTTGGGGCCAGCCCATCGGGCTGAATAAATGCCCGGTTGTCCATCAAGTTCTGCAACACAAAAGCCAGAATCATCGGCCAAGGCCGGCAGATTTGTGGCTTGGGCTGCATGGTGGGCTTTAAGCAAAGCGTTGCCGGCAAATGTTGTTTCTGTTTCATCAGGCTCTGCTAGATTAAGGGAGCCTGCGGAAACAACGGTGATTTCATAAGGGGAGAGAAGGCTATTAAATTCTTGTAGTTTTCCCTTGTTGTGACTGGCAAGAACAAGGGTTTCTCCCCGTGTTAGGCGCTGGTACGAGCTAAGCATAGGATAAAGCCATTCTAGGAGTTAAAAAGCAGAAACGGGTACAGTGAGTGGGGTGTTAGGCTGTCTTACGGGATTTTTCTGCGTGCAAAGCTTTGTTCTGGTAGGTGAAAAGACTTTGTGTGCCTTCTTGGGCCAGTGCAAGGAGAGAGTGCATTTCTGTGCTGCTAAAGGGTTTTTCTTCGGCAGTCATCTGGATTTCGACAATTCTGTTATCCGCTGTAAGAATAAAATTGGCGTCTGTGGCAGCTGAGCTATCTTCTTGATAGTCTAAGTCGAGCAGTGGTCCGTGAGTGTCTAGCCCACAAGAAACAGCAGCAATTTGCCCTGTTATGGGATGGTGTTGTAGGGCTTTTTTCTGGAGAAGGGAATCAAAAGCCAAATGTAAAGCCACCCACGCCCCGGTGATAGAGGCGCAACGGGTACCTCCATCAGCATTAATAACATCACAATCCAGCGTTATGGTCATCTCTCCCATCAGCTTACGATTAACAACAGCCCTGAGGGAGCGGCCGATAAGGCGTTGTATTTCCTGGGTTCGGCCAGATTGCTTGCCCTTGGCCGCTTCGCGGTTGGTGCGCGTATGGGTAGATCGGGGGAGCATGCCATATTCAGCGGTAACCCACCCTAGGCCCTGATTACGCAAAAAAGGGGGCACCTTGTTTTCTACTGTAGCAGCACAAATGACTTCAGTGTTTCCCATGCGGATTAAAACAGAGCCTTCTGCATGGTGGGCAAAGCCCGGTTCAATGGAAACAGGACGGAGTGCATTGCGCGCGCGGCCAGAAAAACGCATTATAAACCCTTTATATGTTAGTGTAGAAAACCGTAATACACATAAGCCAACAAAAAAGTGAAAGCAAAGGGAAATTATAAGGGAGTGGGCCGCTTTGGCTGAAAAAAGGGTTTATTGATTGTCAATTTTATAGAGATAGGGAATATTTAAAACTGGTTGGGTAAGCTTACATTGAGTGGGATGAACTTACATTGAAGTGATATACAGAAAAAGGGTTATGCAGAGAGATTGTTATGCAAAGGGATTAAAGTAACGCCCTTTTTTATTCCGGAAAAATAACCTGTAAAGAGATGCCCATTTTATAAAGGGCAAAACACGACGTGATTGGGCAAGGTGGAGAGCATATGTCGGACAGAAAAGAGAGAGGTGGGTGGATACAAAATAAAAGCCAGTATTTATCCTCTTTGGGGCTGGATACCAGGTCTGCTGCTATTTTACGCGAAATTGTAGAAGAATATCTCGAAACGGGGGGACCGATTGGCTCTCGAACCCTTTCCGAGCGGCTTTCCGTTTCTCTTTCTCCTGCCACTATTCGTAATGTTATGGCCGAGCTGACAGAAAGTGGCTTGCTTTTTGCCCCGCATGTTTCGGCTGGGCGTTTGCCCACAGATAAAGGCCTGCGTTTGTTTGTCGATGGGTTGCTCCAATTAGGGGGGGTGAGCGAGCAAGAGCAAAAGCTGATCGCCCAGGCCCTTAACAGTAAAGGGCGTTCCTTACAAGATTTGCTTTCTGAGGCTTCAGGCATGCTTGCTGGCCTGTCTTCAGCAGCAGGGTTGGTTGTTGCTCCTAAAGGAGAGGGAACAATTAAACATATTGAGTTTATTCCCTTAAGTGCACAAAGGGCATTGGTGGTTTTGGTCAATACAGATGGGCAGGTAGAGAACCGTGTCATCGAAATTCCGGCAGGCTCTCCGCCTTCAGCCTTAGCACAGGCCAGTAACTACCTTAACTCCCGCTTTTCAGGGCTGACTTTGGCGGAGTTACGCTTGCTTGTGGGAGAAGAAATGGCAGCCAACAAGACAGAACTTGATCAATTGGCGGTGAATGTTGTGGAAAGTGGTCTGGCCACCTGGGCCGATGGGGATAAAGGGGGCACATTATTTATTAAAGGGCAAGGAAGCTTGCTGACAGATATTACCGAACTGGAAAAGCTTTCGACCATTCAGCTCTTGTTTGAGCGTTTAGAAACACAGGAAATTATGCTTCAACTTTTGGATCTGGTCGAGGAATCCGATGGGGTTAGAATATTTATCGGGGCAGAAAGTAGCTTGTTTGGGGTTTCAGGTGTGGCAACCATTGTTGCTCCTGCACGCAATAAGCAAAACCGTATCGTAGGGGCAATCGGCGTGATTGGCCCTACGCGCATCAATTATGGTCGTATTATCCCTGTTGTAGACTATACGGCCCGTCTGCTAGGGCGGTTTCTGGAATAAAGGTCGTGTTGCTTGTTGCGGTATTTCAGACAAATCCCAATATCTCTTTAATAAAGAAGAAAATATTGGGAATAAATTTTAATCACTATAAATTTTAATCAATGATTAGTGTATACCAGAATTAACGTATGACAGAATATGGATTGGAATAAGAAATTGGGTGATATCAAAAAAGAAGCTCTTCCTGATGCAACAAAAGCCGGCACTTATCGCCTACGCACCGATAGCCGTGTGAGAGAGGAGCTGGATATTGTCCGGCTAGGCTTTGGGGCTATGCGGATAACAGGCAAGGGGATATGGGGCTATCCCCCCGACATAGAGCAGGCAAAGGCAACCTTAAGGAAGACCCAAGAGCTGGGGATTAATTTTATTGATACCGCCGATAGCTATGGTCCTTTTGTGAGCGAAGAGCTCATTCGAGAAACATTATATCCCTATCCTAAAGGGCTGATTATTGCCACCAAAGGGGGGCATACCCGGCATGGCCCCAATATTTGGCGGCCTATTGGTAATACAGACTATCTTCGTCAATGCGTGCTGATGAGCCTGCGCAGGCTTAAGGTGGAGCGTATTGACTTATGGCAACTTCATCGGGTGGGAATAGATGTTCCGCCTGAGGCGCAGTTCCAGCTGATGGGGGATTTACAAGCTGAAGGGCTTATTCTTTATGGGGGGTTATCCGAAGTCTCAGTGGAGATGATCAAGCGGGCTTCCCAGTATTTTACGGTGGCGACCGTGCAAAATCGTTATAATCTCGTCAACCGTCACTCAGAAGATGTATTACAATATTGCGAGGATAACGGTATTGGTTTTATTCCCTGGGCGCCGTTGGCAGCAGGGTCTCTGGAAGGAGAGAATGGCAGGGAGTCTGTGCTGGTAGAAATGGCTAGGCGTAAAAAAGTTACACCGGGACAGTTATCTTTAGCATGGTTATTAAGGCGCTCTCCAGCCATTATTCCTATTCCTGGTACGTCTAATCCACAGCATTTAGAGAGTAATACCAGAGCTGCTGAAATAGAGTTAACAGATGAAGAATTTGTCCAGATTGATGAATATGGCAGAAATGAGTGGCACAAAACAAAAACCACAAAAATTGTTAAACCAATAAAACATTCCTATTAAATAGCGGGTTCAAGATATTTTTTATTTTTTAAAGTCTGTTTTTCTGTTAAATGGGCATAGCCAAGGAATAAATGAACAGATGCAATTTCTATATTGCTCTTAATATTAAAGCAGGTGCCCCCATATGTCTCTGCAGTTTGATAATGCAGAAAAAAAACCATTACCCGATCCTGGTCTAGAAAAAAGGCGGAGCCCGCCACTTTTAAGGCGGCCGCGTTTTCGTATGTGGCGCCGGCTGGTGGGTGGGGTACTGGGTGTTGTGCTGCTTGGCGTGATCGGCGGTGGCAGTGTTTTTATTGTGGGTTACGAAAAGCTGGTGGGAGACTTGCCAACGGTTGATGGGTTGAAGAATTATCAGCCACAGGTTATGAGCCGTATCTATGCCAGTGATGATCAGCTCATGGCCGAACTGGCCGCCGAACGGCGTATTTTTGTACCCTATTATGCTATACCCGATCGGGTAAAGCAGGCTTTTATTTCTGCTGAAGATCAGAAATTCTATAGCCATAATGGTGTAGACCCCTTAGCCATTATTCGTGCTGGCCTAACCGATTTAACCATGAGCCATGGCAAAAGGCCTATCGGAGCCTCTACCATTACCCAGCAGGTTTCGCGTATCATGTTATTGGGTTCAGTGCAGACCCTTTCCGTTACTCGTAAAATCAGGGAAGCATTGCTGGCTATGCGGGTTGAGCAATCTTTACCTAAAGAGCGTATCCTGGAAATTTATCTGAATGAAATTTATCTTGGGAATGGGGCTTACGGTATTGCAGCGGCCTCAGAAGCTTATTTTAACAAACCCCTGAACCAATTGGATAATGCCGAGGTGGCATTTTTAGCCGCTTTGCCTAAATCTCCTGCTAATTATAACCCTTATCGCTATCCCGATGTTGCAAGGGGACGAAGGAACTGGGTGCTTGAGAGAATGGTTGAAACGGGGGCTCTTTCGCGCAAGGAAGCTGACGAGGCTAAGGCAGAGCCGCTCGTGCCAAAAGTTTTTATACGCCCTGGTCCCGTTGGGGGTTCTGAGTGGTTCGCCGAAGCCGTTCGACGGGAGTTAATAGAGCGGTTTGGGAAAGACAAGGCCATGGAAGGGGGCTTGATTGCTCATACCAGCATGGATCCCAAATTACAGGCCAGTGCAACAGCATTACTGCATGAGGGCTTAATAAATTATGACCGTCGTCATAATCGTTGGCATGGGCCGGTGGGTCATATTCAGGATGTAGAAGAAGGCAGCTGGCAAAAGGAGTTACGTCTTGCCAAAGCGCCTTCTGGTTTATTGTACCAATGGCGGTTGGGGGTAATATTAACGAATAAGGGTAAGGTTGGTTGGTTGGATGGTCGTACCAACCGCCGTATGGAGCCTATTTCCCATACCGGGATGTTAACGGCTAAAGACTTAGGCTGGATGAGGAATGGCCATGCCTTTCATGTGGGGGATCTGGTTATGGTGGAGCCCCAGTCTTCTGATGGGCGTCAGTCTGATGAGCGTGTTACTATCCAGCAAATCCCAACAGTTGAGGGGGCTCTCGTTTCGGTGGATGTCCATACCGGGCGTGTTTTGGCTCTTGTAGGGGGTTGGTCGTTTGATGCCTCGCAGTTTAACCGTGCTACCCAGGCCCTACGTCAGCCTGGATCCTCGTTTAAACCTATTGTTTATCTTACGGCCATGGAACAAAATATTTCTCCTTCGCAAAAATTCGAGGATGCTCCTTTTTCCTCTGGGGATTGGCACCCCAGCAATTATGAAAAGGATTTTTGGGGCTCAACAACCCTGCATGACGCATTACGAGGCTCCCGTAACCTTGTAACCATTCGTCTGGCGGCTCATGTGGGGATGAGCAATGTCGCCAAAATGGCGATTGCCCTGCACGAGGTTGATTCTATGCCCAAAGTGTTACCCGCTGCTTTGGGGGCTGTAGAAACGACTGTATTGCGTGAAGCAGGGGCCTATGCTTCTATTGCTGCCCAAGGAAAGGTTGTGGTCCCCAGCTTGGTGGATTACGTTCAAGACAGGGACGGGCAGGTCATCTGGCATTCTTCCTTCTTTGAAGGGAAAGATCTGGATAATCCAAGCATTTACCCACAGCGAGTGGATAAGCGTGAAGAGGCTGCTACGCCTCAGAGTGCCTTCCAGATTATTACCATGATGGAAGATGTGATTAAGCGTGGAACGGGCCGCCGAGCAGGAGAGGGTATTACCCAACCTATAGCGGGGAAAACGGGAACCAGCCAGAATTTTAACGATGCCTGGTTTGCTGGTTTTTCGCCAGATGTGGTGACTATTGTCTGGATGGGATTTGACAAGCCCCAAAGCCTTGGAAAGAACGAAACAGGGGGAGTCGTTGCGGGACCGATTTGGAACAAGTTTATGAAAGAAGTCTTTCAGACCTTGCCGGCCACGCGTTTTGTTATCCCTTCTGGTATAACATTAGCTCAGTATAATACTGGTCGTGGAATAGCAACAGATGCCTTTAAGCCAGGGCAAAAGCCAGGGGCCAGTGCTAATTTATGGGGAAAAGGGTCAGACTCTCAGAAGTTAAGTGCTTCCGATACGGGTGCCGAGAACCTTCCCCTCTCCGAAAGCGATATGGAATCGGGTGGGGGGGCTGTAAGCAGTGGAGGAGCATCTTCTTATGAAACTGGCAGGAAGAAGACTGTTGATGCCCCATCTGCTGGGGGAGATATTGGCATGGGTGGTCTTTACTAGCGGCATGATTGCAAGGAGAAGGCTATTGGGTTTTGTTGAGAGATTCTCTAAAGTATTTTTATAGTGCCCAAGGTCATGGATTATTCATTATACTCTATCGCACTCTTTAAGCGTGTTTGGTAAATTGTAAAGTAAGAGACTAATAGCGAGGAAGAATATGTCGGCTGAAAGTGAAGCCTTATATGACCAGATCAAGCAGTCCATTGCACTGCTGAGGAGGCATCTTTGACTGGGATATAGCCCAGGATCGCCTTGCGGAGTTAAACAATAAGGTGGAAGATCCAACCTTGTGGGATAACCCTGAACAGGCGCAGAAAATTATGCGTGAACGTAATTTTCTCGTCTCCCAGGTTGAGGGGGTTAAAACTATGGAGGGTGAGGCAAAAGCTAATCTTGAATTATTGGCGTTGGCTGAAGAAGAGGGTGACAATGCCATTATTGCAGAAGTGATGACAAGCTTAACTCACCTGGCAGAAGAGGCCAAGAGACGGGAGATAGAAAGCTTACTCTCTGGTGAGGCTGATCAGAATAACTGTTATTTGGAGGTTAATTCTGGTGCTGGAGGTACAGAATCCCAGGATTGGACAGAAATGCTTTTGCGGATGTATACCCGCTGGGCAGAAAAACATGGCTATAAAATTACCTTTATGGAAAGCACAGATGGTGAGCAAGCGGGTTTGAAATCTGCCACCATTCAGGTTTCTGGGCCCAATGCGTACGGCTGGTTAAAAACAGAGGCTGGGGTTCATCGTTTGGTGCGGATATCGCCGTTTGATTCAGCGGCACGCAGGCATACTTCTTTCGCTTCCGTCTGGGTTTATCCCGAAGTCGATGACTCTATTGAGATTGAAATTTCAGACGCTGACCTTAAAGTCGATACTTTTCGTGCTTCTGGGGCAGGGGGGCAGCATATCAATAAAACGGAATCAGCCATCCGCATTACACATATCCCCTCAGGAATTGTGGTGGCCTGCCAAACTGATCGTTCGCAACATCGTAACCGTGCTACAGCGATGGGGATGTTAAAGGCCCGACTTTACGAAGCAGAATTACAAAAACGAGAAGCCGCCGCCGCCCAAACCGAAGCCTCTAAAACAGATATTGGGTGGGGGCACCAGATTCGCTCGTACGTTCTTGCCCCTTATCAGCTGGTAAAAGACTTGCGGACAAATCTTGAAAAAACCAATCCTGAGGCCGTTCTGGATGGTGACCTGGATGACTTTATGGCAGCTGCTCTTTCCCAGCGTGTTGGCACCACCCGTTCTGAGGCGAGCGCTCAGGCGATTTAGGGCTATAAGGGGTGTGGTTCCCCTTCCAGAAAGGGCTTTTGGGGATAATGGGGGCTTACTTTTGTAGGATGGCATTGATCAAATGGATAGTATGACAATCGTGTGGGAAGAGGGGGAAGATCAGATTAGGGCTGTGACAGCTGAAACGTGCCTGCCTCTGCGGCATAAAGTGTTATGGCCTCATAAGCCAATGGATTTTTCTCGGGTTGAAGGGGATGAAAAAGCCGATCATTATGGGTATTACCATAAAGGCATTTTGGTGGGGTGTTTAGGTTTGTTCCCTCAGGATCCTAGCACAGAGCGTTTAAGAAAATTTTGTGTTGATACAACCTTTCAAGGCCAGGGTTATGGCTCACATCTTTTGGCTGTGGCATTAAAGCGTGCTTTTGATAAACCGATTTATAAGGTGATGGCTTATGCGAGAATGGATGCCTTGCCTTTTTACAAAAATCGGGGCTTTCAAGTTGTGGGGCAGCCTTTTAAAAAGGAAGAGATGTTGTATAGTGCTATTGAAATTTTAAAGGCGTAAGGGGCGGCGTAGAGACCACTAACCAGCTTAATAAAAAGGCTTTGATAGAGTGGGGCAAAACTGCATGGCCAGTATTGGCATGATATGATGGGAAGATACTAGGGAATTTGTAGGGAACTTGAGAGTCATTAATTAACAGCTGGAGAATGATAAATGGTTGTACGGTTATCTCGTATCGGATGCCTGGCGCTTTCAGTTATGATGTTTGAGTCCACCATGGTGGCTTATCATCAGCCAGCAATAGCAGAAGTGTTGACAGACTCAGTCGGCAAAAAACTCCAGCAGGCCCAACAAGCCCTTAATGCCCATCAGTACGAGCGGGCACAGATGCTGGTCAGATCTGCCATGGCCACAAGTGGGAGGACAGATTACGATATCTACACCATATTACAAATGCAGTCTGCAGTGGCAACGGCCTCTGGTAATTTGCGTGATACTCTTGTCGCCAATAATCAGCTATTAAATTTCAAGCTTACTTCCCCCCAAAAGAAAATTGATATTTTACTTGCTGAATCCACGATGGCTTATCGGGCTAAAGATTATGCTCAGGCCGTTCAAAGTATAAAAAAATATTTTGCAGCGGGTGGTCATCACCCTTATATGCAGACCCTTTTAGTACAATCTTATCTTTTGCAGAAAGATTATAGAAATACGTTGCGCGAACAGCAGCTTCAGATTGACCAGGAAAAAAAGGCTGGCCAGATTCCGGCTGAATCTCAGTTTCAGGTGTTGGCAACCTGTTTTCAAGCTCTTAAAAATAGAAATGGTCTGATAGGAGCCTACACTCAGCTTGTGACTTATTATCCTAAGGCAGAATATTGGCAGCAGCTCATTTACTTGCAGCTTGATAGGAATAAAATTCCTGCAGGGTTAGAGTTTGATAAATATTTTCTGCTTTATCAGACAGGGTTATTAAAAACAGCTGCTGATTATATGGAGGCTGCTGAAGTTGCCGTTCAGACGGATCTTCCGAGCTTTGCCGAAACCCTTATAGCTAACGGCTATCAGAAGGGGATATTGGGGCAAGGTCCAGAGTCTACACGACAAAAGCGTTTGTCCACATTTGTTACGCAAAAAGCCCAGAAAATGAAAGATCAATGGAGGAACGTAGACCTCTCCAATACAGAAAAATATAATGGAGATGTCCTTGTACAAGCAGGCCTTAATCTTGTTTTTGCAGGCCAGTCAGACAAGGGGTTAGCCTTGATGGGGCAGGGGCAAAAGCAAGGGGTAAAGGACCCTAATCTGGCCTTGTTACGTTTAGGGTTGGCCTATTTTATTGCGGGGAAGAGAGATCAGGCTGCGAGAGAATTACAGAAAATTTCCGGCAATACGGTGCTTGCCCAAATGGCTAGGCTATGGCGGTTGGTGATTATCCAAAAAAAATAGAGGCAGGCCATGGCAAGAAACATCTTGCGATGGGTTTTTAATAAAATATGGGTTTTTAATAAAACTCCATCAATATTAGTGGTGGGAAAATTAGCGGTGGGAAACGCTTGTTGGTTTAATGCATCTTGAGTGAAAAGCTCCCTATGGCGGTTTTGAATAGCTTGGGCAATGTCCATATCGATAAATCATAAGGTGGAGGTCTTACGTTTTTTTAAAGAGATGGGGACAAGGAGGATAGAGAAAAAGGTTGGGTATTTCCGGGGTTGAAAATGCAGAATTTCTGCCAGCACGTATTTTGGTTGTTGAAGATGATCCTGGAATGCGTACGCTCCTTTTGCGTGTTTTGCAAGCCAATGGGTTTAGGGTTAGGGGCGTAGAAGATGGAAAAGAGATGTGGCAAGCTCTGGAGGCAAGTCCCTACGACCTGGTTATTCTTGACATTATGCTGCCTGTTGTGAATGGGTTGGACTTGTGTCGTGCCATACGCCAGGGCGGCCCCTTAGGCCCTACACAGGTTATCCATCATGAAAATGAACTGCCCTTAAGTCAACTTTCTATTATTATGGTTTCAGCCCGTGGGGAGGAGTTTGATCGGGTGTTGGGCCTGGAACTCGGCGCAGATGATTATGTGGCTAAGCCCTTTAGCCAGAAGGAACTTCTGGCAAGAGTTAGGGCTGTATTAAGGCGTGGAGGAAATGCGGCTGGTCAGGTTTCTTCTCTTCAACATAAACGTCGTGAGCGACTCTCTTTTGCGCAAGGTTGGGTTTTGGATTTGCGTAGCCGGGTATTAACAGCCCCCAATGGGGGAGAGGTGGAAATTTCTGGTGCAGAATATGACCTTTTGGTTAGTTTTCTTGAAAATCCGCAAAGGGTGATTGGCCGAGACCGTTTGCTGGAACTTTCGCGAAGCCGTCTCGGAGATGCATCAGACAGGAGTATTGATGTATTGGTCAGCCGTTTACGCCGTAAATTAGGAGAAGACGCTGAGACGATGATACGCACTGTGCGTGGTGTCGGTTATATTTTTACCTACCCGGTTGATCGTTTGTAAGGTTTTTTACGGGCCATATTTTGGGCTATGTTACGGGGTTGTTTTTTGGGGTAATCACAGATGTTTTGGCCAACTGGGCTTTCAGGCCGTGTGAGTATTGTGGTTTTGGTTGCTATTGGCTGTGTTTTTGCCATGAGTGCCGTATTTTATGTTGAAGCAGAAAACTATACCCGTGATAAGGAACAATTTGCCCGGATTGGCGAGCGGCTTGCCGTGAATGCACGGGTTCTCTCTTTTGTTGCGATAGAAAAACGTGCTGAAATGGCCCGTACCCTCTCAGCAGGGGATATAACTATTAGCTGGTTACCAGCGGATACCCATATACAGCCCCAGGCTGAAGATTTGCTAGATATTCGTGATAGAATTATTCAAACGCAGGGGTTTCCTCTAGATACCCATTTTACCTTGGTAACCCGTGCTGAGTCGGTGTCCGATGTCGTGGGTGCCATGCAGCTGGCCGACCGAAGCGTTATGGCCTTTATTATTAGTGGTCTGAAAGACCGGCCTTATATAACGCGTGGGTTATTTTCTGCTTTAATGGTTAGTGGAATTGTGCTCTTGGTGGCAGTTGCTCTTATTCGCGTTGTCAGTTTACCTTTACGAAGCCTAGCCCATGTTGCAGATACAATTGGAAGAGGGCCAGAGATACAGGTTTCAGAAGATGGTCCCAGAGAGGTTCGATATCTTGCCCGGGCGATCAATAGCATGCAGGAGCGGATCAACCAATTAATTTCCGATCGGACCTTGGCCCTTGCTGCTGTTTCTCATGATTTGCGTACTCCTCTTTCTAGGTTACGTTTACGGGCAGGTTTTATTGAAGATATGGAGTTACAGAAAGAAATTGAGGCAGATGCCATAGAAATGGAGGCCATGCTCAATGAGGTATTGTCTTTTCTGGCCGATAAAAACAGCCGTGAGGCCAAGAGTAAAATCGATTTGGCCGACTTATTGAAAGCCATTATTGCGGAAGTTTCAGCTGGTAGAGACCATATTCTCTACAGTGGACCAGAGCATTATCATTTCACCGTAAGGCCACTGGCTTTAAAGCGTGTTATTTTAAATCTGATTGACAATGCCTTAAAATATGCCACACAACCCGAAATTGTTCTTATTCCTGGGCATCGTGCAGCCATCATTGTGGTAAAAGATAAGGGCCCTGGCATTAGCCATCAAGAGGTCAAGCGGGTGATGACCCCTTTTTACCGTATTGAAGGGTCACGTTCACGGGCAACGGGGGGCGTTGGTTTGGGGTTGGCCATTGTTGCGCGCGAAGTAGAGAGGGACGGTGGCACAGTAGCTCTTTCCAACAGGGAAGGGGGTGGCCTTAAGGTAAAAATTACTCTTCCGTTAGAAGAACTCAGCTAGTGGCTTGCAGGTTTCCCACAGTTAAAGCATGGTAATGAAAAGTTTAAGAGTTAAGCGCATATAAAGCTTCCGAAAATAGTGTTAATATTGTAGTTAAGGTAATCGGATTATTTTCTTGAGTATCAATACAGTATTGATGATGGTTAGGAATTTAGTATTTTGGGAAACTGTTTCCTAGATGGGCACAATTAAGGGAGACGGGGAGGGGATATGGTATCGTCCTATGTAAAGGTTCTGGGGGCTGCTTGTTTTTTTCTCTGGGGTGGTTCGTGCACACCGGGCTGGGCTCAGGAGACGAGTAGCGTCGTGGTGAGTAAGTCTTCATCACAAGGCTCTTTTTCAACCTATAAAGGGGTAAAGAGTGGGGTATCTGAACTAGAGGGGGATAATGCCATTGAAGCCCAGGATTATTGGGCCTCAGGTTGGGGGCAGGATGCCTTTAACAATTGGTTTGAGCAGAAAAAAATGCTGGGAGACTGGGGTGGTCTTCGTTCGGAACTAGAAAATGAAGGCTGGACCTTTCAGGGGCGTTATCTTTCTGAATTTGCTGGCAACCCAGTTGGGGGGCGTTCTAAAGGTTTACGTTACGCTCACGAATTTGCCTTGGGCATGGATGTCGATTTGGTTAAAGTGCTGGGTGAGCAATATGGCGGTATCTTCCATTATTTGATGACAGAACGTGCAGGCCTAAGCTTGACCCAACAGAGTTTAGGGGCTTTGGAGTCTGTTCAGGAAATTTATGGTGCCGGGCAAACCGTAAGGCTTGTACGGCTTTCATGGGAAAACCACTGGGATGACCATTTTGCAACAGAAATGGGGTGGATCAATACCGAAAATGATTTTGCAAACTCCACGAGCTATTGGGGTCTTTCGCTCTATTGTCAGTTTCAGAATAATGCCATTTGCGGTATGCCTCAGTCTCTGGCGGCAAATTCGGGTTATAGCTGGTATCCGAGTGTACACCCTGGAATGTGGATGAAGTTTTACCCTGGTTCTGATCATAGCTATGAATTTGCAACAGGGGTTTATAGTGTGGATCCTAGCATTGGAAATGCCCATAAAGGGTTTAAACTGGGTTTACAGGATACAACTGGGGCCATTATTCCCTTTCAGCTTGCATGGCACCGCGGAGATGCTGATGACCTTGGAGAATATACAGGGAATTACCGCGTAGGATTTTATTGGGAAACTTCAGAGGTAAAGACGGTTACAAACCAAGCTGGGCGTTTTCAGCCGGGCTCTATCAGGTTGGTGGATTTGCCGCAAGATATGGTTAGAGGCCGTTATGGTGGCTGGCTGCTTGCGGATCAGATGATCCAGCGTGATGAAGAAAAAAGCTCTCGTGGCACGGTGGTGTTTGGCAATTTGGTGTGGGGAGATCATCGCACAGCTATTTTCCCCTTTTTTGCAACTTTTGGTGTTGTAAGGAAAGGGACATTTGATAGCAGGCCGAATGATACGGTTAACTTAGGCGGCTATATTGCCACGATTAATAATAAAATTGGGAGATATGTTGCATTTCTTCGGTCTGTCGGGCAGGCAGGTGCTAGAGACGCTTCTGGAGAATATGCTGTAGAGTTTAACTATGGTTATCAGGCCTCCCCTTGGATGACATTACGCCCAGGCATGCAGTATGTATGGCACCCAGGTGGCACAAGCTATACGAAAAACGCTCTGGTATTTACCTTTCAAACCGGTATGGTGTTTTAAACCCATCGTTTTGTTGCTCTTTCTAAGGGCTATAAATAAAAAGCACCTGAACAGTTTGGGCAGGTGCTTTTTTGGTATGTTCTCCAAGCCCCTGTGTCATGAAGGTGTGTCATGAAGGGCCACATTGTATGGAAATATTTGAGCTATAGAGCGATTGAAGAAAAATTAAAGGATGTAAGGAATGAAATATGTATAAACCCAAATTGAAAGAAGACCGTAAATTTTTACCGGTTCATATTGCCGTCCTGACGGTTTCTGACACCCGCGATGAAGAAACAGATACAGCAGGCCAAAAATTGGTAGATCGTATTAAGGCTGCAGGCCACCTTCTTAAGGGGCGAGAGATTGTTAAAGATGATGTTGGCCAGATTGTATCAGTTCTCGAAAAATGGATCGCAGATCCAGAGATTGATGTCATTATTTCGACAGGAGGTACAGGGGTTACTGGTAGGGATGTGACACCGGAAGCCTTTGAAAAGATTCTGGAAAAGAAGATTGAAGGTTTTGGCGAGCTTTTCCGTATGCTATCTTATCAAAAAATTGGCACATCCACCATTCAATCCAGGGCCGTAGCAGGGGTTAGTAACGGTACTTATCTTTTCGCCTTGCCAGGCTCACCTGGTGCTGTACAAGATGGTTGGGATGATATTTTGGTCTGGCAGTTAGATAGTCGTCATGTGCCATGTAATTTTGTTGAATTATTACCCCGCTTAAAAGAGCATCTTCCGTAAACCCTTTTTTATAGTCGATTAGGAGAAAAGCAATGAATGCGCGCTTGGCTTTGGCAGAAAAAATTATTTCTATTAAATTGGAAAAAAAACTACGGTGGGAAGATCTTGCTGTTGTTTGTAAAGGAAGCTCGAAAGAATTTGTGACGGCAGCCCTTTTAGGGCAGCACCCCCTCTCGGAGGAAGCTGCAAAGGCGGTGGGGAAAAAGCTAGGCCTGATGGATTTTGAAATACAGCTGTTACAGACATGCCCTTACCGGGGCGAGTATGATGGCGTTACCCCAACTGATCCCACTATTTATCGTTTATATGAGGCTCTTTCCCTTTATGGGTCAACCATTAAGGAATTGATTCATGAGGAGTTTGGCGATGGAATTATGTCTGCCGTAGATTTTTATTTTTCAGTCAATCGAGAGAACGACTCCAAGGGCGATAGGGTTAGCATTCAATTCAGTGGAAAATTTCTTCCCTATAGAAAGTTTTAATGAGAAGCAGAAGGGATTATCTTCTTTTAAGCCTGTAAGCCTGTAAGCCTGTAAGCCTGTAAGCCTGTAAGCCTGTAAGCTTGTAAATTATTCTGGGCTTACCTGTTTTGAATAGGCTGGGGTTTGGCTTTTGTTGCTGATGCAACAACCCGATAAGCCAAAAGCACAAGCAGGATAAAATTATAAACCAGCATATTGGTTGGCCATGATTTAACAGCCAACATAAAATGTATTCCCACACCAATGGTTGCTGGGTAGACAAGGGTGTGAAGACGTCTCCAGTTTTTCCCCAGCTTTTTCATGGATCGGTTGTTAGAGGTTACTGCCAGTGCCAGCAAAAGCAAAGCTGCGATTGCCCCAATAATCAGGTAGGGTTTGGTAGAAATTTCATGAAGAATTAAAGACCAGTCCAGCCTTTTATCTAAGGTTAGATAGACGGTAAAATGCAGCAAAACATAATAAAACGCTAACAAACCAATAATACGCCGGTAGCGGAGTAAATTGATATGAACAAGCTTGCGTAATGGTGTTATACAAAGCGAGGCAATAAGAAAGCGTAAAGCCCATATTCCCAGCTTGTCCTCAAAGGTTCGGATGGGGTCAGTCCCTAGCCCTCCCACCATGCCCAGATAAAAATACCATAGAGCAGGTATAAAACCGAGAATGTAGAGAGCAAGCTTTATCCATGGGGTGTTAGGAATTCTCGAGAGCCAGGCCATGCTGTAAAAAACCCTTTTTGACTGATGATGGTATGTTTTACGGCTGGTGTTACCAAGCCTGAAAATCTATGGGGTTTAAAAAGATTTTGTAAGATCCATGTTTTTGTATAGTGAAGCCACTTCTTCACCATAGCCATTAAAGGGCTGGGTTTTCTTGGTAGGGGTACTAAAAAAACCTCCTTTAGCACCGATCACCCGTTCGGAGGCTTGGCTCCAACGGGGATGGTCAACATTAGGGTTGACATTAGCATAAAAACCATACTCATTGGGCGCTAACAAATTCCACGAGGTTTCAGGCTTTTTTTCGGTAAGAGAAATTTTTACGATAGATTTTATGCCTTTAAACCCGTATTTCCAAGGAACAACCAAACGTATCGGTGCGCCATTTTGGTTGGGAAGAACCTTACCGTACATTCCCACTGCTAAAAGGGTTAACGGGTGCATGGCTTCATCAAGGCGTAACCCCTCGCGATAGGGCCAGCTGATAACCGGAAATACTGAGCTTTGGCCTGGCATTTCTGCCGGTCTGACCACAGTTTCAAAGGAGACATATTGAGCACTTCCCATAATGTCCATTTGGGAGAGCAAGTATTTTAGGGGAAACCCAACCCAAGGGATAACCATCGACCATGCTTCTACACAGCGCATCCGGTAAATACGTTCCTCAAGGGGAAAGGTAGAGAGAATCTTATCAAGATCAAAGGTTTTCGGGGTATGGACCAGTCCATCTATCTGGAGGGTCCATGGCATGGGCTTGAATTTCCCTGAGTATTTGGCAGGGTCTGTCTTATCGGTGCCAAATTCATAAAAATTGTTGTAATGGGTTGCATCGTCAAAACTGGTGGGGGATTCTGAAGTAGAGTAAGTAGAGGATTTGTTAAGAGATCCAAAAGGGGACTGGGTCACAGCCTTAGCAAATTGGGGAATTCCAGCGCCTGCAAGCCCGAGTAATGTAGTACTACTTCCTTGTAGGAAGGTTCTGCGCTGAAGATAAACCTTTTCAGGGAGAATTTCTGAGGGGGTAAAAGGTTTAGGGTATTTGTAAACCACTGTTTTAAGAGCCCTGTGAAGAATGGGGAAGAGGAGTCAAGAGTGTTTATTTTAAAAAGCCAAGTTTTAGGGATAGCTTAATTTTTCTATGGCTTTTCTATCCGAATATTTAAAAAATTTGTCACAGAGTTAAATTGGGGTTATTCCCTTTCAAAACAAGGAATAAGAGGCTTTTTTAAGGAAATTTATCCGCATAACGTCTCTAAAACAGAGATAATATTTGTCAATTCTAAAGTAAATAAATGTTTATAAGGTTGTATGGCTTTAAAAATAGAAAAATTAGAAAACGCCCATGTTGGCCCTTGTACCTTTGTCATTGAGCGCAAGGAATGCCTTGCCATTAGTGGAGCCTCAGGCAGTGGGAAAAGCCAACTTCTTCGTATGATAGCCGACCTTGAACCCCATAGCGGAGAGGTCTGGTACGATGGAACCCCCCAATCTGGGATGGATGCTGCCTTATGGCGCCAGAATGTCTTGTATGTTTCTGCAGAGTCTGGCTGGTGGCGGCAGAATGTGCAAGAGCATTTTTCTTTCCGTCATTATTCCGAGGCCTCTCTTTTGCTGACTGAGCTCGGTTTGGATGCAGCCACTCTTATGGCAAAACCGGTTCACCATTTATCAACGGGAGAGCGCCAAAGGGCCGCTTTGGTTAGGGCATTAGTGCACAAGCCTGCTTTTTTGCTGTTAGATGAGCCCACTTCCGCTCTGGATGAACAGACAAGTGCTTTGCTCGAACAGCTTTTATTAAAGGTTATGCAACAAGATACAGGGCTTATTCTGGTTTCTCATAACGTGGAGCAAGCCAACCGTCTTGCTCATCGGCGTTTTCTTCTTAAGAACAAACAATTGGTGCGATTTGAGGATGGAATGGAAAAATTATAAAAATGCTTTCAGTCACAGATATGTTTTTGGTAAGCGGCATTGTACTGCTTTGCTCACTCTGCTCTCTATGGCTTAGCCTTAATATCCATAAACCGCTGATTGTGGCAGCCTTGCGGATGGTGTTACAACTTATGCTGGTAGGGTATGTTCTGAAAATTATTTTCAAAGTGGCTTCTCCCTGGTTTGTCGTTGGGTTTTTAACGATCATGGTAGGTGCGGCCACTTATGAAATTGCCAGCAGGCAGGAAAAGGGAATTAATCATTTTTGGCTTTATGGTATTGGGGGGTCATCCATAATATTTTCTGCAGGCGTCATTGCTGTGTTAGGGGTAGGGGTAACATTGCGGCCCAGCCCTTGGTATGCCCCAGAGCAGGTTATTCCCTTTTGTGCTATCATCCTGGGAAATGCCATGAACGGAGCCAGTATTTCCCTTAAAGCCATGATCCAAACTGTGCAGCGGGAGCGTGCGGCTATAGAGGCCCAGCTCTGCTTGGGTTATCCGTATTTTTACGTTATGCGCCAATATATGCGTGCAGCCCAGCAGTTGGCCCTTATTCCAACCATTAATACCATGGCAGCTGCCGGTATTGTCACCATGCCAGGCATTATGACAGGCCAACTTCTTGCTGGGGCAGATCCATTGGTTGCTGCCCATTATCAGATTGTTTTGATGAGCCTGGTCTTTGGGGGTGTATTTTTATGCTCACTGATGTGCGTATGGGGCGTTTCTTACAGGATAACAGATTCTCGCCAACGATTAAGGATTGACCATATTTTAAAAAAAACCTAAAAATTGATATGAGACTGAAATAGTCTCCCAAAGAAATGGTGTATTATATAACACTTGGTCTGAGCTGACTTCTGATTATTTCCGGCTCCCATGAAATTTTTAGGCTTAAATTTTTTAGCCTTAGGAGAGAGATGGTGTCATGAAGGTGCATAAAATCCAGATCAAACGGGCCTATGAAGAACCTGCTGAACAAGATGGCCAGCGTATTTTAGTGGATCGTCTTTGGCCAAGAGGAATCAGTAAGGAAAAAATGCAATTAACAGAATGGCTAAAAGAGGTTGCCCCAAGTAACGATTTGCGCCATTGGTTTAATCATGATCCAGCAAAGTGGACGGAGTTCAGAGAAAAATACAGTGAAGAACTGGCTTCTCCCCCTGCTTGTGAGGCTGTAGAGCACTTGCTTCGTATTTTAGCGCAAGGAACCGTTACCTTAGTCTATGGGGCAAAGGATACAGAACATAACCAAGCCATTGTTTTACAGCACTATTTAGAGAACTTAACACATTCCACTTCCTAGTTCCTAGCGTCCTTTTTGCCCAATCATTTTAATCATTTGCTTTGTTTTTGTTTAATCAGCTTTTGTGTGTTTGGTTTTTGGATCATACAGTGCTGTTTGGGAGGTCTTCCTAAACCTAGCTTTTGGGGGCTAGGTTAGACTTAGGAGCTAGGTTAGACCTAGGGGGAAAGGAATCTTTCCTTAATTATCGGCTTGGTGGGGCCATAAATTCTGGCCCAATGGGCTCAGGAATATTTTTGGTCAGGATGGTGTCAATATCTTTGAGATCCTGTGGAGAAAGGGTCCATCCATAGGCGTCATCAATTCCCAAAATCTGTTCTGGTTTTCGGGCTCCCCAGAGGGCAATCGTTGGCCCTTGATCTAAAATCCACCTAATAGCCAATGCCAGAACGGACTTGTTATGCCGCTCCTTGGCGAGTTGGCTTAAATCTTCAACAGCTTTCAGGTAACGAGCGAAATGGGGAGGTTGGAATTTCGGGTCCTTCTTTCTTAGGTCATCCCCATCAAAGTGGCGGTCAACTGTCATTCGCCCTGAGAGTAATCCGCGGCATATGGCTCCATAACATAACGCCACCAACTGGTTCTGTTTGGCGTAGGGAAGAATGTCCTTTTCAATCTCACGTTCAAAAAGGTTATAGGGGGGTTGAAGCGTGCTTAACTGGGCAGCCTGACGAAAGGTATCCATTTGGTGAGTATTAAAATTACTTACCCCTATCGTCCTAATTTTCCCTTCCTTACGGAGTTTTTCCATCTCGGCTGCAGTTTCTTCAATGGGGGTTTTTTCATCCGGCCAGTGGATCTGGTAAAGATCAATGTAATCTGTCTTGAGCCTTTTAAGGGAATCCTCAATTTCCTTACGGATTCGGGCTGCGGAAGAATCACGATAGGGTTTGTGGTCTTCTGTCCAGTTTAGGGCCACCTTTGTAGCGATAACAACTTTTTCGCGTCGACCTTCTAGGGCTTTTCCCACCACTTCTTCAGAATGGCCAAAACCATAAACAGGGGCGGTATCAATCAGGTTGATACCATGCTCCAAAGCAGCATGAATGGTTTTAATGGCGTTTTGGTCATCGGCCCCTCCCCACATCCATCCTCCTATGGCCCAGGTTCCCAAAGCAATACGGGATACGGGCTTTTCAATGCCTTTTATGGTAATGGTGTTGGTTTGGTCAATCATAGGATCTTCCTTTTAATTTTTGAAAAATAAAACAATTACGAGTAAAAGTGTTTGTTATTCTTGCTGGGTTGTCATGACGTGTGAAGGGCCTTCTTATTTATGGGTGTGCTATTATAGAAGGATTAGAGGAATACCAACCTTTAGGGAGGTAATTTTAATAAGCGAGATCAACCATTTCAAGCCAGTGCTCTTTACGGTTTTAGGCAGGATTTTCCCTTAGAAGAGGTGGATATTTTAAAAATCGAAACAGTTTGGAGTGTTGGTTTAAACTGTTGATTGGTAGCATGACCTATAAAATATAGGTTGCAAGAAAGAAATAAAAAGGGGAGTTATTATGCGGGTGGTTGTTTTAACGGGGGCTGGAATAAGCAAGGAATCCGGTCTTGAGACCTTTCGGGATACGGGGGGAATATGGACACGCTATAATGTCGATGATGTCTGCACGCCAGAAGGTTTTGCTCGGAATCCTGCCCTTGTTCACCAATTTTATAACGAATATCGTGATCGGTTAAAAGAGGTTTCCCCCAATGCTGCTCATAAAGCGTTGGCAGAGTGGGAAAAAGCCAGCCAGGATGGGCGTTGGCAGGGAGAATTGTTGGTGGTAACCCAAAATATTGATGATTTGCATGAGCGCGCTGGCAGTAAAAACCTGCTGCATATGCATGGCGAGTTGTTAAAGCTGCGATGTGTCTCGTGTGGGACTATAGAGGCTATTGTTGGTCATTCTTCTCAAGAAACGAAATGTCCAAAATGTGAAAAAAAAGCCATGCGTCCTCATATTGTTTGGTTTGGGGAAATGCCTCTTTTTATGGAAGATATACAGACAGCCCTTATCTCTTGTGATCTGTTTGTTTCCATTGGTACGTCAGGCACAGTTTATCCCGCTGCGGGGTTTGTCCAACTGGCGCGCACAGCCAGGAAGGTGGAGATTAACAAGGATCCTTCTTCTGGGAGTTCCTATTTTGATACGGTTCTGACCGGTGTCGCCACTCAACGAGTGCCTGAGTTTGTAGAAAGTTTTATTGGGCATTATCGTTAGGAGTCCCTTTGGCCGTAAATCTAGCTGGTTTTAAGTCTAGCATGGCTTAAAGGAATTTTCTGATCACCAAAATCTAGATGTGATAAAGCTTCTGATAGGAGATAAATGCTTTCTCTCATTTACAGTTCTCTCATTTAAAGAAAGTGAGTAGGGCATGGGGAGCGTTCTGAAAGTCATAATGTGATGGTTGTTGAACAAAACGTTGCTGAACAAAAGAAGGATAGCCTGGCCTCGTTGTTAGCAGAAATAAGGGCCTGCCATTTTTGCCAGGACTTGCCTTTAGGAGCACGCCCTGTTTTACATGTATCGCGTACAGCCCGGTTGCTTATCTCCAGTCAGGCACCCGGAACCAAAGTGCATGAAACGGGAATTTCCTTTAATGATGCCTCAGGGGATAGGTTGCGAGAGTGGCTTGGTCTCTCCCGGGATGTTTTTTATGATTCCACCCGTATTGCCATCGTACCCATGGGGCTATGCTATCCGGGGAAATATGTTCGCGGTGGCGATAAACCTCCCCGTAAGGAATGCGCTCCCTTATGGAGGGCGCGTATTATGGAAAACCTGCCAGATATTCGTTTAACCCTTTTGGTAGGGGGATATGCTCAGGCTTATGCCCTTGGGCCTGGCAGTGTTACCGAACGGGTTAGGGAGTACAAAAAATACCTGCCGCGTTTTTTTCCCTTGCCTCATCCTTCTTGGCGTACCAAGGCATGGGAGAAGAAAAATCCCTGGTTTGAAAAGGTTCTTTTGCCAGATTTAAAACAACAGGTTCAAACCCTGTTAGAATATGTTCCTGCAGGGCAATAAAGGGGTTAATGTGCTTGCTTAAGCATGGGTTCAATAAAGCCTTGTACTCCCGCTGCAAGGATTTGTACACCAATACAGAGCAAGATAAGAGCGGTGGTACGACTAATAATGCGGGCTCCTGTAACGCCTAACGAACTTACAATTCTATCGGCATAGGAGTAGAAGGCCCATATAAAGATACTAACGCATAACGAGGCTAAAACTAAAGTGCCGTAAAATCCTAACCCACTGGTGTGGGCAGGGCGGACAGTGCTCAGGGTGATGGCTACAGAAATACTGCCTGGGCCAACAGTAAAGGGCATGGTTAAAGGGAAAAAGACAATTTCTTTCCAAGAAGGAAGGGTATCTTGGTCGAGATGGCCTGTCTGGTTTGCTTGTTTTTGCTTGCGTGCTTCATTGCTCTCAGGGGCATGGAGCAGGCCCCAGGCCCGAATGGCAATGACCAGGCCGCCCGCAATACGCAAAGCGTTTAATGTTATGCCAAAAAAACTTAAGATACTCTGGCCCAACAAAATAGAAATAACAAGAAGGATAAGGGAATAGAGAGCAATGTTACGAGCGAGGGCTAGGCGCTCTTTGCGATCTCGATCAGAGGTCACCTGGGAGAAGATGAGCGATGCTCCAACAGGGTTAACAATGGTAAAAAGTGCAGAAAATGCCAAAAGGAAGGTATCGAAATAAATCATAAGATATGAACTGCTGGCTGGGAAAGGGAATGGCATAGTCGCTCTAATGTAAAAAGAAAGTTTCGCCGAAGAGATATCTAATTTTTTTAAATTAGAGAAGCTCTAGGGAAAATGCTATAGTAATAATCGGGAAATATCCTTTAAATTCTTATAAAGAGTAAGAATAATTCTTATGATAATTGCTGATGGGAGAAATGACCATAACGTTGGATTGTGATGTTATTAATGCTGATGGAGGAACCCGTTGCGCCTCTATTACCGGGGCGTGGGTGGCTTTATACTTGGCTTTTGATTTTCTTCTTCAGAAAAAACCCCTACAGTACCACCCCATAACGGGGCAGATTTCTGCTGTTTCTTGTGGGTTAGACACTCACGGACCGCTTGCTTGGCTCAGTCATAAAGTAAAGGCAGGTTATAAAAACAAGCTGTGTGGAGGCTTATGCTCTGTGTTTGTGAAAAATTGATTTGTGAGAAATTGGAGGGAGTTTTTACAAATGCGTCAAAGATTTGCCCAAAAGCTTTGTCCAGTGGTTGATGCAGTGGCTTATTCAGAAGATGTTGAGAGATTTTTCTTGCTAAAACGAGATTGATGGCCACATTAAGCAGAGGTGAAGATGTCTAAAGAAGAGGGTTCATGCTGTTTTTGAGGTAAGAAGTTTGAGGTAAGAAGCTTGTGCTTGCAAAAGTGTGAGAGTTGGTGTGGGGAACCCCCTCTGGGGAAAACCCAAAGAATAAGTTTGCAAAAGATAATGAAAGAAATAAAAAGATGTTTATTGAAACTGAGTCAACGCCTAATCCCAATACGCTGAAGTTTCTCCCTGGCTTGGAGGTCATGGGTCCCACGGGGGAGACGGCTGATTTTGTGAATGCAGAAGAAGCTACCTCTTCTGCCCTTGCAACCGCGTTTTTTTCTGTTAATGGGGTTAAGAGCGTTTTTTTTGGGCGTGACTTTGTCTCCATTACCAAAGACGATGAGGTCGATTGGGCAGATTTAAAGCCTGTAGTTTTATCTGTTCTGGTAGATCATTTCGTGTCTGGTCAGCCGATTATGAATCAACAAGCTGCCAATGTCCAAGAAGAGGGCATTGCTCCTGAAGATGAGGCTATTGTTGAGCAAATCAAGGAGCTGTTGGATACGCGTGTTCGCCCTGCCGTAGCTGCTGATGGGGGAGATATAGTGTTTCGGGGCTATAGCCAGGGCGTGGTTAAATTAATGATGCAAGGTGCTTGCTCAGGTTGTCCTTCTTCTCGGGCGACCTTGAAACATGGTGTTGAGAACATGTTAAAGCATTATGTGCCAGAGATTGTAGCTGTAGAGCAGGTGGATTTATAAGCTTGTCGGGTGGGTTGTGATTGCCTATACAGGCCATGATAAGCCTGAAGGGAGCAGGGAAGTGGGTTTGCACTTAGACCATGAATAATTTGGATAATCTTGTAGAAATCCTCTTTGAGAATGCCCACACAGCGGTAGCGTGGCAAGATCGGGCTGTGCCTGCTACGCTGCCTGAACAGCTTTACAACCACGTGAAATGGGGGCCTACCTCTGCCAATTCATCGCCGGCACGGTTTGTTTTTCTGGCTTCCAAAGAGGTCCGCCAGCGTCTTCGCCCTGCAATAGTGGCCGGGAATGTTGAGAAAATTATAGAGGCCCCTCTGGTTGTCCTTGTGGCATATGATTTACAATTTTATGATCAGTTCCCCAAATTATGGCCTCATGAAGATTTGCGTTCATGGTATGCTGCAGATCATGTTTTGGCAGAGGAAACCGCTCAACGAAATAGTACTCTACAGGGGGGGTATATGATTTTGGCTGCCCGGGCACTGGGTTTTGATGTTGCTCCGATTTCAGGTTTTGATGCAGCCTTAGTCGAAGAGATATTTTTACAAGGAAAAAACTGGCGGCTTAATTTTATTATGGGAATAGGCTATGCGGATTCCACCAGGCAGCAACCTCGCAAGCCCCGTTTGGATTTTGAGGAGGCTTGTCTGCTTTATCCTCCTCCCATGGATAATTGAGTTTATAGGTTATTGATTATAAGACTGAACCCACCTTTAATAAGGACTTTCAGATAGGTTATATGGCCAAACCCCATAATAATATTTTCAAAATCCTCGTTATGAATGCGGCATCGGTTGTTGAGAATGCAGAAGCGATGATTGCTCTTGCTCAATATGAAGGAGAGACAGTTTCCTTGACTGCTGTTCGCCATTTTCCAGTAAAAGGGGTGGCAGAAAATCTAGCGGTTGAAGTGCGAACCCTAATTGAGAAAGCGCATTGGTCCATCCATCAGTTGGATATGGTTATTGTGGTAACGGGGCCCGGCTCCTTTACAGGGGTACGGGCGACGATGGCCCTTGCGGCAGGGCTGGGCCTTGGTTCCTCTGTTGCTCTTGTGGGGTTGGGGTTGGGAGAAGTTATGATCCCACTTCTAATGGAGGATCAATCGGGGCGCTTTCCTGTATGTGTTATTCAGGCCAGACGTAATCGTTTGTTTGTTCTTACGCCGTCGGAAGATTATGCTTGTCCTCTCGAGACATTGTACCTTCCCCAAGAGGAATGCGTACTAGCCGGTGATGGCATGACCCTATTGCGGGCGTTTTTACACCAAGAGTCTGCTCTTCCAAACTCTTTGAGAGGAGAGTGGGATGAAAAAGAGGAAGTTTTCATAGCCGGGGCTGCTTCTTACAGGTTTACACCTTACGTGACCCCAACTATTGAGCAGCTCGTTATAGCAGGTTTGCGAAAATATCAAGAGGCGTTAGCTGTTTCATTTTTTAATCAAAATAAAAAATGGCTGGATTTTCACCCCCATTATATCGACCCTCCTGAAGCTAAGCGTCCCCAAAGCGGGTTGCGCCCTGCCCCAGAACCGTAGAAAATGCTGAAAAATGGTGCGGGTTGTTGAAGAGGTTTCCTCTTTTTTAGGTGAGATAGCAGCTCTTCATGCCCGTGCTTTTCCCAAAGGC
Organism: Entomobacter blattae; assembly: GCF_014672835.1. Taxonomy (NCBI): domain Bacteria; kingdom Pseudomonadati; phylum Pseudomonadota; class Alphaproteobacteria; order Acetobacterales; family Acetobacteraceae; genus Entomobacter; species Entomobacter blattae. Next base: position 294,057 of record NZ_CP060244.1, on the reverse strand, counting down.
CAGGAATGGAGTTTAAAAGAATTCGAAAATGTGTTTTCCCTTCCTGGAGTGTTTTGCCTTATCGAGGAACCCCCACACGGTTTTTCTTCTGACTCTGCCTCCTTGATGGGTTTTTTAATAGGGAGGACTGTTTTGGATGAGGCCGAAATTTTAACTTTCGCTGTTGGTCCCTTGTGGCAGAGGCAGAAGATAGGCCAACAAATTTTACAAGAAACTGTCCATCGCCTTCAACAAAAAGGAATTCAAAAATTCTTTCTGGAAGTTTCAGTTTTGAATAGCCATGCCATAGCTCTTTACAAAAAAGCGGGGTTTGAGAGAACCGGTATCCGGAAATGTTATTATCCTGATGGAAGCGATGCTTATATAATGGTGAAGTTACTATAACGTTATTTTATTGGCTTTTATAAATAACTACAATGGTTTCATTATTCTCCAGAGAGATCTCATTTGTAATTTTATACCCCAATTCCTGGACATTTCTACGGATATTAACAAGGGGCTCTTTTCCTTTGAGGTGTACTTCAAGTGTAGCTCCGGCAGGTAATTGGTCAAGGGCTATTCTTGTTTTTACAAAGGTCATGGGGCATATATAGGATGTAATATTTAGTTTATTCTTAGAAGTCATAATATTTTTTAATTTTCTATAATTGATCTTGCTTTTTTATTATGATTTTATCATAACTAAAAAATTGTTTTTGTTAAGGTATACTATCATGGTGGAGCGAATTGATAATACTGATATGCTTGAGTTAACAGCGCGGATTGTATCGGCGCATGTGTCAAATAACAGTATCGAACCGGAAGCACTTCCTTCCTTTATACAAGAGATTTATACAACTTTGGCCAGTTTAGGTCAGGAAGTTGTGCAGCCTGAACGGCCAGAACCAGCAGTTTCGGTAAAGAAGTCTATTTTTCCAGACTATATTATCTGCCTTGAAGATGGCAAGAAGTTAAAAATGCTCAAGCGCCATTTAAAGGCCACTTATGATATGACACCTGAGCAATACCGTGAACGGTGGGGTTTGCCGGCTGATTACCCCATGGTGGCTCCCAATTATGCAAGCCATCGTTCCTCGTTAGCCAAAAAGATTGGTCTTGGAACCAAGCGTGAAGACTAGTGTGCCTGTTTTGGGGCTGTGGTAAAATTTTATTATAGGGAACAACAAAAAGAATTTTGTTAATTTCAAGAGTTGAAGTTGAACAATTTCTTTTTTGTCGTTATTCTTCAAGTTATGGTAGATGATTCAAAAGAGACAGCTTCTGCAATTGAGCGGCTATGTATTGAACATGGCCTGAAGATGACTGGCCAGCGCCGGGTCATCGCACGGGTTCTTTCAGAAGCTGAAGATCATCCCGATGTAGAAGAGCTTTACCAGCGTGCGGCTGAGATCGATTCACGAATTTCTGTGGCGACTGTCTATCGTACCGTACGGCTTTTGGAAGAAAAAGGCATTTTGGAGCGGAGGGATTTTGGTGGCGGCCGTGCTCGTTACGAATCCCGCGATAATGGACAGCACTACCACCTTATTGATGTGGATACGGGGAAGGTGATAGAGTTTGAGGATGAGCAGCATGTGGCTCTTATCACCGCAATTGCTGAGAAATTGGGCTTTAATTTGGTTTCCCACCGGTTGGAGTTGTTTGGAAAAAAACGCGAAAAGATTGCCGATGGTGGAGCCAAAAAGGGCCAGTCAGATAAAAATGCTGTTTTAGCTAAAAAGGCGTCTGTCAGGAAAAGGGGATGATCTATGAATGAAGGGATCTCAGGGCGTTCTCTTTCAACCCTTGAGTTGGAACGAAATGGGTTTGTTGAGCTCCGTGGGGGTAACCTGGAAGTTCGTATAGCCCAGACAGAAGAAGAAATCGATGCTGCCCAAGCCCTTCGCTATAAGGTTTTCTATGAAGAATTAGGGGCTATTCCTGATGAAAAGGCGTTGAGAACCAAACGGGATAGTGATGAGTTTGATGAATATGCAGACCATCTCTTGGTCATCGATCATGCCCGCTCTGCTGGTCCAGCAGGCATAGTGGGGACTTACCGATTATTAAAACATGAAGATGCCACAAGAATAGGGCGTTACTATTCTGCTGGAGAATACGACCTCTCATTACTGATGCAGTTTCCGGGTCGATTGCTTGAAGTGGGGCGCTCATGTGTGGATCCTGCCTATCGTAGCCGCACAGCCATGCAACTATTATGGCGGGGAATAGCCTCTTATATTTTTTATCATCGGATAGATGTTTTGTTCGGATGTGCAAGCCTTCCTACAGTAGCGCCTGAGCAATGGGAAAATGAGCTAACTTATCTTTACCATAACCATCTTGCCCCACCGGCCCTAAGGATACGGGCCTTACCAGAACGTTATATTGAAATGAACAGAGTGGATCCAGAAGGGTTGGATTATCGCCGCTGCCTTGCACGTTTGCCTCCTTTGATTAAAGGGTATCTCCGGCTAGGGGGGTATGTGGGAGATGGTGCTGTTATTGATCGGTATTTTAATACAACAGATATTGCCATATTGGTAAAAAGCGAGCTTCTGGCTGATAAATATTATAGGCATTATGAGCGGCGATTACGGGATGCGCTTGATGAATCCTAAAAGGGTATGACCCATAAAATACGTTCTGGTTAGAGTGTATTTTAGGTGTTTTCATTACTGAATAATGTTAGAGCCGACTTTCTCTTTAAAGGTTGTTTGTATCAGTGCTGCCTTTGCGTTCGTTTTGTCAGAAATTCTGGCAGTCTGGTTTCTCTGTAATTTTGGCGGGCGTACTGGCTGCATTATCTCTTCCGCCTGTTTATCTGGTTATAATTTTGGGGGGGTGTTTTCCTTTTTTAGTGAAAAGGGTTGAGCAATCCAATTCATATAAGCAGGCTTTTGGTCTGGGGTATTTGTTTGGGCTTGGTTTTTATGCTGCTGGTCTTTATTGGTTAACCAATGCCATTTTATTGCGAGTAGAAACATTTTGGTGGCTGGTTCCCATCGTTGCTCCCCTTTGCGCTGTGCCATTGGCATTAGGGCCTGCAGTTAGTTGCCTGCTTTATAAATGTTTCTTAAAAGCGGGCACGTCAGCGCTTCAGAGAATGTTTTTGTTTGCAGGCTTATGGACCCTAGCGGATATGTCTCGCTCCATTTTACTTCCTCATGCATGGTGGAACCCTATTTTAACGGGTTTTCCGTGGAATCCCTTGGCAAGTATATGGGCAATTCCTGGAAGTTTAGGTACGGTGTTGTTGCAACCCTTAGCCTGGATCGGGGGCGATGGCCTAACGTTTCTTACCATTTTTCTGGCCTTGAGTCCCTTGTTGAAAGTCAAGAGGGCTGTGGTTTTATGCGCAGTCAGCTTTTTGATTTGGTTTGCTGTCGGGAGTTTCCGTTTGTATGGCGTAAAGCTTAAGGAGAGCCGTAATCCTATTGTGGTGCTGGTTCAGGGGAACGTTTCAGAAGAGACAAAAATCCACCATACAACAGAAGATGCCAATGCTATTTTGCGCAATTATATTCGGCTTACACAAGAAGGCTTGCGAGAAGCAGAAAAATTGCAAAAGCAGGAGCAGGAAGGTCAAGCTCCTAGTCAAATCCAAAGCCAAAATCAGCCAAGGCCCATAGTTTTTGCATGGCCAGAAACAGCTTTTCCCGGTTATTTACAGTTTTACCCGGATTTATCCCGAGAGATGATGCGTCATTTCCCTCAGGCTGATATGGGCCTGATAGGAAGTATCAGGGTGGGGGAGAAGGATCATCGCCTTCGGAATAGTCTTTTTGTTTTGGGGCGTGAAGGGCAAATTGGAGAGATATATGATAAAGTTCATCTTGTTCCGTTTGGGGAATACCAACCCGCTATTCTGCCATTTCATGTCGTTCCAGGCCAGGGGCTTGCGGCAGGAAACGCTATTCGTACCTTGCATCTTCCTGTGCAAGAGCCCTTCGGAGCTTTGATTTGTTATGAAGTGGTTTTTTCCCATAAGGTTGTTGATGAAAGAGACCGTCCCTCGTGGATTATTAATATTACAAATGATGGATGGTATGGTAATTCTGCAGGACCACGCCAGCATTTGGCTGCTGTAAGGATGCGTGCGGTGGAGGAGGGGTTACCGATTGCCAGGGCTGCCAATACGGGAATTACCGCAGCCTATGATGCTTTGGGTCGGCAGTTGGCCTGGCTGGGCTGGGGTCAAAAAGGTTTTGTGGTTGTTGCCTTGCCTGGTGGTGTGGGGATAACCTTTTTTGCCCGGTTTGGATTGTTTATTCCGTTTGCCTTATCTATTGTCAGTGTCGGTGTGGGATTATGGAGAAGAAAACCTGTTATACTTCCCTGAAGGTCTATGGGGCGGGCTTGCGGCGGTTGATAAGGGCGTTTCCTAGGGTTGATAGGGCCTCCTTAAGGGGGCCTTCTTCCATCGCCTCAATTTGAGAGAGGGGAATGGTTTTTTTTTCTGAAGGAGGAGAGGGTTCCACTATAGGAGAGAGGGAAGGATCCATAGAATAATTCTGGACAAATCGTAAAGATTTCACCCTATTATTGCCGTAAAATGTATTAATGCGCTCAATAATGGTTTGGGAGATATGGCTTAGCTCCATTGCGGTAGTACCAGAGCAGCTTAAGGTCAGGGCACTCCCAGTCAGCCTGTAGGGTATACATCGAAATCCGTAATTGTGGCCAATAATTTCGGGCCACTCGGCCAATAAAATAGCCAGTGAAGAAGAATGTTTTTTAAACCCTGGCTTAACCAAAGGCGGGATAAGGGTAGAGAGGGGAGATAAGACGTAATGTCTTTTCCATTGAGGGAGAGGGGATGGACGTTTTTTACTCTTGTCTGGTGAGAGGTTTTCTTCCATATTTGAAATCGTGATTTCCCTAGCCGATAATTTATTGAATTGGTATGCGAGCCATTACCGTACCCTTCCCTGGAGAGCACCCTTGCACGCTTTGGGGGAGCCGTACCCCGTTTGGCTGAGCGAGGTCATGTTACAGCAAACCACAGTAACAGCCGTTATTCCCTATTATAAACGTTTTCTGGCCCGTTTTCCTAGTGTTAATCATATTGCCGCTGCCAGTTTGGATGATGTAATGGTGATGTGGTCCGGTTTGGGATATTACTCAAGAGCCCGTAATCTTCATACTTGTGCTCAGCAAGTTTGTGCTTTGGGAGGTTTTCCTCAAACCGTAGAAGAGCTTAAGAAACTCCCAGGAATTGGTGCTTATACGGCATCAGCTATTGCTTCTATGGCGTTTGGGGTTAGTGTGGTGCCCGTTGATGGGAATGTTGAGCGTATTGCTTCTCGAGTATTTGCTATTGCAACGCCCTTACCCCAGGGCCGTAATGAAATAGCCAAAAAGGCAGCCTCTCTTAACCATACAGCTGCTGCCAAGCAGTATCCAGGAGATTTTGCCCAAGCTTTGTTTGATTTGGGCTCTGGAATTTGTACAGCTCGTTCACCTTCATGTCTTATTTGCCCGATAAAGGACGAGTGTCAGGCTTACAGTTTGGGAAGGGTGGCGGATTTTCCTCAGAAAATAAAAAAACCTAAAAAACCGAAACGTTATGGAAGTGTTTATTGCCTTTACGATCAGGAAAAAATCGTAGTTTGCAAAAGGCCTCCCCATGGCTTGTTAGGAGGAACCCTATTTTTCCCCTCTTCCGAGTGGGGGAGTGAGCTTTCATTGATGGAAAAGGCGCATAGTCCTTTTTTACAGCCAGTCAACTGGAAGGATATCGGTAAGGTTGAACATGTTTTTACCCATTTCCATCTCCAGTTGCAGCTATGGGCGCATCAATGTGTGGATGTAAGCCTTGCTGCTGGCCCAGATCAAAAAGAAGTGCTCAGTAAAAAAACACTTTTTAATTTTCCACTTTCCTCTGTTATGAAAGAATGTATAAGGAGGGTAGGCATAACAGAAAATGATTAAGGGTTTTTGAGGGGGCTCTTCTTTATTTTAAAAGGCCATTTAATAAAAATAATTTATCTTTATGCAAATAAATATAGATTTTTCTTTATTTAAGATTTTTTCTATCTTGTAAAAAATAGTTTTAGTCAATCTGAAAATAAAATTATCGTTAAACGATTTAAAAATTGGAGTAGTATTGTATGGCTGATAATGTAAATTCTCAAGGAAAAAAGCCTATGCTGACAACATCTGCAGGCTCTCCATGGCCTGATAACCAGAATAGTCGTAGTGCGGGCCCACGTGGGCCCTTGCTTTTGGAAGATTACAGGCTTTTGGAAAAACTGGCCCATCAAAATCGTGAACGTATTCCTGAAAGAACAGTTCATGCAAAAGGGTCTGCGGCCTATGGAACATTTACTGTTACACAAGATATTACAAACTATACACGTGCTAATCTTTTTAACAAAATTGGTAAAGAAACAGAGGTCTTGCTTCGTTTTTCAACAGTAGCAGGAGAGCGTGGTGCAGCCGATGCCGAGCGTGACGTGCGTGGGTTTGCCTTGAAGTTTTATACCGAGGAAGGAAACTGGGACCTTGTTGGGAACAACACGCCTGTCTTTTTTGTGAAAGACCCCATTAAATTTCCTGACTTTATTCATACCCAAAAACGTCATCCGCGAACAAATTTACGTAACCCAACCGCAATGTGGGATTTTTGGTCTCTTTCTCCAGAGAGCCTCCACCAGGTTACGATATTGATGTCAGACAGGGGGCTACCAAATGGGTACCGGTTTATGGACGGATTTGGAAGCCACACCTATTCTTTCTGGAATGAAGCTGGTGAGCGCTACTGGGTTAAGTTTCATTTCAAAACCATGCAAGGCCATAAGTTCTTTACTAATAAAGAAGCTGCTGCGGTTATTGCCAATGATCGTGAGAGCGCACAGCGTGACCTTTATGAAGCTATTGAGCGGGGTGAATATCCAAAATGGCGGGTCTGTGTTCAGATCATGCCAGAGGTTGAAGCTGAAAAAACACCTTATAACCCTTTTGATCTGACCAAGGTCTGGCCGCATAAGGATTACCCTTTGCATGAAGTGGGTATATTAGAGCTTAACCGTAATCCTGACCACTATTTTGCTGAGGTTGAGCAGGCGACTTTTGCTCCATCCAATATTGTTCCGGGGATTGGTTTTTCTCCAGATAGAATGCTTCAGGGCCGTATTTTCTCTTATGCCGATGCTCATCGTTACCGTGTTGGAACGCACCATGCGGACTTGCCGGTTAACAGGCCTAAGAATCAGGTCAATAACTATCATGCCGATGGGTCTATGCGCTTTGATGCCCCAAAGGGAACCGATCATTACTACGAACCTAACTCCTTTAATGGCCCAGTAGAGCAACCATGGGCTAAGGAGCCACCTTTAAGAATCAATGGTAATGCAGATTGGTATGACCATAGGGTGGGTGATGATTATTACTCCCAGCCAGCAGCGCTCTATCGTTTGTTTGATGATGATCAAAAACAGCGGTTTTTCAATAATATTGCTGATGCTATGCAAGGCGTTCCTCAGCATATTATTGATCGTCAGATTGAGCATTTCCGTAAGGCAGATCCCACCTGGGCGGAGGGTGTTATAAAGGCGCTTAAAGAGCGGATGTAAAATAAATTAAGCCCCTTTCCCAAACGCGAAAGGGGCTTAATCGTTCAGAGTATAAGTGGGTTTACGATTATTAAGTAAAGATCGTTCCATGAACGCTTTCTAGAGAGGAGCTTTTTCGTGGTAAAGTTTATTGGCGTTGCCCAATCTCAGGAAAAGCAGAGTGTGAGGCAAAGTAAAATTGGCGTTTTGCTTATTAATCTGGGTACGCCAGAGGCGCCTACCTATTGGTCTGTAAGGCAGTATTTGTCAGAGTTTTTGTCAGACCCGCGGGTTATAGAGAGTAGCCCCTTGATTTGGCAGCCTTTATTGCAGGGCGTTATATTAAGTTTACGCTCACAAAAAACGGCCAAAGCCTATAAGCGGATCTGGAATACCCCAACGAATGAAAGCCCTTTGCGGTTATATAGCCGGTTACAAGCCGAATCTTTATCTGAGCTTTTCGAACAAGATGATATAGAAATAGAGTGGGCTATGCGTTATGGCATGCCGACGGTAAAGAACGCCATTCAGGCTTTACTTGAAAAACGGGTAGAGCGCCTTTTATTATTTCCACTTTACCCACAATATAGTGCCACAACAACAGCTACTGCATTAGACCAATGCTTTCGCGCCTTAATGCAGTTTCGTAGACAGCCTGCAATAAGATCTGTACCTTCCTTTTCGAAGGAAGAACTCTACATTCAGGCCTTAGCAGCCCTTATAAGGCGCCATTACGAAAATTTACCGCATCGTCCCGAAAAGCTCATTATTTCTTTTCATGGTTTGCCCAAAAGCTACATAGATGCTGGGGATTATTATGATGCTGAGTGTCAGGCGACAGGAGAAGCTTTACGATCTGAGTTAGGGATGGATGACACTGAGGCCCCTTTAACATATCAATCCCGTTTTGGTCCGGCGCAATGGCTGGAACCTTCCACCCAAGCCGTTGTTAAGGAGTTTGCTCAACAAGGCGTCAAAAGGATCGCCATTATGGCCCCCGGGTTTGTAGCTGACTGTATAGAAACACTGGATGAATTAGGCACAGAACTTCGTGAATCTTTTTACGCCCATGGTGGAGAGCAATTCTCACTTATTCCATGTCTTAATGATAGCTATGAAGGAATAGAGCTTTTTGCCTCTTTAATCAGAAAAGAGTTAAAGGGATGGTTAAACTCTTAATTCTTAAGAATTAGTTTTTAAGAATACTACGAGGAGGGAGAATCCTCTCAGAAAGGACGAGACCCGTTATAAACTCACCTTTCTTTTTAAGGATGAGAAACTTTCTTGGTTTTGTAACTGTCCCCATAACTGCTTTTTCCGTTTTTCATATTTTCTCTATGAGCGCAGTAAATTTGGTAAATAATGCTGTTTGGATTGCTGTAAAGCTTTGATCTTAGAGAAGATGGAAGGAAACGTTCTAGATTCGGTCCAGGTGAAGAAGTGTTATAAGAAATTTTACCAATATTGGACATCATAGCCTCCTCAAAATTAACTCTAGAAAATCAAACAACTTGAGACAAGACTAGAGATTTGAATGTTATGACTGTTTAAACGTGCCATTTACTCTTTGGTTACCATTCACAGTGTAAATATTTTTTGATAACTCAACCTCCTTACGAGGAGTGTAAAGTAATACTCTCTTTTATCTCCTTTGATTATAGAAGTAATTTATATTGTTTCAACAATAAAATTATGAGATAACTTCGGATTCTGTAAACATTGAGTGATCAAAACTATTTTGAATGTAAAATTTTATTATGAATATTTTGTGGTTATTTAAAGACTATTGATAACATATTTATTGATAATATGTTTTGTGGGTTCTTTCGTTGAAAGATCCTTCGTTAAACACATAGGTCTCTCTAGAGGGGCTTTGTTTCATCAAGCCGGTCCAGCTCAAAAAGCTCAGGAAAAGCCCTTGCCCATAGAAACGCAATTAGAAGAGTTCCCATGCCCCCGATAACTACGGAATAAACTGGGCCCGTAAAACTGGCGAGCATGCCGCTTTCAAATTCTCCGAGTTGGTTGGATGAACCAATAAAAACCATATTAATGGCAGAAACCCTTCCGCGCATTTCGTCTGGTGTTCCAAGTTGTACAAGGGAGCTGCGAATCACGACGCTGAAGACATCGGCTCCACCCAGTATGGTGAGAGCTGCGATAGAAAGAGGGGCAGAGGATGAGAAGCCAAATAAGATTGTTGCGAGGCCAAACACAGCAACGCTACCAAACATCCATCTGCCTGCATGAGAGGTAAGGGGCCAGCGTGAAAGAATAAGGGCAACCGTAAGGGCACCAATGGCTGGCGCTGAGCGTAATATTCCCAGAGTAATAGGTCCTGAGTGTAAAATATCGTTGGCATAAACGGGCAACATAGCGGTTGCCCCTCCTAGTAATACGGCAAATAGATCGAGTGAGATGGCTCCAAGCATAATACGCCGAGAACGAATAAATGAAATCCCACCAAAAATAGAGGCTAGCGTTAGGGGGGTACGTTTGGCAGGTGCGTAGTTAAGCTTCATACTGAAGGTTGCCAGTGCCGAACACAAGAAACCTGTGCACGCAATAGAATAGGCAAAACTGGCTCCCAACCCGTAAAGCAGCCCTCCCAGGGAAGGGCCAATAAGGGAAGCTGTCTGGAAAAGCGAGCTTGAAAGGGCCGTAGCCTTGGGGAAGAGGGTGGGCGGGACCAGGCTAACAAGAAAAGTTTGCTGGCTTGGCATTTCGAAAGCCCGCGCAGCCCCAAAAATAATCACCATAATATATATTTCATGGACACTAAGCCAATGAAAATAAGAGCCAAGAGCCATATAGAACGCTGCCACTCCTTCCACTATCTGGCAGCTGGTTGTAATATAACGGCGGTTGAATTGATCAGCTGCGTGCCCGGCCAGAAGGACTAGGGTGATCATGGGTAAAAACTGCATAAGCCCAATAAGGCCCAGGCTACGGACATCATGGGTTAAAGCGTAAACTTGCCAACCAACAGCTACTGCTTGGATTTGTGAGGATAGGGCAGAGAGACACCGACTGGTTAAAAAGGCCGAAGCTCCGGCCTGTTGAAGGACATCGGAGTAGGAAAAGAGTTTTTTTAACGAGAGGGACATTAAATTTTAAAATTTCAAAGGAATGAGCACAAGAGACGGTGGGTACAAAAAGAAAGGCTTACTTATAAGGTCACTATGTAGGCGATGAGAAAAGGAGTATGGAAAAATAAAGAGAACCTCCGTGGTATATAAGAGGAGTGCGTTACAAAATCAAATTTCAGAAAATATTGTTAGTGATTTTATGAAGGAGGTGGGGTTGGCAGGTGCGTAGTTAAGCTTCATATCGAAGGTTACTCGTGCCGAACATAATAAACCTGTGCACACAACAGAATAGGAAAACTGGCTTCCAATCCGTAAAGCAACCCTCCCAGGGAAGGGCCAATAAGGGCAACTGTTTGGAAAAGCGAGCTCGAAAGGGCTGTAGCCTTTTATGCCGCTGTGACCAAATCCTTTTACACTCAAATTCTTACATCCAAATCTTTACACCCAAATCCTTACGCATCGTGTTACAGGTTATGAATCCTGGTAGGATATAGTGCCATTCAGTATGAATAGGGCAGATATTAGCCCCCAAGGGGAAAGCGTGAAAATGGAAAAGGCGTAAATATTTTTAATCCGATCAACGATGGGTTGGGTCTGTATACGGACTTGGGAAAGGAAAAATGACTGAAGAGGATAAGTGGACTTTAAGAGCACCTTTTGAGTATGAGCTTGTCGTTAAAAAAAGCGTTTTCTTAGCTCGTGCTCATCCAGTGTATACTGAAGAAGAGCTCCCAAAAATTATTCAATCGCTTTCTTCCGCTACAGCAACGCATAATTGCTGGGCTTGCCGTTTTGGGGATTTTTTTCGATGCGATGATGCCGGTGAGCCTTCCGGAACAGCTGGACGACCAATTTTGCAGGTGATGGACAGGCAGAAAATGGATCAACTGGTTATTGTTGTCAGCCGCTGGTTTGGGGGGATTAAACTCGGAGCGGGGGGATTGGTCAGGGCTTATTCTGGGGTCGCTGCCCAATGCTTAACTTTGGCAGAAAAGCAGCGCTCTATATCTATGGTCAATGTGGGGTTTATTGGTAATTTTTCGGCTTATGGTCGGCTCCAGGCCTTATTGTCCCGTTATCGGGCCGAAATAGTTTCTGAAGAGTTTTTGTCGGATTTTGTAAGGTTTTATGTAAAAATTCCTACCTCATCTTTGGAGATATTCAAGCAAGAGGTTCAGAATATTACCCGTGGAAAAAGTGAATTTAGGGTTGAAGAAGACAGAACCTCATGTTTTCGTCGGGTTGAATAGGCACCTCCAAGCTAAGGCAGGCTTTCAGTCTTGGTCTTCTCTTTAGAGGAAAGTTGGCATAATGAGCCTACTATATGGGTATATGTATGGGTGATATCCTCTATGTTTTTCCATAGTGTGAGGAAATTTTGCGGGGAGGACCATGGCGAGGGGACCATGAAGAAAAAATTTGTGGAAGAAAGAATGGCCCTTCTCTCTTTAAAGCACTAAATGGGGAATAAATTTTTTTAAGATTTTAGTCGTAATTGCCATGGCGCATCACCCGTTGGCGCCATAAGTTGCATAAGCTCATTGCCACAATACCAATCATAATGACACTCACCGTAGGAAAAATGCTATTTTCAGGTAAAATACCAATGAGAATCCCACTAACGGCCCCAATAGAAAATTGCAGAGTTCCCAGCAAGGCAGAGGCACTTCCTGCGTGTCGGGCGTGGTTGCTAAAAGCCATGACCATGGTGTTGGGTGAAATAAACCCCAGTGAGCCCAGCAATGCCATGAGAGGGAGTGTAAAAGCATAAGGGTGGGCTTCTCCCCCCCAGGAGGTAAGGGGCAGAAAAAGCAAGAAAAAGCCAGCCATAAAGGCTGCCTGCATGCCATAATTGGTAAGGGTACCCAAAGAGAAAAACTTAACCAATTGCCCGTTAATTTGCGTGCCTAAAATAAAGCAGCTGGCGTTAGCTCCAAAGAGCAGACCAAATTGTAGAACAGAAAAATGCAAGATATGCTCATAAACAGCAGGCGTGCCCCCAAGGTAAGCAAAAACAACAAAGGAGGAAAAGCTGGCAATAAGGGTGTTGGAAAGAAATACAGGCTCCTGGATAATATCGGTATAGCGCCAGAAAGTTTCTTTAAAGCCAAGCTGAAGCCTTTTATTTGCAGGCAGGGTGTCTTGAAGGTTCAGAACGATAAAAGTTATTCCTATAAGACCATAGAGCACAGAGAACCAGAATATGCCACGCCAATGGGCAAAGAGCAGGATAAAACTGCCCAATGTTGGGGCGACAATAGGGATGATTCCTGAAACAAGGGCGAGTTGGGCCATAATATACGCCCCTTTGCGCCCGGTTGCGATATCTCGCACCATGGCACGGGGAATCACCATTCCCGCTGAACCACCAATGGCGGCAAAAAAACGAAATAGACAGAATACCCAAAAGTTGGAAACGAGAGCACAGCCAACCGAAGCCACGATATAAAGACTAATCCCCCCAATAAGAGGAAGTTTTCTTCCCCAGCGGTCAGAAACCGGGCCCTGGCTGATTTGCCCAACGGCAAGGCCTAAAAACCAAGCGGCCAGTGTTAGCTCAGCTTGGCCATGTAGGTCTTGCGTAACCTGGGGGAACGCGGGAAGGTACGTGTCGGTAGAAAGGGGGCCAATAGCGGAAATAAGGCCAAGGAGCACGATAGTCCATCGAGGAAGGGAGTGCTCGGAAGCAGGAGAGGAACCAGACATTTAAAAATACAATAAAATAAGAGAATAAAAAAATAAGAGAACGAAAAGAAGAATGAAAAAGGGTCTCGCTAAACCATCAAAATAGCTGAAACTCTCTTTTAGCCCAGGGTATGACCCCTGATTTTGGTAAACTGGGTCATTGGTTAAAACGCTGGGCGGTTAAAACGTTGGGCAAAAGTTTAAATAGAAAATTTTTTTATGCATAGCCTATGAGACGATAATCTTTCCTTTTTTAAAAGGGCTTTTAGCTTTGGCTTGTGCCGCCCACTGTAATTCCCGTAATTTTAAGGGTGGGCTGGCCAACCCCAACCGGCACTCCTTGGCCTGCCTTTCCACAGGTGCCAATCCCAGGGTCAAGGGCCATATTATTCCCAATCATACTGACCTTGGTTAATACGCTGGGGCCATCCCCTATCAGGGTTGCTCCTTTGACGGGTCTGGTAATTTTACCGTTTTCGATCATATAGGCTTCAGAGGCTGCAAAGACAAATTTCCCCGAGGTGATATCGACTTGGCCACCCCCAAAATTAACGGCATAAAGGCCCTTCTTGGTTGAGCTGATCATCTCTTCCGTGGTGGCGTTTCCTGCAAGCATAATGGTATTGGTCATCCGCGGCATAGGTGGGTAAGCATAGGATTGACGCCGACCATTGCCTGTGGAATGGGTGTTCATAAGCCGAGCATTCAGTCGATCCTGAATAAATCCGGTGAGAATGCCATCTTCGATCATCACAGTGCGGTTTGTAGGGGTGCCTTCATCGTCAATATTCAAACTGCCGCGGCAGTCAGGTAATGTGCCATCATCCACAATAGTGACCCCTGGAGCAGCCACTCTTTTGCCTACCATCTCTGCAAAGGCTGAGGTTTTTTTGCGATTAAAATCCCCCTCCAGGCCATGCCCTACAGCTTCATGAAGTAAAATACCAGGCCAGCCCGCGCCCAGAACAACGGCCATTTCCCCGGCTGGCGCGGCAATACTCTCCATGTTAACTTTAGCTTGTCTCAGGGCTTCATTAACGGCATGTTTCCATGTTTTTTTGTTTAAAAGGCGGCTGAGTGGGTAGCGTCCACCACAGCCAAAGGAACCATCCTCGCGTCGGCCATTTTTTTCAATAACAATGGAGACATTCAGCCTTACTAGAGGCCGTATATCGGCCGTGCGCTGGCCATCTGGACGGATAATCTGCACAGCCTGCCAATGAGAGGTCAGCGATGCGCTGACCTGCACAACATGGGGGTTTGCTGCTCGTGCATAGAGATCAATTTCAGAGAGGGTTGCAGCCCGTTCTGAAAAATCCTGCTCTTTTAATGGGTTATCGGGGCGATAAAGGGCATGGTTGGTTTTGGTAGGTGAAGCCGAAAAGGAAGAGTCCCTTTTCTGGATAGGTGTAAGGGTATTGGCAGCTCGCTCAAGGGCTGCTTTGCTAATTTCATCTGAATGGGCATAGCCACTCTCATCGCCTGTTACGGCCCGTAGCCCAAAACCTTTTGAACTGTTAAAGGAAGCCGAGCGGATAATTCCTTCGTCAAGAGCAATGACTTCGCTTTCGCTATATTCTAGAAAAAGCTCACCATCTTCCATATTGGTGAGTGCTTGTGAGACAATCTGCTCCGCCTCATTTAATGAAAGGGGTGTGTTTGCAGGGTTAAAAAAAATATGATCGGTTTCGGCCAGGGCGTTAAGATGTTTTGATGATGAAGACATTGTAGAAGATGCTCCGAGCAAGAATCAGACCAGAACTGGAAGAGTGGACGTAAGAATTTAAAAAACCCAGCAATCGAAAAATCTATAGGGTCAATATCTCGTTATATGTTATTCGCTTTTCTGTTCTGCAAGGGTTGAAATCTGCAAGGGTTTAAGGTGGAGTTGATAAATAACAAACAAGAGAAGCCCTAAAACAATCGCTGCCCATGTTTGGTGCAAGGTTCCTGCCCATACGGGGACTACGAGTAACAAGGTTGTTATGCCTAGGCTATACTGCAGGATAATCGCCCAGCCAAGAAGAATAAAAGAGATTTGGGTGTGTCTTTCCAGCCTTTTTTTAAGGCCACAGAAAATGAGGGTAAGAATAGCCAAACTGCAAAATGTGGCAAGGAGGCGGTGGTTGAATTGCACAGCAGCCGTATTTTCCAGTCCATTTCTCCAAAAAGGATGGAGATGAGCATAGTCCGCTGGGATTAGGGAGCCGCCCATAAGGGGAAATTCGTTAAAAATAAAACCTGCATGGGTGCCAGCTGTTAGCCCCCCGGCAATGATGGTAAGTGTGAGGAGCAGCAGGCAAAACCAGGCACCGGCCAAAAGAAGGGAGGAACGGGTTTTATAGCTCTGTTGAAGGGGCTGTTTTGGCCAATAGGTGCTAAAAGCTGTCCATAATAGGGCTGCATAAAGGAGAAGGGCAAAAAGCAGGTGTAATACCAGGCGTACGGGCGCTACTGCGGTACTGTTTGGGTTAAAGCCAGAGGCCACCATAAACCAGCCGATCAGCCCTTGAAGCCCCCCGAGAACAAAGAGTCCACCAAGAATTAAAGCAAGTCGGACGGTAACCATTTTCTTGTAAATGAAATAAATGAGGGGAAGAACCAGGGCAAACCCCATCAGTCGTCCCCAGAACCGGTGAATCCACTCCAGCCAGAAGATGGTCTGAAAATCATGAAGACTAAATCCATTATGAAGAATTTTATACTGGGGGATGGTTTTATAAAGGGCAAATAGCCTTTCCCATTCCGCATGCGAAAGTGGTGGGATAATGCCTTGGATAGGGTTCCATTCCATAATGGAAAGGCCCGATCCTGTTAATCGTGTCGCTCCGCCAAGGGAGATCATGCCCAGTAACATCCCCGCAAGAGTAAGCAGCCATATAAAAATAGGCTTTCTGGCCCTTAAAGAAACAAGAGGTTTGCATGCTGCGACAGGGCTATAATCTTCAATAGGCTGTTTCATAAGAGGATATCTGCTGTTTGTTAAAAAGTGCCGATGAGAACCGATGAGAAGGAGAAAGACGTAAGAAATAGAAATTTATGACCTTATAAGGGCTGTGGCTTTAAAAAGGATTATAGTGTATTTGCAGAAATATACCTAACAGGTTTCATGATAGAAATAGGCTTTTTGTTCTTAAAGAAACAAGAGGTTTGCGGGTTGCGATAGCGGTATAGCCTTCAATTGAAGGTTTGGCTTTATGGAATGATTATGTGAAAAAAACAGGTTTTAGTTCCCTTACACAATGCCTCAAAGAAAGGTTTCCAGCTTTTTCCTTTATTGTGCAAACGGTTGTTTTGGTTGGAACGCTGTTAGGAATTGGCTTGATAGTTCAACAGAGCCATTTTTTAATGGATATCCTTCAGCATAAAGCCATTTTTCAGGGTGTGTGGGGCAAGGGGTTATTTTTGGGGATTGGGATTTTAATCTGTTCTGTCGGGCTGCCACGACAGGCTGTATGTTTTGTAGCTGGCTTTTTATATGGGGTAGTTTTTGGAATAGCCTTTGCAACCTTGATTACCTTAGTGGGTTCTGTGTTGGCCTTTATGTGGGCACGCTGGATTGGCCGTGAAAAAATTCAAAAACTGCTCCGCCGGAAGGGTCCATTTGCGGCCAGGATTCGTAAAGTGCATGAGTATTTTACCTCTTCTCCCTTTTTTTCCGTTTTAGGTTTAAGGCTTATGCCCGTAGGTTCTGCTCTGGCTGTTAATGTGGCCTCTGGCCTTAGTCATGTGCCTATGGCTTCCTTCATTTGGGCAACCCTGATAGGAAGCCTCCCTCAAACGGTTATTTTTGTGCTTTTGGGGAGTGGCATACAGGTTGGGAATAATGTTCGCCTTATCATCAGTGCTATTTTGCTCGTTTTATCCATCATTGCCGGCGTTTTCGTCTTACAGGCTAATCGGGCTAAATCTAAGCCCAACAAAATAAAGAATAATCCCTTTCCCTTTCAATAAAAACCACGATACGACCTTGTTTTTGACAGATTTGTAGGCATATGTGGAACAAATGCTTTTAAGAGCAGCACGGATAAGAGCAGCGCCGAGGGTTTTACTGCTTTTTTAAGGGATCGTTGGGGAGATGATTTCGTTTACAGTGTAGAATTTCAATGACAGGCTTTATGGTTCCCCCTGGAATGGGTAAGGCATTGGGTCTGTAAGGTCAGTTTTGGAAGCATGAATATAAATTCAACAACCAAGGCCATTTATAGCCCATCCTTACCCTCTCGATGGATGCCTGTTATCCTAGGGATTTTAACGGCGGTTGGTCCTGTTTCTACAGATATTTACCTTCCTGCTTTCCCTCAGCTGGAAAAAGGCCTTCATGGTTTGCCTGGTTCAGCCCAATTTACACTTTCTGTGTGGTTTGTAGGGTTGGCCATTGGGCAGATTACCCTTGGGCCTCTTTCAGACCGTTTTGGTAGGCGTGGGCCCATGCTGATTGGCACAGTGATTTATACCCTTTCTTCTATTGGGTGTGCTATGGCCCCTAATATTGTGGTATTTTCTGTGTTTAGGTTTTTTGCCTCGTTAGGGGCATCGGCTAGTTTGGTAGTGCCAAGCGCAGCCGTAAGAGATATTGTTCGGGGTAATATGGCCTCTAAAATGATGTCCCAATTGGTTCTTATTATGGGGATTGTTCCCATTCTTGCTCCCACACTTGGCGGTTTGGTTTTACATGTGACGACATGGCGTGCCATTTTTTGGGCATCGGCTGTGTATGGAATGGTCTGTATTTTCATGATTTGGCGGGTGCTTCCTGAAACGCTCATAGTAGAGAAAAGGGTATTTTTACCTATTTCAGCATTTTTGGGGCGGTATATAACCTTGTGCAAGGATAGGGGTTTTATTTCCCATTCTGTCATTAGTGGTTTTAGTGCCTTTGTCTCCTTTACCTATCTTTCAGCAGCACCCGCCGTATTTATGCACCTGTTTGGATTAACGCCTGCCCAATTCGGTATGATGTTTGGGCTGTTTGCTGTGGGCATGATTGGGGCCTCTCAATTAAATGGTATGTTGGTGAGCCGCGTGGGATCCCGAAAACTGTTAAGCCTATCAACTTTTTTAGCCATGGTCGGCACACTGATCTTAACTATTCTTGCAATCATTGTTGAGTTAGAACAGATCCCCCTCCATGGAGGCGTTATGATTGCCTTTGTCGTCTTTCTTTTGTTAACCTTGGCGACTACGGGAATGATTGGCCCCAACGCCATGGTTGGCGCTTTGGCTAATCACCCACGTTTTGCTGGGAGTGCAGCGGCCTTTATTGGAACCCTACAATATGTTCTTGGGGCGGTAGCAGGGTTTATTATTGGCAAACTGCCTGTTCATTCGGTTATTCCTATGGCTGTGACCATGCTGTTAGGAAGTATTGCTATGGTGATTGCTGCGCGGTTAAGGCCTTTAAATATGGATATTGATAATGATGAGGAGCCCGAATTAGGGGTTATCTCCCATTAGCGCAGGCGCTCCCTACTACTCGATAAAGGAAAAACTGGCGGATTCATGTCTTGATCCTTCTTTTGAGGAAGCTGGGGAATGTATGAGTATGACGCAAAACAGCCAGTAGTAATTCTCTTGGGTTTGATATAGATCATATATCTGTTTAGGATGTTGCTCTATTTTTTGAAAAACAGGGCGCATGAGCGCATTTCTACAATTCCACGCGTTAAAAATTATAGTTTTGTAAAACAAATTTAATCTTAATCATGCAGAAAAACTTTTAGAATTTAAGTGTAACGTAAAAATTTAAGTATAACGTATCTAAATTAACTATAACGTCTCTCATCAACAGAGAAATCAAAAACCTAAGCTCAGAATGGGTTGTTATATGCCTTTCTGGGTTCATAAGAATTTTTTAATAATCAATAGAAGCGCCAAGAGGTCTATAAAATATGAGTCAAACATCCAGTTCAGGCCCGAGCCAGAAATCTTCTGGGTCAATAAAAGTATGGAACCCGGAAGATCCTGTATTTTGGGAAACACAGGGCCATAAGGTGGCTAGCCGTAATTTATGGATTTCTGTTTTCTGCCTATTTTTGGCCTTTTGTGTATGGATGTTGTTTAGCGCGGTAACCGTAAGGTTAAATGCTGTTGGTTTTAATTTTACCAATCAGCAGTTGTTTTTGCTTACCGCTTTGCCTTCTATTACAGGGGCGGTACTGCGGGTTCCTTATTCTTTTGCGATCCCTATCTTTGGGGGCCGACGTTGGACAGCCTATAGCACGGCTTTTCTGATAATCCCGTGTCTGTGGCTAGGGTTTGCTGTGCAGAATAAGGAGACATCTCTTTATTCTTTTGCAGCCATTGCCTTGCTATGTGGGTTGGGGGGAGCGAATTTTGCTTCCAGTATGTCCAACATCAGTTTTTTCTTTCCAAAGGCCAAACAGGGGAGTGCTCTAGGTATTAATGGGGGCTTGGGCAATCTGGGGGTAAGTGTAATGCAATTTGTGGTTCCACTTGCGATCAGTTATGGCTTGTTTTCCTTTTTGGGGGGAGAAGGTGTGCCGCAGTCCAATGGGTCGGTCTTGTGGATGGAAAATGCAGCCTGGATTTGGATCCCCTTTCTCGTTGTGGCTTCTTTGGCTGCCTGGTTCGGCATGAATGACCTTGCCACTAGCAAGGCCTCCTTTTCTGAGATGATCCCCATTTTATGGCAAAAGCATATGTGGATACTCAGCATTCTCTACCTTTCAACCTTTGGCTCTTTTATTGGGTTTTCTGCAGGCTTTGCCATGCTCACCAAAACCCAGTTTCCCGAAGTTTCGGTTCTTCAGTATGTTTTTATTGGCCCTTTATTGGGAGCTTTGGCTCGCTCAGTAGGGGGGGTGATGGCTGATCGATTTGGGGGTGTAAGGGTTACAGGGACTAATTTTATTATCATGGTCTTTCTGACCATTGCGGTTTTCTTTACATTGCCTAGCGGTGGAGAAGGGGGCTCTTTTGCGGCGTTCTTTACTATTTTCATGCTGCTATTTTTAACAGCAGGCTTGGGAAGTGGTTCTGCTTTCCAAATGATTGCAGTTGTTTTTCGTAGATTTACGTTCTACCGTATTAAAAATAAAGGGGGTAGTGATAACGAGGCCAACCGGGTTGCTATAACCGATACCGCTTCGGCTCTTGGGTTTATTTCCGCCATTGGCGCCATAGGGGGCTTTTTTATTCCCAAAGCCTTTAGCTATTCTTTAAGTTTAACAGGTTCTCCAGCAGGAGCTTTAAAGATCTTCCTGGTATTTTATGTAGCTTGCATCGTTATTACTTGGTTCATTTATGGAAAAGACCAGTTTATGACCAAATCTCAAAAATAAATATTGGCTTATTCTATTGTTTTGTAAGGCCCATTAGCTCTTTGATGGGCCTTACTGGTAAGGAGGGTATTTCTTGAGACGATGATAGTTTTAGGGTTATGGAACGTTCAGAAGAACTCGTCCTGGCAAAGAGAGGGTAGAAGGCTGAAAACTAGTATTGCTCTGTCTTGCAGTATGGAAAACATGGACGATGTCTCTAGCAATGGGAACACGGTAGTGAATGGGATCCCAAAAGCTTTTTCGGGTTTGGGTCCACGGGTTTGGGTAGGCAAAGTCAACCACAAGGGTATGAGGGCGTTTGAGAAGTTCTGAGACAGCTTTATTTTTGCAAGATTGCCATTTTTCGTTGACCCAGCTTCCCTTTCTCCCCATGAACTCTGCCGAGAATGGAGGAAACCAGACGATCACCAACGTTGTTGGGGGAAGGGTTGCCAAAATTTTTGGAAAATAATAATTTACACTGGGTGTATCTATCTTTTCACCGGAGGTTAGTCTGTTATCCACAGGAGCCCATTCAGCAAAAAGTTGATCAACACGCTTGGGATTATAGTGGGATTCAGGTGGTACAAAACGGGTATAGCCATCAAGGCCATATTCCTGCTTTTTCGCTCCAATCAGCCATAAAAACTGGTTAAAAGCCTCTTGCAAGCTATACATGTTGGCCATGGAGAAATAGCCTTTCCATCGTTGGGAAGAATACATCCAGGCAGGAAATGGGCGGGAGATTTTCCCCTCACCAGGTTTCGTGGCCATGCACCATGAGGCATCCAGCCCAATGACAATAGCCTTTGGTTGAGGATGATGATAGAGGAACAGGTTGAACATCTTGTAGGTTTCCCAAGGTGTTGCACTATTCATGGATAAATTAACGGCATGCGTGGAGAATAGGCTATTGAATTGCAAAGGTTCCAAAAGCCTACTGGTCGAGGTTCCAAAAAAGGCGGTATCGAATGCTGGAGTGGTAGCCAGCATGGGAAGGCTGTATCTGGCGTTTGAGCTTATAGGAATGCGCTGAAAATTGGGGGCATAAGGTAACATTCCCCACGGGTCAATAAGAATGATAAAACCGTAAAGCAAAGCCAATAAACTTGCTGCCCAGAGTAGAAAAATCCTGACAAAAGATTTCCATGGGTTGGTTTTATTCCTGATAAATCGTTCTTCGGGAGGAGGGCCCACGTTAAAGGCAGCGGGGAGAGCGGTGGGGGAATCAGAATTGGAAGTAGATGAAGGCATCTTGGATGCGCCCTCCAACCATAAATATAAAGAGAATAAAAATAATGGCAGTGACGCAGGCCATCCACGGAGAAGGTGCAGAAAGCCCATTGACAAAATTCTGGCTTGAAGGGCCGATAAGGGCTATGGCACATGCGAGGGTTAAAAGCCCCGTGTGATGAAATTTAAATCCTGCTGAAGAGGTATAATAAACCATGTTGTGAAGGATTTGCCATGCGGAAGATACATCAGTCGCTCTAAAGAAAACCCAGGTGATGAGAAGAAATATCGTGGTTAGCCCCCAACCTAAAAACGAGGGAACGGGCAGCTTAAGCGTTTTTGAGAAGTGGTTGATACAAAGGCCAAACCCATGCAGAAACCCCCATAGGATAAAGGTCCAGCCAGCGCCATGCCATAATCCTCCTAATGCCATGGTAATAAGCAGATTAAGGCATTGGCAAGTAAGCCCCTTACGGTTTCCTCCCAAGGGGATGTAGATATAATCCCTTAGAAAACGAGAGAGTGTCATATGCCATCTTTGCCAAAAATCCCTTAGGGATGTGGCCCGGTAGGGTGCGTTGAAATTATATGGCAGTTTTAGGCCAAAGAGCAGGGCAAGGCCGATAGCCATGTCAGAATAGCCCGAAAAATCGAAATAGATTTGTAAGCTGTAACTTATGGCGGCATACCAGGCGGCGGATGTTCCCAAAGCATGGCCCTGTGTGGCAAGGTTAAATAAAGGGTTGCTGATCTTTCCCAGCTCGTCTGCAAGTCCTGCTTTTTTTACAAGGCCTATGGTCAATAATAAAATCCCCTGGGCGGTATTTTTCCATAGAGTGGCATAGCGTTGGGGGTTTGAAAATTGGGGGATAAGCTCGTTATGGCGAACCAGTGGGCCAGCGACGAGTTGGGGGAAGAAGGAGATGAACTCCATAAAATCAAGGAGTGAATAGGAATGGCGGTCCCCATGGTGCAGGTCAGCAAGGTAAGAGATTTTTTGGAAAATAAAAAAAGAAATTCCCAACGGGAGAATAATTGGCCAAGGCCCAAGGGATGAGTGAGTTATGGTGTTTAAAATACTGGCCAGAAAATTTGTGTATTTAAAATAACACAACACCAACAGGTTAAAGGCAATTCCAAGCATAAGCCATTTTTTGTAGCCAGATCGTAGAACATAACGCGCAAGAACCCAGTTCATCACTCCCAAACCTGCCAGTAAAGGAACATATGCCCAATTCCATAAACCATAGAAAAAAAAGGAAACGGCGATAATGACGATCTGGTTTGTTCTTCTCCAGCGAAAGCTGAGATAGTGGCAGAGAAGAGCAAAAGGGAGAAACCCGAGTAAAAAGGCCTGAGAAGTAAAAAGCATAGTGGGGGAACCCAAGGTGCTGGTTATGGGGCGTTGGTTTCGGGTGTAGGGGGGACAGGATAGGGGTTATTGATGGCGGAAGGTTAAGACCAGAACATCGCGGTAGGCTGGGTGGTTTTGATCTTGCGGCTTGATGGGGGTTACACCATGGAAAACCCTGTTATCATTGACAATGACGGTATCCAGTGGGTTAAGCAAGGTAAAAGAGCCTAAGGGTTGCCTTTGGATATCCAGAATAATGGTGGTGCCTTCCTCTATGTTTTTTCTGTTAATCATCACCACAAATACCCAGTCTACGCCATCCCTGTGCATGCCCTCTGGAGTAGGTTTACCCTGAAATTGCTGGTTGGCTTCGATACGGAACTGATGGATCTCAGCATGCCATGTTTGTGGTATGAAATCCTTGGGGGTTAGATGGGTAATGGTTGCGCGTGCCCATTGCATCAGGACTATAAAAACTGGGTTGGCAAGAGTGCTTTCATCCATAGGGGCAAACCAGCGTTCTATATCCCCATTAAGCGGGTTATAGTCTCGGCTTTGGTAATGGGGTTGGTGGGGTTTGCGGGTGATGGTATTTGCATCAACGGCAAATACAGCGTATTTCCGCCGACGGTAACGCCCCGCATCAGCCATGTAACGATCATCGCCTAGATTGTCCCAGCTCTCAGCAAAGATACCCCAATGCTTTAATACGGCCTCTCCCAGAATGGAGGCCATGGTTTTGGCTGCAATAAAACCAAAACCTTCTTGTTCTATGGTTTGGGTTTCGTTTTTAATAAGAGAAAAAGAATCAGGGCTAGGCGTGCTCATGCCTTGGGGCTTTCTTCTGAGGGAGGGGTGGTCTTGGCAGTCGTCATTGTTACATCTAGGGTTTGATGGGGGATATTGGTTATGCCTCGTAAGGCACGGGGAGTGCGGATATGTTCTTCCTCCAGGCGTTTTTGAAGCCTAAGGTTAAATTCTCGTGTTATGATGGCACGATTATTGGCTGTGCAGCGGATAGAGCCCGTAATGGTCATGCTATATTCATCAATAGTATCAACACCATTGAGAATAAAATCTCCCAATAAAAGGTTTTTAACAGGCGAATCATCATGTGCTAAACTGTTGCCTGTGTCTGTAATAAGGGCGCAAACTTTTTGGGCATCTTCAGAACGGTCAATGGCGAGTGAGAGGACAGCCACAGAAAAATCACGTGATTGATTAATCACAGATCCCACCGCAGAGAAGGGAATAATTTGCAAGGACCCATCGGTGGCTCGTAACTTTAAAGTTCTTATGGAAAGGTGCTCAACCGTACCACTGACGCCCGCAGCGGTAATAGAATCCCCTACCTGAATAGCGTTTTCCACCAATAGGAAAAAGCCGGTAATAAAATCCTGCACCAATTTTTGCGAACCAAAAGAGATGGCCACACCCAAAATACTGGCACCTGCCAGAAGGGGTGTAATGTTAATTCCAATCTGTGAAAGTCCAGTCAGCAGCAATATGATACTCAGGCCTATAAACAGAATGGTACGAATAATAGGTAAGAGAGTTTTAAGCCGTGTAGCCCGTATTTCATCTTCGGGCGTTGTGGTTTGAGAGATTTTTTTCTCAAGAGAGAAGTTGACACTTTCCCAAATTAAGATCCCCACAATTATCGCAATAAGGATAACCGTAACAGAATAGATCAGGTTTTGCCCTAATGGGGTGGTAAGAAGGAACTTAAAAGTGGAAAGGCCCCAGGCTTGCCCAATAATAATGGCTGCTATAACAATAATAAACCAGGAGATGATTTTGCGAATATGGGGGTAATAATTGTTAATGCGCTGTTGAATGCTGGGGCCTTCGTTATCAAGGGGTGCTAAAGCTTGAAGCACGTGGTCAATTTTTCCCAAAATAATTACGGTAACCAAGCGGGCTATACCAATAATAGTGATGGTGGCAATGGTGGCCCACCACATTTTACTATAACCATCACGTCTATTGGTAACCCAAATAATCCATAAGCCGATATCAAAGACAATCGCAGGAACCCACCATAGGTTAATAAGCTTTCCGAGAAAATTCCAGAAAGGTTTATTGGTCATTTTCTTAGGAGGGCGCAATAAGTTGGCGACTGGTTTGCGGATCCGCCATATGAAAATAGCCAGTAAGATATGTTCGATTAAAATGACAATACGAATAATAGCCTTAGTCCCGCGTGGACTAAGGTGGAACACTGCACCCAGCTCCAGCAAGGTGTAAGTAATAAGGGGGGCTGCCACCAGGAGGGCCCACCAGTTCATTATAAGCTTTGCCGTTTCATCTGATGCAGAAGCAAGGCGAATAGAGGGCGCTTTAGGGGTAAAAACGACTTCTACAGCAAGGTAAAGCAAGCGCGCTACGGTATAGGCTGTGGTCAGTGTTACTATGGCGCTATGCCCTTGTACCGTTTTGGTCAGAAATTCTCCGCCGAGGTAGCCAATAGCTGCAAAACAGACGACAGGCAGCAACTTTAAAAAAAGATGCAGGAAAGCATAGGGGATTCTTCGCATAAAGCGCATAACTTCATGCTGTTTTTTAGCATCTTTGTTGCGTAGGTCTGGGGTTTCATTCTCCTTGGAGGTCTCCTCGGGATTCTCTTCCTCGGAAGAGGAGAGGTCTCTAAGGGAAGAGGTGGTGATAGAAGAAATTTCCTTATACGATGCTTTTTCGGCAATTTTTCTTACAGGCTTGCGTATGGCAAGAAAAAGAAGGCGCTCGGCAGAAAGAGCAACAAGGAATATAATCCCCGAGCGTGTAAAAGTATCAATTAAGGTGCTGCGGGCTTCGGGGTTGCTTAATTGGCTCGTAAACCAAGAGCCTACAAAGACCAGGTCTTTAAATAGGGCGATGAAGGAAGAAAACTGAGTGGAGAGGAAATCGCCAACGTCGTCAAGCTGGCTGAGAATACTTCCCCCAAGGCTATCGGGGTCAATAGAAACCTTCTCGGCTTCAGCAGCAGGTTTTGGTACCGGCGTGCTTGGTGCTGCTACGGGCTCTTTTCCGGTGGAGGCAGCCTGGGAGATGGTTGAAAGCGTTTTTATCAGCTCATCGCGTTTTTGGGGGTTGCGGAGAATATCCAAAGTTTCTTTGGCATCTTGCGGGGAGAGGTTTTTCGTGTCGGTTTCCTCTTTCCCTGAGGAAGTGGCGGCCACGGCCTGCGGTAACAAGAGCACAGGAATAGCCGGTGTGGCCAGGCAGAATGTTGTAAGAATGCAAAGAAAAGGAATGAATTTGAGAAAGAGTTTCAGCACAGGGGTCCCTATAAGCCTTGGAATGATATTCGGTTTGTTTATTTCATTTTCTTTGTATTGAAGGTCCGCTTGGCTCTTCTAGTCAAGTAGAAAATGATATCTCTCTTGTTCTCTTTAACATAAAAACAAGAAGTGCGGATTGTCTCACGAGAAGAGAGCCGGTCTTCGTCAAGGTCATTTTTACCGTCTATGTTTCACAATCACTGGGATCAGAGGCTTCAAGAAGGGGGCCTTCTTCTTTAAAAGTCTTACTTATTTCAGGATGACTGTTGTCAGAAGGTGGAGATTCATCAAGTTCAATGAGATCAAGCCCCTAAAGGGAAGTGAGCAGGGGGTTTTCTACTTTCCAGAGGAGTGATTCCCAAAGTAGTGAGTGTTGGAGGATTATAAGCTTTGTATAAAGGCCTATAAAAGTATAAAGGCACATAAAAATCAACACCGAGAGAAAACAAGCAAGTGCTCAGGAGTTCTCTTTGTTGCCAGTTATGGCATTCTTTTTAATATGCCTAAGGTTATAGGCCATTTACAGTGCTTAGCGAGGAAATAGATGTTTGATAAAAACAGGCATCTGGTAAGAAATGTCTATAATGGGAAAGACATTCCGGAAGGGATATATTTTTTAATTTCTTTTCATCAAAAAAGCATTTTTAGCTTTTTTAGGGTTCTTAAAAAAACCGCCCTTAACCCTCATGCACAGGTAAGACAGAAGCTGAGGATGAGAATATCAATTGGAGCAGTCCTAGCATAGCCTATGATACTGACTTTGTTTGCGCAGAGGTGGTTAAATCTACAAATATTGGCCAATGAACAGCTAGTGAACAGCCATTACATTGCCTGTAAGCAGTGAGGAAAAACACTGAGTAAAACTCCTGTGTTATGTAATATTTTTCTTTCAACACAGTTTTAACCAACATAGTTTTAACGTTGTCTTCGATGAAGAGGGTTTTAAGCAGGCTTATGAGAAAATTTGAAAGCAGCACAACTTTGGAGCCGAAAGCAATTTCAGGTAGAGTGGAAGCTGAGGCAAAGGGATTTGCTTCTGTCATATTATTCCGGTTATTTTTCATCCAGTGTTCAGGCGCTTCGGGTGGCTGAATGTTTAAGAACCTATATATTTATACGGTAACTATACACCAACTGACTGTTCCTGTAGGGCAAAGCATATTCGTTTTATGATTTGTACCTTTCATCAATGGAAGGATATAGACATATTGTGCCAAGCTTACGAAGGCTTATTTTTTTATGTTGTCGAAATTCTAAAATACTATAAAAACAACCTAAGGGTTATGTATTGGTTTATTGAAGAATTTTTGCCAATGCTTTCAGTATAACACAGGGTCAGTCAGTTGGTTTATGCATAATATATTAATGATTCTGTTGCTTGTATTAGTAACAGCACTAAGCAATGTTTATGTGCGCTTCGCTCCTTCTTACCTTCCTCTTCCCCTTCCTCTTGTTCAGATAGCTGTTGGCGGAATAGGGGCCGTGTTTGGCTTGCATATGGCGCTCAACCCCGATATTTTTCTCCTTCTCTTTATCCCTCCTCTGCTCTTTGCAGATGCCTACCGCATGCCTATGAGGGAATTTCATGAGTTAAGAGGAATTATTCTTACTCTGGCGATTGGCCTTGTTGTTTTTGCCACATTGGGGGGTGGTTTTTTTATTCATTGGCTCATTCCCACCTTGCTGTTTCCTGCCTGTTTTGCCCTTGCTGCGGTTTTATCGCCGACCGATGCCGTTGCAGTAGGCAGCATGATAGAAAGTGGAAAGGCCCCCAGAAGGATTGTTCATATCCTGCAAGGGGAATCTCTTTTAAATGATGCTTCGGGTTTGGTTTGCTTTAAATTTGCAACGGCGGCTGTTTTTACGGGAATGTTTTCGCTTAAAACAGCCATATGGCAGTTTTTATTCATCGCCCTGGGTGGAATTGCTATTGGCATTATTATGGCTTATGTGGCCAGTGAGATAGAGAAGATCATTATCCGTTATCATAAAGATAATGGGCCAACCAGCATAACTCTGGCTATTTTAATGCCGTTTTTTATCTATCTTGTGGCAGAGCATTTGGGATGTTCAGGCATTCTTGGTGCTGTCGCTGGGGGAATGACCATAAAAATTAGTGGGGTAATGCGGGAAGCTGAATCAACAACCCGCCTGCAGGCTACAACCGTCTGGGACATGATTACGTTTCTTTTTAATGGCCTTATTTTTGTACTTTTAGGCTTACAGCTGCCAAAAATCGTTCAAAACGGTATTATCGTTGCCAAAGAAGTAGGCATGACTTCATGGCAGTTAGTACTGGTGATTGCCGTTGTCCTGTTTGGGATGCTGTTTCTTCGTTTAATATGGGTTTGGTTGGTGATCATAACCAAGTGGCTTATCTATCGGATAAGAAGGCTTAAAACCGTTATTCCGTCTTTGAGGGGTACTTTGGTCATTACGGTAGGAGGGGTTAGGGGGGCTGTAACCTTGGCTGCTGTATTATCTCTTCCCGTTGCAACCGATGGGATACAAGGGTTTCCAAACCGCGATCTGCTAATCGCCATAGCGACAGGTGTTATTATTCTTTCGATTGTCTTTGCAAGCTTTTTAATGCCTCCGCTGCTAAAGGGCTTAACCAATGAAGAAGGAAGCCCTTTACAGAAAGAAATTGATAGCACGCGGGCCACCATGGTGAGAACCGCTGTCAGGGTCATGCAAGAAGAGCAGGCTGGCATTACTGCTGATGGTCCACCAACTGATGAAAATGACGAATTGCGCCTGGAGGTAGTTTCCTCGCTTTTGCAGGAATATCTTTTATTTGAAAAACAACTTGATGACAGTCCAGATGCGGTTGCCAGTGTCAAGGAAAAAGCCTTAAAAAGAGGGCGTTTAAGACTAGCCCTGCGGTTAAGTGTGGTAAGGGCCTTGCGCAATAAGCTGCGTAGCTTACATACTGCACGCTATATTAGCGATGAAACAGAGAGTATTGTTATGGAAGAAATTGACTATGAAGAACAAGAGTTACGTTCTCGTGCCAAAATGCTTCCGCGCCTAACTGAGATGCAGAAGTAAAGATTAAGGAGTTTTTCCTGCGCCTCTTTAAGGGAATAAGGCACAGCTATGCCAAGGCAACCTTTACCTTGTCGCTGTAAAGGTTACGCAAGAAGAGCAGGCTGGTCTTACTGCTGATAGCCCACCACCAACTATTGTTCAATAATGGTTTTTAGGGCCTGAATAAGAGCGTTACAGTCTTGTTCGCTACCAATGCTGATCCGTAAAAAATTTTCAATGCGGGGAGAGGAAAAATGCCGAACGAGAAGCCCCCGTTTTTTGAGTTCCGCGGACAGGGTTGCTGCTTTTTGGTGTTTATGGCGTGCAAAAACAAAATTGGCAAAGGATGGGAGAACCTCAAACCCAAGATGGGAGAGGGCAGCCGACAAATCCTGACGGGAAGCCATAATTTTTTTGGTATGGATATCAAACCATTCTCTATCTTTGAGAGCAGCAGTTGCGCCTGCTTGGGCTAACCGGTCCAGAGGATAGGAGTTAAAACTATCTTTAATGCGGGTTAAAGCCTCAATAAGGGTGGGATGAGCCAGAGCATACCCAACACGTAACCCCGCTAAAGCATAGGATTTGGATAATGTACGAATGATAATGATGTTCGGGAATTGTTTTAAAAGGCTTACAGCGCTTTGGCCGCCAAAATCAATATAGGCTTCATCAACAACAATGCAGCACTCCCTCTGACGCTCAGCGATATGTCTGATTTTTTCCAGTGGCAATAATAGACCTGTTGGGGCATTGGGGTTGGCAAACACAATCCCTCCACAAGGTTGGTTATACTCTTCAAGATCAATAGAAAAATCTGTTCCTACGGGGATTTTTTTGTGGTTTATGTTGTAAAGCTTGCAATAGACCGGATAAAAACTATACGTGATATCTGGCATAAGGAGCGGGTCTGTATGGTTGAGTAAAGCCTGAAAAGTAAAAGCTAGCACTTCATCAGAGCCATTTCCTACAAAGACATTTTGTACGCTAACTTCATGGAGCGTTGCAATTGTATGGCGTAATTCTTCTGATGTAGGATCAGGGTAAAGCCTTAAGGCCTCATCGGCTCTATCCCGTATGGCCGATAGGACCTTCTCTGAAGGAGGATAGGGGCATTCATTGGTGTTAAGCTTGATGATTGGGTCGTGAGTTTTAGGCTGTTCACCAGGGATATAGGGTGTTAGCTGGTGAACAATCGGGCTCCAGAGTTTTTGCAAGGCGTCGGACATAGGAGATGAGGCTTTCAAGAGTCATATAAAGCAGGCTGTATTGGTATAATAAAATAAGGCGTAAAAAAATAGGCGAAAACACAGCGGAAAAAAGAGACAATCCTGCCAAAATTTTATGGTGTTGCCGTTTTGAGCAATTTGACCATTTCTGGATAACCTTGGCGTTCGGCAAGGAGAAGGGCTGTCATTTTTTCACCATCTTGAAGATTTAGGTCAGCACCTTCCTTTATGAGAAATTTGACCATTTCTGTTCTGCCGAACATGACCGCAAACATTAAAGGCGTACGCCCCATATGGTTGGGCAGATTGATTTGTGCGCCATAGGCAAGCAACAGCCTGGCAAGGTCAATATCACCTTTAAAGGCTACTCCGGCAAGGGCTGTTGAGCCTTTAGCATCTTGAACGTTGGGGTCTGCTTGGTTTTTTAAAAGCAGCTCAGAACAGTCTTTGTGGCCATGATAGCTTGCTAGAATTAATGGTGTGTACCCCTCGTGATTTTGGCGGTTTGGATCTGCGCCAGCGGTTAGGAAATCGGCGAGCAAATCTGTTTGCCCTTCGCGGGCTGCGTTAAAATAAAGGGCTTCGATTTGCTCGTGGGTGAATCCAGAAGGGGGAAGGGGAGTATTATCAACAGGTGGGGTCATAGAAGTATCTTTTAAGGGTCAAGAAAAACAGAAAAGAGCATGTTAAAGTCTGTTAGAATTGGGCGTCTCATAAGTAAGGTAAAAGGATCATTGCCTTTCTTGCCATGAGTGAGAGCAAAATTCATAAAGACATCAAAATTCATAAAGGCCTAGTGTATAGCAAAATGGCTGGGTCTAAAAGGCTGTTCATTTTTTCTTGCAGAATCCTCAGCTTTTGTAAAAAAGGTAGGCCTCAAAGCCAAGGGTAAAAATCTTTGCCCCCCAGCCGAAGAGTTTGCATCTGTCAACATCCTACCAAGCATGGTCTCTTGCAGAACAGGGGTATTCTTGACCGGAAACTTTTTTTAAGGCGATGGCCATATTCCTTTCCCTGTTGGTGCCAGGGAAAATGACAATTCCAGATTTCATTGATGACCCTTAGATTCGGTTAAACCACTCTGTGAAGGATCATTGCCCTCCGCCGGTTTTGCCTCAGCTCCCTTGCAGGGAAAGTCTCGTGAAGGGTAGTATAGACAAGCCCCCCAACAGGTTCATGAAGATGATCCTTTTTGCTTTTCAACCGCGCGACCACAGCACTGCGCATTTGCACACCTGTGGTGGAAACTGGAATACAAAAGCCAGCTGGTGCGGTGCTATCGCCCTGATTTTTATCAAAAACCTTTGTAAGGGCCACAGAATCGGCCATTCCTGTAATGTAGGCTTCGCAAATCTGTGCACCAGAAGAACGTGTACATAACTGAAGAAGCTGCCCAGCTTGAAGGCCTAGGGGGAAGGCAAAAGCTCTAAAATATATTTGATCTATCTGGAAGGATGTGTATCCTTTCTTAGTCCTCTAGGGAGGAAGACGTGGGCGAGGAAAGGCCAGCATCGGTGCGTGCACATTCTGCCATGATGGTAAAATCTTTTTGACCATGGCCCAAGGCGATGCAGCTAAGGAGTCGATTCTGAATCAGAGAGGCTAAAGGAAGGGGGGTCTGTAAATTTTGCCCCGCGGAGAGAAAAAGGGAAATATCCTTATACAGCAGATCAACATCGGCCTGAACGGGTTTGGGGTCTGTTTTTGATGAATCGGGCTTTGATGAATCTGGCTGGAAGTAGATTTTATCGACAATAAACTGACCGTAATTTTTATAGACGGGAGAGCCAAAGAAACTTTCTGTCAGAATGTCCAAGACCTGCTGGTTGGTTAACCCTATTTTTTCTGTAACGGTAAAAACTTCTGCCATTTGTTCTATGGTGGAGAGAATAAGAAAGTTCAAGGAAAGTTTAACAATAGAGGCCTGGGTGGGGTTTTCTCCCAAATTAAAAGTTTTTTGGCCCAAGACTTCAAATAAGGGGCGCAGTTTATTTTTTAAAATCTCCGGGCCTGCTGCAAGAATATAAAGCTGCCCTGTCTGTGCCGCTAAGGGGCGGCCAAGAACGGGTGCAGCAAAGAAATATTGCTGCAATTTGGTATGGCGCTGCTGAAGTGTCTCTGCCAGTTGCGTGGAGATTGTACTGCAACAAACATGCGTAGACTGTTGGGGCAGGCCGGCATATATCCCGTCTTCCCCTTCCAGCAGATTTTGTAAGGAGACATCGTCCTTAACCATAGTGAAAAGAATTTCACTGCTTTTGGCACATTCTGCGGGGGTGTTGGCCGCTTTTGCACCTTTTTGAACAAGAGGAAGACAGCGCGCGGGTGTGCGGTTAAAAACAGTTAAAGGATAGCCTGCAGCCAAAAGCCTCTCGGCCAAGGCAGAACCCATGGCCCCTAACCCAATAAACCCTATGGTCATGGTCAAATTTTCCTCTATGATTAGGCTATTTTTATAGAACGACCCTGTTTAGAAAGGCAATTCTCTAAAGAATAGAAAGGTCGTCTATATATAAAAAAGATCGTCTATATAAAGGGTGAAACAATAGCCTTGATGGGAAGGTATTCTTCTGAGAGGGTTATATCATATTGCAAAGTGTCATCGTCGGCATGGGGGGCCGCTGTAAAGGCATAACGTCCTCCCTCAATATGCCATTGCCTGCGAGAAGAATGAAAATGCGCCAATATCTTTTTTTCAAGAACAATAGAGATCCGAGCACCTTGTCCGGCCTCAAGGTTGATACGGTAATATCCGATAAGGCGTTTGCTAAAAGATGTCCTACCCGTATGCGAAACATAAATTTGGGGAACATCTGTCCCTCGGAACTGACCCGTATTGACAATATCAAGGGTGGCTACCAAGGTCTCATCCTGCTCGGTGATCATGAGGTCTGAGTAATGAAAACTGGTGTAAGAGAGGCCAAATCCAAAGGGAAAGAGCGGTTTTTGTTTTGTGTGGCTAAACCAGCGATAACCGACATTACTCCCTTCCTTTTTATAGGAAATGTCAAATGGCCCCGGCCCTGAAAAATTTCCATCTTCTATGGTGATATCGATAGGCGTGGGGTTAGGGAGTTGGTCTTCATTGTGTGGAAAGCTGATTGGCAGCCTTCCCGAGGGAGTTACTTCCCCTGAAATAATACGGGCAATGGCTTCAGCTCCAGCTATACCAGGATACCAGGCGGCAAGAATGGCCCCCACCTGGTTGACCCAAGGCATTTTAACAGCTCCCCCTGTTATCAGAACGACAATGGTTTTAGGATTCGCCAGGGCAATGGAACTGATAAGGATATCTTGCTGATCAGGGAGCTCAAGGTTTGGGGAATCCAGTCCTTCGCTCATCCATTGCTCAGCGAAAATAATGGCAGCGTCGCAGTCTCTGGCGATTTGAGAGGCCTCTTTTACGTTTGTTCCATCGTGAAAAACAAATTCTGTTGAGGAAAATTTTTTACGCAATTCAAGCAGGGGCACAGAAGGGTGATAAATACGTTGAAGAGGGAAATTATGCCCCCGTTGGGCGTTAACCTCAAACGATAGACTGTTGGGTGGGGTCACCTGAGAGGATCCACCACCAGAGAGAATGCCAAGGTCGGCATGGCCCCCGATGAGGGCGATACGGGTGAGGTTAAAAGGCAGGGGGAGGCATTCATTGTCATTTTTGAGAAGGACAATACCCTTTTCAGCAATAGAGCGCGCGGTAAGGTAATGGGCCTTCATATCAGCAGTAAAGGCATTGGGCTCAAGAGGTTGGGGTGGGGGTGAAGGCGCAGGGAACAGGCCCGCTTGAGCAAGACCTTTTAAGATGCGTTCGACCATATCATCAATACGTGCTAGCGGAACGCGCCCTTCTTGCACGGCTTGTAAGAGGGGTTCAGTAAAATAAGGGGATTTGTCCAGCTCACGGGCGGATTCTTGGTCAAGGCCTGCTATGGCAGAGGGTTCACAGCTGGGGGTGCTTCCCCATTCTGAAAGTACCCATCCCGAAAAACCCCATTCTTTTTTTAAAACCGTCGTGACAAGATAGGAATTTTCAGGCATAGGCAAGTCATTGACCCGGTTTTCGCACAGCATAACCGCTCCGGCATGACTGGTGCCTAAGGCAATATAAAACGCCAGAAGGTCGGATTCTTGAAGGGCTTCTTCGTTTAAGGTTGCGTTATAGAAAGCCCGCCTTGTTTCCTGTGGGGAAAGAACAAAATGCTTTAAGGCGGCAACAACCTTATTATTTTGCACCCCCCTTGCTAAGGCCCCTGAGATATGACCAGACAAGAGGGGGTCTTCTCCCGCAGTTTCAAAATTTCGTCCCGAGAGAGGCTCACGCACTAAATTGCATCCTCCTAAAAGCAGAACGTTAAACCCCCTTAGTGAGGCTTCTTTCCCAATCAGGTTTCCTGCTTTTTCTGCCATGGTAGAGGAAAAACTGGCTGCCAGTGTGAGGGTGCTTGGCAGGGCCGTTATTCCTTCTGGATAAGGGGTATAAGGGGTAATGCCTACGCCAAGGCCTGCATCGGTAATTTGTAAGGCTGGGATAGCTGCATCTTTGTTTCCCTCACAAAAACCTGCACTTCCTATGGCATGAGGGGGTTTTTGTATACCGGCTATATCAATGGCCAGTTGCGACGAGAGAAGTGCAATCTTTTCCTCAAGGGTTAGTCGATCAATTATTTGTGATATGTTTTTGGTAGAAGAGGAAGGACGGAGAGGTTTTTTCTTTAAAAAACTGTATTTCCCCCGGGCCATAAGGGTTTTTCCTCCATGGGGGATGGAAAAAGGTTTTTCTGTTGAGAAAAACTGCCGTAAACTGGAAAAGAAATTTACCATGCAACCCCTGCCTGAAAATAAACTGTCTAGATCACTTGTAAACGCTTGGATTTTAAGATGGTTGTTGAATAGCTGTTCTGGTATAAAAACGGTTTTAGACGGGCTCGAACCCCCTATTTGAGCTGTTTTATACTGAAGATAAGTCCTACTGAGGATAGGCCGATAGTGTGCGTTTGTGTTATAACGTTTTTGTGTAAAATAAAGACTTAAAAAATGAGCGAATACTTTTTATGAAGTAAGGAGTAAGCCTTCTCTTAAAAAAGTGGGTTTTGGCGTTTCCTACCCAAAGCCATGGTTTTTAAGAGGGCTGATTTCAAAAAGAAAAAAAGAGTAGTTTGTGTCTTGTTTGTAAAATGGGTATGCTTAAATTCTGTGTTATCTGATGATATTGATTTACCAATCTAGACTCAATTTAAAAAAATATCCTATTATGCGGTGAAATTAAGCGTATTATCCCGAGCTGGATTTGGGAAAAAGGTTTTTCCAGGCATCTTGGTTTGGAAGGAAGGAACGAGGTTTTTGGCTGTATTGGGCAAGAAGCCTGTTTCTGAAAGTCAAAAGATTACCCTATTGATGATGGTCACAAGGAGGGCCAAAATTTTATGCGTTCATTTCTAAATGGATCGTTGAGAGCTCCCGATGGTGGGGCAGCCTCTGCTTCAGATATCGATCAGCTTTGTATCAATACAATTCGCACCTTAGCGATTGATGGTGTGCAAAAAGCCAATTCTGGCCATCCTGGTACTCCCATGGGTTTAGCCCCAGCAACCTATACGCTTTGGCAAAATCTTCTGAAATATGACCCAGCAGATCCCCTATGGCCAGGAAGAGATAGGTTTGTGCTTTCAGGCGGGCATGCTTCTATGCTGCTTTATTCTGTTATTTACCTGACCGGTATCCATAATGTTACCCATGAGGGTAAAGTTCAGAATGAGCCTGCTCTTACCATTCAAGACCTCGAATCGTTTCGTCAATATAATTCCAAAACCCCTGGTCATCCTGAATATCGTCATACAGCAGGTGTTGAAACCACAACCGGCCCATTAGGGCAGGGATGTGCCAATTCGGTAGGGATGGCTATGGCACAGCTCTGGTTGGCTACGCATTATAATAAGCCGAATTTCCCGCTTTTTGACTATAACGTTTATGCGTTCTGTGGCGATGGCGATATGATGGAAGGCGTTGTCAGCGAAGCAGCCTCCCTCGCTGGGCATCTTAAGCTTGGCAATCTGATATGGCTTTATGATCGTAATAAAATTTCGATTGAAGGATCAACAGATCTCGCCTTTACGGAAGATGTTGGGAAAAGGTTTGAGGCTTACGGTTGGCAGGTTCTGGAAGTTAAAGATGCCAATAATATTGCCGATATTAAGGCCAAACTGGAAGAGGGCCGTAAGGAAACACAACGTCCTACCTTAATTATTCAGCATAGTGTTATTGGGTTTGGTTCTCCTCACAAGGCTGGCAAGGCCTCTGCCCATGGTGAGCCATTAGGGGTTGATGAGGTTGCAGAAACCAAGAAGAACCTCGGCTTCCCTGCTGATAAAACCTTCTATGTTCCCGATGGTGTTCTGGAACATTTCAAAAAAGGGGTAGGGGCTCGCGGGGCTGCTGCTCGCAAAAAATGGTATGAGCTGTTTGAAGCTTATAAAAAGGAATTTCCCGAACTAGGCCAACAGGTAGAGGATATTATTCATCATCGTTTACCTAAAGGGTGGGATAAAGATATTCCTGTGTTTGAAACCGATGAAAAAGGGGTAGCCTCCCGGGCGAGCTCCGGTAAGGTTTTAAATGCCATTGCCAAGAATTATCCTTGGTTAATTGGGGGCGCTGCTGATTTGGCTCCTTCAACAAAAACAGACTTAACCTTTGAAGGGGCAGGCTCTTTCCAGCCTAAGGAATGGAATGGCACCTATGGTGGCCGTAACCTGCATTTTGGGGTACGCGAGCATGCTATGGGCTCTATTGCAAACGGGTTGACTGTCTCGGGTGTTCGGGCTTATTGCTCAGGCTTTTTCATTTTCTCTGACTATATGAAACCGCCTATTCGCCTTTCGGCTTTGATGGGGCTACCGGTCATATACATCTTTACACATGATAGTATTGGTGTGGGTGAAGATGGGCCAACCCATCAACCTATTGAGCAGCTCATTCAGTTTCGTGCAACACCTGGGTTAATCACCCTGCGCCCTGGCGATGCGAATGAGGTGGCTGAAGCCTGGCGTGTTACGGTTACCCAGCAACATAAACCAGTCTGTTTGGTGCTGAGCCGCCAAGAGCAGCCTACGCTTGACCGTAAAAAATATGCTTCAGCCTCAGGCGTTGCCAAAGGGGCTTATGTTTTGGCCGATAGTAATGGCAAGCCCGATGTCATTCTGATTGCGACTGGCACAGAGTTGGGGCTGGCTGTTAAAGCCTATGAGAAACTCACCCAGGAAGGCATTAAGGTGCGCGTCGTTTCAATGCCGAGCTGGGATCTGTTTGAAGCCCAACCCCAATCCTATCGGGAGAGTGTTTTACCGCCAGATGTAAAGGGGCGTGTAGTGGTAGAAATGGCATCCGCTATTGGGTGGGAGCGTTATGCTGGTACCACAGGAGCGATTATAGCTATGCATGGTTTTGGAGCTTCAGCGCCGCTCAAAAACCTTCTTCCACATTTTGGTTTTACGGAAGAAGCGGTTTTGAAGGCTGCACGCGAACAGGCTAAAAAGGCCTAATCAGCGTCGGTCAACGATAAGGCATTTTCCGCTTCCTGTAACGGTGCGGAAAATGAGCCTTTCGTTTAATGATGTTTAAGAAATTCAAGATTTATTGTACCGATCCAATAATTGATAGGGTCTTTAAATTCTAAAATATTAAAAGATAAGGATATTTGTCATGAGCGCGGGAAACAATCCGCTTAAAGAATTGGAGAAGTTTGGTCAGTCTCCTTGGTTGGATTTTATCCAGAGATCATATACTGAAAATGGCAGCTTAAAAAAACTGGTTGATGAGGATGGGCTGAAGGGTGTGACCTCAAACCCCGCTATTTTCGAGAAGGCTATGGGGCATGGAACAGACTATGACGGTCAGTTCAAGCAGATAGCTCAAGCCCAGATCACCGATGTTTCAACCTTATATGAGACTATGGCGATTGATGATATTCGGGCTGCAACAAAAGTACTGTTTCCCGTATGGGAAAAAACAAAAGGCAAGGATGGGTACGTAAGTCTTGAGGTTTCCCCTTATTTGGCCAATGATACCCAGGGCACCATTGATGAGGCCCGTCGCTTATGGAAGGCGGTCAATGAGAAAAATCTCATGATCAAAATACCGGCCACGCCAGAATGTGTGCCTTCCATTCAGCAGGTTATCAGTGACGGGATTAACGTTAACGTAACGCTGCTCTTCTCGCTGGATGCCTATAAGGCCGTGTTGGAAGCCTACATTCAAGGGCTGGAAGCACGCCATAAAAAAGGCGAGGACATTTCTCATATTGCGAGTGTAGCCTCATTCTTTGTCAGTCGTATCGACACTATGATCGATAAGCAAATTGATGAGCGTGTCGCTAAAGGTGATAAGGAGAATAGCCAGCTCAAGGCCCTGCGGGGTAAGGTTGCCATTGCTAATGCCAAAATGGCCTATCAGCATTATCTGGAAGTTATGAAATCTGATAGGTGGAAAACTCTGGCCCAGGCTGGTGCGCAACCTCAGCGTTTGCTGTGGGCTAGCACAGGCGTTAAAGATAAGGCTTATCCTGACACCCTATATGTTGATGAGTTGATTGGTCCAGAAACGGTTAATACCATTCCTCCTGCAACGTTTGATGCATTTCGTGACCATGGGAAAGTCAGGGCCTCTCTGACCGAAAATGTTGAAGAAGCAAAGAAAGTCCTGGCGGATGCCGCCAAGTTGGGGATTAACCTAAAACAGGTGACCGATACGCTTCTAGAAGCTGGTGTTTCCTCTTTTGCCGATGCTTTTGATGCTCTTCTTGGGTCTGTAGCATCCAAGCAGATTGCCCTACAGGGCGAGAAGCTTGATGGCATTAAGATTGACCTGCCGGCTGATATGAAGGAAAAAGTTGATGCTGCCATGGAAGATTGGCGCAAGGCTGGCAAGGTGCGTAAGGTTTGGGCCAAGGATGCCTCTGTTTGGACGGGTGATGATGAGTCCAAATGGTTGGGTTGGCTCGATATTATTGATGAACGGCTTGAGAATGTCTCTGAACTGGAAGCCTTTCAGAAAGATGTGAAAGCCAAAGGCTTTAAAGACATTCTTTTGTTAGGGATGGGCGGTTCCAGCCTTGGGCCAGAAGTTCTTGCTGAGACCTTTGGCCAGCAGGCTGGTTTTCCTAAACTGCATGTTTTAGATAGTATTTTACCTTCTCAGGTTAAAACATTTGAGAATGCTGTAGATTTAGGCAAAACCCTGTTTATCGTCTCGTCAAAATCTGGCGGAACCCTTGAGCCAAATGTTCTGAAAGCCTATTTTTATGAGGCGGCTAAGAAGGTTCTTGGCGACAAGGTTGGTGAGCATTTTGTGGCCGTTACCGATCCTGGCTCTCATATGGAAGAGGTTGCTAAGAAGGATAAGTTCTGGAAGATTTTTCATGGTCGTAAGGAAATTGGCGGGCGTTATTCCGTTTTATCCAACTTTGGTCTTGTGCCCGCAGTAGCGGCCGGCTTGCCTGTAAAATCTCTGCTACAAACGGCCCAGAGAATGGAAAAGGCCTGCTCTGCCGGGGCACCACCCCTTTATAATCCAGGCGTATTGCTGGGAACTGTTCTGGGTGTTGGGCAAACAATTGGCCGTAATAAGGTAACGATTATTGCTTCTCCTGCCATTTACGACCTTGGTGCCTGGCTTGAACAGCTTTTGGCAGAATCGACAGGAAAAGAAGGAAAGGCACTTGTTCCCATTGATGATGAAACACTGGGGGATCCTGCAGTGTATGGGAAAGATAGGGTTTTTGCCTATGTCCGTCTTGCTTCAAAGCCTGATGCTGCCCAAGATAAAGCGATTGAGAAGCTGATTGCTGCAGGCCAGCCTGTGGTAACAATTTCTCTGAACGATATTGAGCATGTCTTCCAGGAATTTTTCCGTTGGGAGTTTGCTACAGCGGTTGCTGGGTCTATCATGGGCATTAATGCCTTTAATCAGCCAGATGTTGAAGCCAGTAAGGTTAAAACGCGTGCTCTTACCGATGCTTATAACCAGACTGGAAAACTGCCTGATGAAAAACCATTTGCTACAGATGGGGATTTTAGCTTCTTTACCGATGAAAGAAATCGTAAGGAGCTTAGCGGTAATTCTCTGGCCGAGATCTTGAAGTCTCATTTCTCACGGGTTAAAGCTGGGGACTATGTGGGTATTCTTGCCTATATTGAGCGTAATATGCCTCATCGCAAATGGATTCAGGATTTAAGACTGGCCGTGCGCGATAGCAAGAAAGTTGCAACAGCTGCTGAGTTTGGGCCTCGTTTCCTTCATTCTACGGGGCAGGCTTATAAAGGTGGCTCCAATGATGGTGTTTTCCTGCAGGTGACAAGTGATAACAGTCATGCCGATGTGAGTATCCCAGGGGAGAAATATACATTTGGTGTTGTTGGAGCAGCCCAGGCACGAGGGGACTTCGATGTTCTGAGTGAGCGTGGGCGTAGAGTTCTGCGCGTGCATATCCAAGGAGATCTCAAGAGCGGCCTAGAAAAACTGGGGAACGCTATGAAAAGTGCAGTAAAGTAGTTAAAGCAAGGGGCTTTTCTTTTTTCCATTCTGAAAAGCCCCTCTTTATGAGAAATTAGGTTTGTCATCCTACGCTTTAGGCAAGGGGCGATAGTGTTCTGTTCTAAAAGCGTAGAAATTAAATGAAAATTGAAAAGGTTGATTTTATGAAGTTAGCAATGGTTGGTCTTGGTCGTATGGGTGGAAATATGGCTTTACGCCTCTCCCGACATGGGCATGAGGTCGTGTTGTTTGACCAGTCTGCCGATGCCGTGAAGAAAATAAATTCTGAAGCCAAAGGCAGTGTTGCCGCTACAAGCCTTGAAGATGTGGTTTCAAAACTTTCTTCTCCCAAAATTGTTTGGGTAATGCTTCCTGCTGGTAAGATTACGGGGGATACCGTTGAGAAATTGGGCTCCCTTCTTAACAAAGGGGATATTGTGATCGATGGTGGCAATTCTTACTATAAGGATGACCTGGCGAGAGCTAAGAAGCTAGCCGAAAAGGGCATTCACTTTGTTGA
The DNA here is from genome assembly GCF_014672835.1 of Entomobacter blattae. Taxonomy (NCBI): domain Bacteria; kingdom Pseudomonadati; phylum Pseudomonadota; class Alphaproteobacteria; order Acetobacterales; family Acetobacteraceae; genus Entomobacter; species Entomobacter blattae. Next base: position 252,291 of record NZ_CP060244.1, on the reverse strand, counting down.
TGTAGGAACCTCTGGTGGTGTTTGGGGGCTGGAACGTGGCTATTGTATGATGTATGGTGGCTCAAAAGAAGCTGCAGATCATATTGATCCTATTCTGGAAAGCCTGGCCCCTGGAATTGGTGAAATTGAGCGTACAAAAAACCGTGGTTCAGAGTTGGATCCTCGTGCTGAGAAGGGTTACCTTCATTGCGGCCCTGCTGGTTCTGGCCATTTTGTGAAAATGGTTCATAATGGTATAGAATATGGTATGATGCAGGCCTATGCTGAAGGCTTTGATGTTATTAAAGAAAAGAATTCCCAGCTTTTACCAGAAGATCAACGCTTCAAGCTAAATGTGGCGGATATCGCCGAGGTTTGGAGAAGAGGCAGTGTTGTTTCTTCGTGGCTGTTGGATCTCTGTGCTCAGGCTCTTGTCAAGGATCAAGAACTGCCGCAGTTTAAAGGAGAAGTCCCTGATTCTGGTGAAGGACGTTGGACAATCGAAGCCGCAATTGAAGAAGATGTTCCTGTTCCTGTTATGACGGCTTCCTTGTTTACACGTTTTCGTTCACGGACAGGGAATAACTATGCTGAGAAAATTCTTTCCGCGATGCGCTTTGGTTTTGGTGGGCATATAGAGCCAAAATAGTGGCTTTTCATTATCATCTCTGAAAAACCAGAGTAAAGCAGTGAAAGAACAGACCAATGGATAGTAAGAAAGACCACTCTTTTATAGAGGTTGACGATGGGTTTCAGCCAAGTGCCCCTAAAAAAGGGCCACCCTGTAAGTTTGTTATTTTTGGCGGTGGTGGCGATTTAACGACGCGCCTGCTTATGCCGGCCATTTATAATCTTGCGCAGGCGCAACTTCTTGACGAAGAGTTCTCTGTTATTGCTGTCGATTGGTCTGAAAGTAGTACGGAAATACTACGCCAAAAATTTACGGCGACGATGCAAGACTTTGTAGAAAGGCGCGGGAAAAATGCTGTAGCTCTAGAACAGTCCACCTGGGACTGGTTGATGGAGCGTGTGACCTTTCTACAAGGGTCTTTTACTGAAAGCAGCACTTATGACAAGCTTTCCCTGCTATTAGGGGAGTCGAACTGTATTTTTTATCTTGCTGTGGCCGCACGCTTTTTTAGTGTTATTGTCGATCAGCTTGGCAATGCAGCACTGACTGTTGAGAAGCCAGACTGCTATCGAAGGGTTATTATTGAAAAACCTTTTGGGGCCGATTATGCCTCAGCTGTAACCCTTAATACTGAACTCAGCAAAACCCTTTCTGAAAAACAGATTTATCGTATTGATCATTATCTTGGTAAGGAAACGGTGCAGAATATTCTGGCATTGCGGTTTTCAAACGGGATGTTTGAGCCCCTTTGGAATCGTCAGAATATAGATCACATTCAGATTACAGCGGCAGAAACGGTGGGTGTTGAAAAACGTGGTAGTTTTTATGAAGTCACCGGGGCGTTAAGAGATATGGTCCCGAATCATATTATGCAGCTTTTAACGATGATCGCTATGGAAGCACCGACTTCGTTTGAGGCAGACGCTGTTCGTGATGAAAAGACAAAGGTCTTGGCAGCGATTGCCCCGCCAACAGCTGCTGATATTGTTCGTGGTCAATATACAGCCGGGGCAATAGAGGGTGTTGCGGTAGATGGTTACCGTAGTGAGGGGAGTGTTGCTGCAAAGTCTCAAACTGAGACCTATGTGGCCATGAAATTACAAATCGATAACTGGCGTTGGGCGGGAGTTCCTTTTTATATCCGTACGGGTAAAAGACTTGCGCATAGAAAGACGGAAATTTCCATTCATTTTAAACAGGCTCCCTTTGCCTTGTTTCGGGACACACCAGTAGAAAAATTAACCCCAAATATTATGGTTTTGCATATCCAGCCTAAAGAAGGGGTAACCATACAGTTTTCAGCCAAGGTGCCGGGTCCTATGGTGCGCCTTGGGGGGGTTCGGATGAATTTTGATTATTCAGACTGGTTTACCGTAGGCCCAAGCACTGGGTATGAAACCCTGCTTTATGATTGCATGGTGGGGGATGCCACGTTGTTTCAGCGGGCAGATAATATTGAAGCTGGCTGGGAGATCGTTCAACCAGCGCTAAACGCCTGGAAAGATCATGAAGACCCTCTCTGCTTTTACCCTGCAGGGACAGAAGGCCCCTATGAGGCAGAAGAACTCTTGTCTAAAACCGGGCGGCATTGGCTTAAGCTATAACAGGCATATGCTTTGTCGTAATCTTCTTTGTTTTTGTGGAAGAATATTTCTCCCAGAGAAAGAAATATCTCGGCTTCAAAGGTAGTACTGGCCCATGGTTTATAAACTTGTTGTATCAGATATAGATGGAACACTGGTAACCAGTAGGAAAAAGCTGTTGGCTGAGACCGTAGATGTTGTAAATGGCCTACAAGTTGCAGGTATTCGTTTATGTTTGGTGAGTAGCCGTCCCCCAAAGGGGATGAGGATGTTTTTGTCTCAATTAAAATTACAGACCCCTGCAGCGGGATATAATGGGGGTCTTGTTGTGGATGAGGCTGGTAAAGTTCTGGTTCGGTATTCTTTATCCGCGGGTTTGGTCTCTGATATAGTCGCATATTTGCAGACGTTGGGGGTGGATGTATGGCTTTTCTCTGGTGAGGAATGGTTTGTTGGGGAAAATAGCCAGGATTACGTTGAAGATGAAGAATCTGTCTTACAAATGGCTCCTATTAGGCGAGCTCAAAGTACGATGAAGGATATGGGGAAGGATGTGGGGATTGAAAAAATTATGGGGGTTAGCCGGAAGCCGGACATATTAGAAGAGGTCAAGAAAAACCTCTTACAAAACTATGCTTCCCAAATCAATATTGCCCATTCAACAGGGCATTATTTGGATATTACCCATATTCAGGCGACCAAAGGGCATGCTTTACGGCATTTGGCAGAAATCATGCAGGTTCCGTTAGAACAAACTCTTTGTATTGGTGATATGGATAACGATATTCCTATGTTTCAGGAGGCAGGGTTTTCTATCGCTATGGGGAATGCCTCTGCTCATGTAAAGGCAGAAGCCGATTTTGTAACAGGCTCAAATGAGGAAGAGGGATGGGCAGAGGCCATTAAGCACTACGTTCTTTCTTGATGATTCAGGAAAGGGTAGGGTTTTGTAAGATTTTTGGAACAGATTGCACGTATTTGTTAAAAAACATACGCGTCGTTTAGTTTTATTGAAAAAATAATGGATTGGTTTGTTTAAGAGAGGCTGCGATGAGTGGAAGTGACGTAAAATCTGGTGATATTGAAGTTTTTGAGAATGGAGAGGCCATTGCCTATCATACAGCCAAATGGCTCTGTGAGCAGGCTTTGGCAAAAAAAGGGGCCCCGTTTATTCTCGCCCTTTCAGGGGGCTCTACTCCTAAACGGCTTTATGAGATTTTGGCGACCGCTGAGTTTGCAACCCGTATGCCTTGGCAGACCGTTCATCTGTTTTTTGGGGATGAGCGCTTTGTTCTCCCCACGGATCCTGCCAGTAATTATCATATGGTTAAAGAAGCTTTGTTGGATCATATCAAGATTCCCGAAAGCAACATCCACCCTATTCGTTATGGAAATTCTGCGGAGGCCGCTGCGGAATCCTATCAAGGGGAGCTTGAAAGTATTTATGGTGCAAAGGGGCTTAAGCCTGGTCAGCCGCTATTTGATGTTGTCTTGCTGGGGTTGGGGGAAAATGGCCATACGGCTTCTCTTTTCCCACGGACTCCCGTGCTTCAGGAAAAAATAAAATGGGTTTCAACCTGTGTACCTGATGATGCCCCATATACTCGGGTGACGTTAACTTTTCCAGCCATTCACTCAAGCCGTCATGTTGTCTTTATGTTAAACGGTGCGAGCAAAAAAGAAGTATTTGCCCGTGTTAGGGCTGGTGATCCAGCAGAAGTAGCAAGCCATATTACAACCGAAGGAACACTTGTGTGGTTGGTTGATAAGGCTGTTGTGGAGTAAAAAACCTTAGGAAAGAGTTTGCGCCTTGTTATTCGTTTCATGAGAGATGAAAGTTGTAAAGAATGTCTGATATTGCACTTCCGTACAAAAAAGAAGTCGGAGAAATCGCAGCATCCCTGGTTCAGGATGGCATGATCGTTGGGTTAGGAAGTGGGAGCACGGCGACCTGCTTTGTGGAATCGCTCGGAAGGCGGGTTACTCAGCAAGGGCTTAGATGTATTGGCATTCCAACATCGGTGGCAACCGCAAAACTTGCGATTTCTTTAGGAATAGAGTTAACGGATTTTATCCATCATTCTGTTATAGATGTTACTTTTGATGGCGCCGATGAGATTGAAGAAGGGAGCCTTAATCTTATTAAGGGGTTGGGAGGGGCTCTTTTACGGGAAAAAATTGTTGCTGCTGCATCTAAAAAATTGGTGATTGTGGCAGATGAAACAAAGATGGTTAAACAATTGGGAGAACATACCCCAGTTCCGGTAGAGGTTACTCCTTTTGGTTGGGAAAGTACAGCGCATCAGCTTTCTCATTTAGGAGCACAGGTTGCCCAGAGATGGGGAAATGATGGAAAGCTGTTTATTACAGATGGTGGTAATATAATATTGGACTGCCATTTTAAAGAGGTAAAAGACGCCAGAAAGCTTGAGCGTGATATTGGCAGTGTGGTGGGTGTTGTTGAAAGTGGCCTGTTTATTGATCGCACAGCGGAGGTGTTGATAGCAGGAAGCCACGGTATCAAGCGTTTGGAGCATTAATAAATGAGTATCATGGAGCATTTAACACAAGAAGAGCGTCTTGCTTATCAGCAAGCTGTGAAAAAAGCCATTCTTGTTATTATGGGGGTTTCAGGGTGTGGAAAAACAACCGTAGCTCAAGGTTTGCAAGAAGCATTGGGTTGGCCTTATCAGGAAGGGGATTCCCTGCATCCAAAAGCGAACGTCGATAAAATGGCTTCTGGAGTTCCTTTAACGGATGAAGATAGATATCCTTGGCTGGAAAAATGCCATGAGTGGATTCAAAGCATTCATGCTCAGCATGGCGCTGGCATTTTAACCTGTTCAGCCTTAAAGCGGAAATATCGTGACTTGTTGCGGGGCGATATGGGCAACAGTGTCCGTTTTGTCTATTTAAATGTGCCTCAAGCTGTTTTAGAGGATCGGATGAAGAAGAGAGTTGGCCATTACATGCCTCCTAGTTTGCTTCCCAGTCAGTTGGCTACCTTGGAACCCCCCGGGCAGGATGAAAATCCTATTGTGGTGGATGTTGTGCAGACGCCAGAGGAAACGGTGCGTATAGTGCTTGATTCTCTTGAAAAACAACTTTAGAAAATCCAGAGCTTTTAAAGGGTTTATCTCTCAAGGGGAAGCCATATAGAAAAACGGCTTCCCTTATTGAGTTGGCTTTCTATTTTTATCTGCCCATTATGGCTGTTGACGATGTGTTGTACAATGGCAAGTCCAATGCCACTGCCGGGTGAGTGAAGATCGGCACGGTAAAATCGTTCGGTCAATTTGGGAATATGCTGCGGTAGTATCCCTGGACCATTATCCTCAATTTGTAAAAGCATTCCGTGATTATCGGGCCATTTTTGTTTTTTTCCTTCTCTTACTTCCTGTAAGGAGAGGGTAATATGGCCTTGGGATATCTGCCCTTTTCCAGCATATCGTACGGCATTTTCCATAATATTTCTTATCATTTGCTCAATCAGCGTTGTGTTGGCTGTAATGGGTGGAAAGGCGGCGGGGTGTTGGAGCTCAAAGTTGATGTGAGGAAAGGAAAGGCGCATATCGTCAACAATTTTACGGGTTATGTCAGTAAGGTGTGTAGGCTTCTTAGGGACTGGAGTAAAGCTGGATTGAAGCTGGGAAAGGTACAAAAGATTATCGGTAAGGTTGATCATGTAGTGAATCTTTTCATTTATGACCTGCAAGAAGGCCGATTTTGCCTGCTCATCTTTTTTGGCAGGGCCTAGTATGGTCTCCATAAGTCCCTTAAGGGCTGTTAGCGGGGTACGAAGTTCGTGGCTTGCATTGGCAATAAAGTCATTTTGAGTTTGCTCCAGAGTATGTTGATGGCTTTGGTTTGTAATGCCAATAAGAATGAGAGTGTCTGGGTAATGGGCGAGGGTAGTTGCCTGCATGGTTACGTGAAAATGACGTATTGAACCGATGGTAAGGGTAATGTGGAAAGAAGAGGATTTCCGTATTAAAATTCGGTCTCTGTGTAGAAAAAATTGTGGATGGCGAAGAAGGGTATGAAGGTCATAATCGAGTGACTGCTTCGCGTGAGAATTGGTGTAAAGGAGAGCCCCCTCTTTATTCATTAAGATTAGGTTATGTGGGAGGGTTTCTACCATTTGGAGAAGAACTTCATAGATATATTGTTGAAGATGTTCCTTACTTTCCTTTTGTTTATAGAGTGCGGTCAGGCGTTGTTTTTTCTGGTTTGAATGATAAGCAAAGATGGTTATTCCCCACCCTATTAGGCTGCTTATGGCAATGAAGGTAACGAAAAACACCATACTCTGTCTTATTTTATGAAGCTGAGACGAGATCGAGGGCGTAACCGGCAGACCGTATGGTACGAATAATATCGGGTTCATTTTCGGCATTGAGTTCTCGTCTTAACCGTCGGATATGAACATCAATCGTTCTGGCTTCTACGTTGATATTATGTGCACTCCATAAAATATTTAGCAAATCATTACGGGAAAAAACCCTACGAGGGTTGCGTAAAAAAAGCTCAAGCATTTTAAATTCGGTCGGGCCAAGCAAAATATTACGCTGTCCTCTTTGGACTTTGTGCTCTTGTAGATTCATAGTGACATCATGAAAGGTCAGTATTGGGCTATGGTGGTTTTGAGCAGGGTGGGAGCGTTTTAAAAGGGCCCGTAAACGCAAGATAAGGGGAGTAATGCTAAAAGGTTTGGTAACAAAATCATCGGCTCCACTTGTAAAGCTATTGATGGTATCTTCTTCTTTATTGCGTGCTGTTAACATAAGAATGGGCAGATTCTGAAGATGCGGGGTGGCACGGATTTTCTGGCACACCTCTATGCCTGAGAAGACTGGAAGCATCCAATCAAGAATAATAGCATCGGGCAGGCGGGCATTGATTTTTTCCAAGGCTTCTTTTCCTGTTCCAGCCGTGCTAACTTCAAAACCTGCCTGGGTAAGATTATAAGTGAGCAGCAAAGTAATGGCAGCATCATCTTCCACTATCAGAATATAGGGGGGATGGGGCAATCGTCTCTCTTTCATTATGTGTTTTTGTAAGCAGGAGAATTTTTTTCGCTCCTGATATTTGAGGGGAGAAGATCGCCAGTGACAATATAATAAACATATTCTGAAATATTTGTAATATGGTCGCCAATTCTCTCCATATTTTTGGCAATAAAGAGGAGATGTGAACAGGGTGTGACATACTCTTTATGCTCAGTCATATAGTTGGTAATTTCACATAAAACATTGATATAGAATTGGTCGATTTGTTCATCCGCCGCCCAGAGATAGAACACCATATCCTTATCAAGTTGGGTAAGGGCCTGAATGGTTTTTTGCAGGTTATCCTCAATGCGTTTACCCATGGTTATGAGTGAGGAGAGAGGGGGAAGGGTGTTAATATCGCCTATTTCGGTGAAGCGTCTGGCAATATTGGCAGCAAGATCGCCAATGCGTTCAAGATTGGCACTGATCTTAAGGGAGGAGACAATTTCTCGAAGATCCTGGGCCATGGGGGCCCTTAACGCTAAAAGTTTAATGGCGTTGATTTCTATTTCTTTTTCAAGACTGTCTGTTTTTTGATCTGCTCTTATGATGTTTTGGGCAAGGGCTGTATTTTGTCCTTGCAATAAAAGGTTAATTGCATTTGAAAATTGCTGCTCTACAAGACCAGACATGCGCAGTAATAGCTCTTTAAGGTAAGAAAGCTCTTTTTCGTAACTATGAACGGTATGTTTTTGAGATGTCATGGGGCAATATCCTTCAGCCGAAACGGCCCGTTATATAATCCTGTGTGCGAGGGTTTTCTGGTGCAGTAAAGAGTTTTTCTGAGGCATTTAGTTCCACGAGTTTTCCCTGAAAGAGAAAACCAACCTGGTCTGTGCAACGGGCGGCTTGCTGAAGGTTGTGGGTAACAATAATAATACTGTGGTTTTGACAGATCTCGTCGAGTAATTCTTCAATATGAGCTGTAGAGATAGGATCAAGGGCACTTGTTGGCTCATCCATGAGGAGGATCTCAGGTTTGGTGGCCAAAGCCCTGGCAATGCATAGGCGCTGCTGCTGGCCGCCAGAAAGGGAAAGGGCAGAATGATGCAGGCGGTCTTTAACCTCGTTCCATAGGGTTACTTGCTGTAAAACATTGGTAATACGTTCTTCCAGCTCTGTGAGATTCAACTTTTCATGGAGGCGGATCCCAAAGGCAATATTATCAAAAATGGACATGCTAAAGGCTGTGGGGCGTTGAAAAACCATCCCTATTTTTGTGCGTAAAAGATCGAGGTCAATTTTGCTAGAAAGAATATCATAGTCTTCAAAAAGAACTGTTCCTTCTGCGCGTTGCTCGGGGTAGAGATCATACATTCGGTTAAGGGTGCGAAGTAAGGTTGATTTTCCACAGCCTGAAGGGCCAATTAGGCCTGTAACCTTGTAGGCAGGGACATTCATTGTAATGTCGTAGAGCGTTTGTTGGTGGCCATAAAAAAAGTTTAGTTTTTCGATGGAGAGGATGGTCTTGTTCTCTATTGGGGCAGGGGTCATGGTTATTTCTGTTTTTGGGCTGGGGTGGAAAGAAATGAGCGGGCCACAATATTAAGCCCTAAAACGCCTATGGTAATAAGCAGTGCGGCTGTCCAGGCAAGGTGGATCCAGGCTGTGTCAGCAGAATCAATATAAGCGTAAATAACAAGCGGTAGGCTTGCCATGGGTTTGGCGAGGTCGATGGACCAGTCCATATTACCGAGGGAGGTAAAAAGTAAGGGCGCTGTCTCCCCAGAGATGCGGGCGATCCCTAGTAAAATTCCGGTTAATATCCCAGTTTTAGCAGAAGGAAGGCAGATAAACAGCACAGTTTTCCATTTGGCTGTTCCCAAGGCTGCTCCTGCTTCTCTTAACGCTGAAGGAACCAGGTGAAGGGAATCCTCAGTTGTGCGAATAATGACGGGAATAATGAGGATCGCTAAGGCACAGGCCCCTGCAAAGCCAGAGAAATGGCCAACACTGGCGACAAGGAGAAGGTAGACAAATAATCCAATTAAAATAGAAGGTGCTGAAAGCAGCATGTCAGAGACAAAACGCACCGCACTGGACAGAGCGGGGAAGCGGTTAAACTCAGAAAGGAAAATTCCTGCCAGAATTCCTAAAGGGGTGCCAAGGCAGGTGGCAAGACTGACCTGAATAAGGCTGCCCATAATGGCATTCAGTAACCCCCCTGGCAGGCCTTGAGCTGCCGTAATATGGGTAAAGGTAAAGAGGGTTAAGCCCCTTATTCCATTCCATAGCAGGGTGAGGAGAATGGAAAAAATCACCATCACCACAAGGGCTGTAGCCCCCCATGCCAGCAAGCAGCTTATTTGGTTCATGAGCCGCCGTTTTTTGACGACAGATGAAATTTTATGCCTTTGCAAGGAAGATGCAGAGGAATGCATAATTTAAGAGAACCTTTTGAGTAAGAACCGTGAATAGCTTAAGGTGAAAAAAGAGATCACCATAAGAATAAACCCTAAGGCTAAGAGAGCAGAAAGCTTTAAGCTCCCTGCTGGGCTTTCAGGAAATTCAAGGGCAATAAGTGAGGCTATTGTATTACTGGGAGAAAAGAGAGACCAGCCAATCCGGTTCGCATTGCCAATAACAAATGTAACGGCCATTGTCTCTCCCAAAGCTCGGCCCAATCCTAGGATAATTCCCCCAATAAGGGGCCGAAATGACCAGGGTAGGATAATATGGCGCACGATTTCCCATTTTGTTGCGCCTAGGCTGTAGGCACTTTCGATCAGGTTTGTTGGGGTGTTGGCAAAAGCATCTTGCAGGATAGCGCAGATAAAGGGGGTAATCATAATTGCAAGGATAATGCCTGCGGTGAGCAACCCTGTTCCGAAGGGCGGTCCTTGGACAAGCCACTCAAGAGGGGGGATATCTTTAAAGAAGGTTTTTCCATAAGGCTGTACAACACGGGCCATGAAGGGCACCACAATAAAAAACCCCCACATGCCAAAGATAATAGAAGGAATAGCTGCTAAGAGTTGGATAGCATGGCCAACAATTTTTTTCATTTTAGGGGGTGCCAGCTGGCTAAGCCAAAAGGCACACCCAAAAGCAAAGGGAAGGGCAATGACAAGGGCAATGATCGATGTCATAAGGGTGCCAAATAAGGGCGCTGCAGCGCCAAAAACCTGCTTAACGGGGTTCCAGCTTCTATCGATAAGAAAATGAAAGCCAAATGTAGAGAAAGCTTTCCACCCTCCTAGAAACATTTCCGTCATAATAGCGAGCTGGAGCACCAACACAAAAAGCCCCGCACCCCATACCAGACAGGAAAAAACGGTGGAGGAAAGATGTTTTTTAGAAAAATTCATACGATTTGGCCTGCTTTTATTTCTGGTCTTTCAAAGCTATGGTGTAGATGAAGAAGGCGAAACAGCATGGTTCCAAACCGTGGTGCGTATAGTGTTTTTAACGGTGTTAGGGAGTGGGATATAAAAAAGAGACTGCGCTGTTGGGTTGCCGTGGTCAAATGCCCAGGAAAAAAACTGAACGACTGGCAGATTATTTTTATTCTCTTTGGAGAGTAAAACATAGGTGCCGGAAAGGATAGGCCATGCTTCTTCGCCTTCAGTATCCAACAGGTCTACCTCGTAATTCTGGGCCTTTTCCCAGTGGGCTGAACTCGCTGCTTTTGCAAAACTGTTTTCGTTAGGTTCTATAAACCGCCCGGTACGGTTTTTTAAGGCTGGTGTCGTTAAGGCATTTTCATGGGCATAGGCATATTCAACATAGCCAATACTACCTTCGGTATTTTTTACAACTGAGGCTACACCGTTATTTCCTTTGGCTCCCGTGCCACTAGGCCAGGTGATGGAAGTTCCTGCTCCGGCATTTTTTACCCACTCTTTGGAATGCCGCGCCAGATAAGAGGTAAAGATAAAGGTTGTTCCCGAACCATCAGCTCGATGAACGGGGGCAACTTCCAGATGGGGCATTTTAAGATGAGGGTTTATATTTTGTATGGTTGGGTCATCCCAATACGTAATCTGTCCCAGGAAGATATTGGCCAGAATTTCTCCTGTTAGGTGCAGTTCACCGGACTTAAGATTGGGAATATTCACTACAGGCACGATTCCGCCTAAAATGGTTGGAAATTGGAGCAGGTGGTTATATTCCAGCTTGTTAGGGGGAAGGGGCACGTCTGAAGCGCCAAAATCCACTGTATGATTCATGATCTGGTTTTGTCCGGCGCTGGAGCCTAGGGCCTGATAATTGAGTTTTATATGTGTTTGTGATTGAGAGGATGCGGCCCATCTTTGATAGATAGGCGCTGCAAAACTTGAGCCCACCCCGGTAATGGTTGTGTCTTGTTGGGCATGGGCAGAAAAGGAGAGGGCCAAAAAGGTAAACCCCATAACGGGAACAGATAAGAAAAAGTGGCGCATAATAAAGCCTTAAAACCGTTGGTATTGGCAAAACTTTAAGAGTGGAGGCGTAATTTTTCCATCTCATTTTTGTTAAGTTTTTATGACAAAGAGTCATATTACATACTGAGTTTAACAAAACTTTCACAGAAGCTTCATCGTATTGAAACACTTTTTGGCCGCTGAATTGGTAATGAAAGAGCAGTTTTACAAGCAAGAAGGTTACTGCTCTTATGCAATGGATTGATTCCAGAAAAATTACAGCTTCCTTTATTGGTTCCATTTTATGTTCCACAGCAGCTTATGCAGCGCCTCCTTCTTCAGAGCATGATGAGATTATTGCCTTGAAAAAACAGATGCTGGCAATGGCACAGGCCATGACAGCTCAGATTTCTTCGCTCAAAAAGGAGCTCGCACATGTTAATGCCAAGATGGCCCAAAAGAGTGGGTCTTCGTCTCATAATCGTACAAAATATGCCCATACTTCAACCTCTTCTACCCAGGTAGCGACTGCCAAGCCAGCTGAGTCTGTAGAGGGTCAGGCCTCTCACCCTCAAGTTGCGGCGGGACCTCGGCCGGTTATGCTTGCTACAGCAGAGAAGCGTGATGAGCCAGTGTCTGCTCACGGCAAAAAAAGCAAAAAGCCAATGGTGGTAGAACATCTTGATCGTCCTCCGCCAGATCGTGGGGCTTCATTTTGGTCACCTGATATGCCGCTAATACAAACAGCCAGTGTTAAGGATGAAAGTGTCCATATTGGCGGAATAACCATTGGTTTCCCAGGAGGGCGCCCGACTATTGCCTCCGATGATGGGCATTACAGTTTAGCCATTGGGTTAGCTTTTCATGAGGATTTTGGAGGTTTTCTTAGCACTGCTCCGCGAGAGGGAGAGAAAAAGGGAGATTTTAAAAGTTTTACGCAAAATGCCCGTAGGCTCCGTATTCCCTTCACCTTCCGCTATGATACGTTTGCTGCCAATGTGACGCCAGAATATGGGGGGAGCCCTGACGGGAAAGTAACCCTTTATGAAGGAAACTTACAATATGGTGGCTTGGAAAATACCATTCTGACGATCGGTTATTTTCAGCCTCGTGTGACATTGGAAGATTCTGAAAGCTCTAATGAATTCCAGTTCCTGGAGCGGCCAGAGATTTCTGAGATTGCCCGTAATATTGCTGCAGGCGATGCCCGTTTTAGTGTTGGTGGGATTACCTATGGGGATCAATGGTATATAGGAGCTTATTTAACCGGGCATTCCTTTGGTCGTAACACGAATGATCCTTCCACTGTCGAAAATCAGACGGGGGGTGTTTTTCGTGTGGCAGGGCGGCCTATTGCTAGTAAGGATTGGGATATGCATTTGGGTCTATCAGCTTCAAGTGCTTTTCAGGTTGATAAAAACTCCGGTGGCCGCCTTTATTCTCTGGGGGCAAGGCCGGAATCTCGTTTAACATCTGATCGCCTTGTGACGACCGGAACTCTTAAGGATGTCTCGCAAATATGGGAAGCTGGGCCTGAATTTGCTGTGCGCTGGGATAGAGCGTTGCTTAAGGCGGAATATATTCATATTGGTGTTAATCGTGATGGTAAGGGTGAGCAAGGGAGCCTCCCAAATTTGAATTTTCAAGGCTACTATGTTTCCGCAGGTTATACGATTTTTGGAAAACCTCGTGCCTATGATATCCGCTCTGCAGCATTTCGCGCTCCAGGAGTGGAAGAGGATTTTAATCCGACACATGGAAACTTGGGCGCTTTGGAAGCCCAAGCTCGGTGGAGCGTTGTTGACCTTAACGATAAGATTGATAAGGGCGGAGTGCAAGGTGGTAAGCAAGATATCGTCAGCCTTGGCTTGAACTGGTCTTTGAATCGCCACTTTCGGGTGATGCTGGATTATAGCCATATTCATGCTAGTTATTCTGATGGAAATCCCATTAATCTGAATGGGCGTTCATTAGATTCAGTGGTGATGCGGGTTCAGTCAGCTTTTTAAAATTCTATCAGGAACCCTAAGTTGTTGAGGAGATTGAGAAAAACAGTTTATGGATGAGCTCGCAAAAAACCGCACCTGTTTTATAGGTGCGGTTTTTTGTTAGAATCGGTTATAACTGTTGATCAGTTATTATTTTTATTCGCCACTTTTTATCAAACCTTACTTTTTTAGTATGGTTAACCTATAACCTATTGTTTTTCTTCAATCCATTAGATGGATCTTATCGTTGTTATAAAGGGAAGCTATTAACAGGACTAATTTAGTACTGTTAATAGCTTCCTTCATTCTTCTAAGGAAAGACCCATGGGAGAAAGACTTATGGGCCATTTTTTGGAACAGGCTTCTTTAAAAAAGTAATAGGGGGCTATTTTTACCCATAATAGGTAGAAATAAATCATGAAACTTATTATAAAAAACCACCCATTTCTGGGTGGTAAAGTCATTTTCAAGTTAAATATTAAAAGGTTTAAGAAGGAAATAATGGCTGTTGGTTTATTGAAAACGGATTCATAAACAAAGAGTTGCATAGATTCAGGTGGAGATTTTTGGTTGAGGCGTTTGGGTATAAAAACCACGAAACACCTGTTGTCCATGAAAGTGTTTCTTAACAAGAAATTTTCTCTTAAAAAGCAGTCTATTTCGAAAAAATCTATTGTGAGGGAAAAGGGTTAAGGGATTTGGGAATCATGAGGAAGAAGAAGGCAAGATGTGGAAAAATGGGTATTCAGGCAGTGTTTTTTAATTTTTTACCGAAGGGTCTCTGAATATCTTAAGCAATGATTTTAAGAAGCTTATGATTTATGGTGTAACCCTTCTTTTTCATGGTCATTAAGGCATTTTTTATGATTTTATTATGGGTATAGTTAAAAACTTTTATAAAAAAACATTTCTATAATACCACTATAATGGCTGATATGGATGGGCTTTACCCCTTGAGGGAGGCTACTATTGACCAAACGACTGGCAGCTGAACCAGATGAGGCGATCCCCCCTGTGAGAGCTCCAGAAAAACTTGGATCAAAGACATATTCTGCTGAGAGGTCTATTTCATCAGAAATATGTTTTGGGCTTTCTGCGGCAAAACCTAACCCTCCAGGATGAATTAAGGAAAGGGAATAGAAGTGAAGGCCAAATGTTAGCTTGTCCTGGTTATGAAGAAGGTGCCATGGAGGGGTGGCGGTAAGGTCTATCTGGTGAATGGCAATATTGGATAAGGGGGCAAGGTACATGCCAACAATTTCCCCTGGCCAGTAGCCACCATAATTAGAACGGCTGCCATTAAACAGAAAGAAAGGATCGTAGTTGCGTTTAACGCTTCCCTCTTGGTTTTTTGCTCCCCCCAAATGGGTATAACGATAAAATAAATGCGGTTCCCATAGGATATCTGAGAATGTAAACCCTGGTTCGGCATAAAAACCATAAGCTTCGGTGCCTTCATACCCATTATGTCCCTTGGCGTTTTCTTCTGCCACAACATTTCCAAAAAATGTAAAGTCCTTAGATGGTGCCCAAAGGTCAGAAGCAAATACGCTTCCCCCCCAGCTTAAGGAAAGCACATGCATACCCTGCCTGTTCGCGCGAATACTATAGTTGTAATGGGCTGAATGGTCTGCTTGCCTAACATGGATGTAAGATAAAGTTATATAGGCTTTTCGATCTTCGTAGGTTTCCCCATTTTTTGCGTCGGTCTGAAACCAACTAATATCAAATCCTTCAAATTTTGTTTTTGGTTGATCATAGTCAAAGGTGGCATCGTTGTTGCTGTTATTTTCGAGTATAAAAATATCAGAACGCAAAAAACGATCCTCAAAACTGATGCGCCCAGGCCCTGCAAATGCAAACCGTGGAGCATACCACCACGCTCCTAGAGCGCCTGCGCTGTAAGTTCCTTTTCCTACCAAAAAACCATCATCAATGATAAAACGTTGGCGTCCTCCTTCAACAGAGAGTTTTTGGGTAATTTTATCTTCAGAAAGGGGTATTTCCGCACCAATATTGGCCTCTTCTAGGGTTATGGCGTGGGGGGTTCCGGGTGTTTGTGAAATAACTTCAGCATCTCCTTGCCCAAATGTACCGGACCCAACAGCTGATAGGGTTCCAAAGGCTCTAAATCCCCAAGGCGTTATCCAGGAACCGATGAGATGAGGAGCCATATAGAGCTCTCCATAAAAAACATTTTTGTGCTTGGTCGTCTGGCCAGAGGGGTGAATGGTATAGGAGCCTGCACTAAAATTACTATTAGGCAGAAAGAATAGGGCCCCCCCAATATCCATCCTTCCATAAAGGCCTGCCGTATTGGAGACTAATAAGGGAATTTTCGCATAGGCTGTATGGTAAAAAAAATTCCCTATCACTATAAACAGTGCCCACCTATAAAGACCTATATACAGGATAAAAGCGTTTCTTAGAAAAAATTTATTATCATTGAATATATTCATAGAGGTCTTGAAGCTTTTAGGGACAATTAACGAGTATAGGTAAGAGTTTTATGCACAAGAATAGCTGAAAAACTACAAGCCACCAAGCCACTTGTACCAACCAACAAGAAGAGCTGATGATAACCTGCAAACCCTGCCAGTGTTGTGGCTGTGGCTTGGGTAAACATCCACGAACCACTGGCGAGAGAAGCAAGTTTTCCACTGGGATCCAGCTTGCCGGCAAGGCCTATGAGCTGGGGGTAAATAAAGAACCACAGCAGGTAATTGACGATAAAGGCAGCAGAGAAACTTACTTTTCCTAATGGAGCGCATTGGAAAACACAGGCAATCCCCGTAACAAGAATAGCAATAATGATGAATTTTCCTGTAAAAGGTTTTTCTCCCATGTAGGAGGACAGTATACAAACAGCCAAACTTAAAATATTGGAAAGGGAGGAAAGTGTACCAAACTGGGTTTGGCTTAATCCCACAGAGAGGGCAACATGTTCGGTAAATGTCCAAGATGCAAGGCTTCCGCCCGTATAGAAAATAACAGCAATACAAGTCAGTGTTTTTACGGTCTTGCCATAATTTTGGGAAGGATGTGCCCTGACAGATGAATGGTTTTGTAAGGCCGCCCTGTTGGGAAGAGCGAGCATAAAAGGAAGAAACCCCATAACAAGGGCTGCCAAGGTTCCAAATGTGCCTATCTGCCCGAAAGAGGCAGCTGTTATAGGGAAAATAAGACTGGACAGGGTGTAAACCACCGTTTGAGCGCACATCACAATGGAGAGGGTGCGGGCTGGTTTATCTGTTCGGGCAGCACTGATATTCACAATGGCATTTAACAGCCCTAATCCGGTGCCTGATAGAACTCTTAAGCCGATAAGGAGGGCATATGTATCAGTTACACCAGAAATACTCTGCGCCAGAATCACCATGATTGACGCTATGAGCGCTATCATCCGTAAGTTGATATGAACAGCATAATGGGCGGCACAAACCATGGCCAACCCATAGGAGAGCATTTCAGTTGTCATCCATAGTCCAGCCTGAAATGTATTAAGATGAGCATGCGTAAGAATAGCTTCTACCGCAAATGGCCCTAAGACATTCATGCTGTGGGCTGCGCAATCAGCAGCACTTACACTTGCTATCAGCCATAAGGCTTTTTTGTTGCGTTGCAGTGCTGTAAGAATCGAGTGTGATCTTGAAAGCAGTTTTTCATAGTGCGGTACTGCCGAAACCCATGAAGAATATTTTTTAGAAGAATAATTCATAAAACTTTTCCCTGTTGACCCTTATCATCGTGTTTTCTTCGTAAAGTCGATACCAAGGGCGTTCTCCACATAAGGAGCCTACATGGTGCTGGCTTGTTTCTCGGGGGTTTATAGGAGGACGATGGCTTAAGAGAGCGTTTATACGGGCATGGGTATGGAACCCCATGCGCATCATAAATGCGGTAATGTCATATGAAATTATTTTTTATACATTCGAGGCATAGACTGAGGGTCATAAGCCTCTTTCTCTAAGTGTAACAGCGTAAGATGGGAGAATGATGGGGAAGTGATTAGGCAAGAGGGAAAGTTTTTTTCAAGAATAACGATCATAATAGCTTTTCCTCATTGTTTGGTAAGAGGCGGGCTTTGGCTTCAAGGTCTTCAAGGGGGGTGTGGTTTCTAATATAGACTTGGTGGGCCTGGCCAGGCTTTTCATAATCCCAGGGTTGATAGGTCCTACTCATAAGGGCCTTGTGAACAAGTGCGCGTTGTTTCTGGCTTTTGATAACATCCTTATAAAGGGCGTCATAATTCCACCGCTTTTTGGATTCCTGCAGAAAGTGCTCGGTAATTTGGTGGTAAGCCTTCTGTTCTGCAAGATTTGTTTGCTCGTAAGGATCATGAACCAGATTATATAAGAGGTCTGGATCACCGGGGGTATGGATATATTTCCATTCTTGCTTACGGATCATGGTGGTGGGGGCTAAAGTCACTTCACCCAAATATTCACCATAGACCTCATCGTGCCCGCCTTTTTTATCGATATGAGGTTTCAGGCTTTTTCCTTGCCATTCCGTAGAAATATCGGGAGTGCCCGCAAAATCGCATAGGGTTTGCCCAAGATCTATAAGAGAAACCGCATGAGGAACTTGTTGGGTGGGTATAAAATGGGGGTTGTAGAAAATAAGCGGCACCCGTGTAGACCCTTCCAGGAACGACATTTTATACCATAAACCATGTTCGCCCAGCATATCGCCATGGTCACTGGTAAAAACAACGATGGTGTTTTTGGCGAGGTCAGTTTCCTCTAACGTATGAAGTAATTGTTTGATTTGATGATCAATATAGGAAATAGAGCCCAGATAAGCCCGACGTGTATGTTGGATTTGGTCTTGGGTAAAATCCCTTCCTGTCATGCCACAGGTATGGGCTATTCGAACAAGCGAAGGATGGGGGTTTTGGGGCCATGAAACGCGGGGTAACGGAATATTGGTATCCTTATACAGGTTCCACCATTGGGGTTCTATATTATAGGGATCATGGGGGTGAGTGAACGATACAATTAGGCAGAAAGGATCATAACCATTGCGTTTGCGTGCTAGATCAAACAGTTTTCGCCGGGTGAGAAAGGCTACCTCCTCATCATAGTCAATTTGGTTACTCCGTAAAACGGTTCCGGCATTCTGGATAGAATCCATGGAATGATACCAGTTGGGCCTATAGTCTGGTTCCAGCCAGTTCGGCACCCATGTAAAATCGGCAGGGTAAATATCTGTATTGAGTCTTTCCTCAAAGCCGTGCAGTTGTTCGGGGCCAACAAAATGCATTTTCCCCGATAAAATGGTTTGATAGCCAGCAATCCTCAACCTGTGTCCAAAAGTTGGCAAGGCGGCGGGCCATTCGCTGGCATTATCATAAATCCCGCTATGAGAGGGGAGTAAGCCCGTCATCAGCACGCCACGAGAGGGGCCACATAAGGGGCTGTTGGTATAGGCATTACAGAAGGAAGTCCCGTTACGAGCCATATGAAGAAGGGTAGGGGCAATAACAACGGAGTTTTCATGCCCGCCCATAATTGTGGGAAGAACAGATGTCGTGAGCTGGTCGGCAATGATCACTAAAAAATTGGGGGCACGGTTGGGCATAATTTTACTATAAATTCCCGTAAATAATATCAATTAACGAATATGTATATTATTCACATTAATATGTCCACATATCAATGTGAATAATATATTTTTTTCACAAAAAATGTAATAAAATTACTTTTAACCGTTATGCATAGTTATTTATAATTTTGTGGGGATCTGGAGTGATTAAAAAGAAAAAATTGCCATGAGCGCAAAGAGGCTATGGGTCATCAGAAAATTTTTTTCTTCAATTGATGAAGGACAACAGGTGAAGGAAAAGAATGATAGTGAAATTCATGATTATCGGGGGTTAGATGGCTGAATTATAAAAGCCGTACCGTGGGCTAGAAGTACCCCTGAAATATCCCGATTTGGAAACCGTAATTTTCAAAGCCTAAGAAAGAATTTTTATGGGGGAATAGGTCAACAGGCACAAACGGTTAAAGAGGCTCATTGTGCCTATTCTTCAGGGAGAGCTTAAGGGGGAAAAGACTTTGATAAAGCGTATTGCCTGGCTGGAAACCCGGCCTAATGTCAGGGAAGTAAGCTATATAGTGGCCATCGTGAACGGATATTTACCATGAGTCAGTTCCAGTTTCTGAGGTCTGATCACAGATGTGTTCTAGCCTTATATCGCAAGTTTTAGCCTTACACCCCCCTGAAAGAGGTTATTTGGTTGGCATATCCCAGGTGAGGCACAGAGTCAGTATTTTTGCCAATCATTGTCTACTCTAAAAGGGGTTATGGGTAATTTTGGTTTTTTATTTTGAATGGGTTTTTTTTGGAAAAATAAGGAGACAGAATAAGTTTTGGCGTATTTTCAAGAAGGAAAATAGGGGCTTTTAACCCCTTTTGAAAAACCGGTTTTGGTTTATGGGTTATTTTTCTGCACCCTGCACAGGGCTGTGGTTAGAGCTTTTTATAGGATTTGTGGCAGCCTTACTTCTGGCAGCTGCCAAAGCAGAAAGGGAGGCGGCTATAAGAAGGATGATTGCACTTACGCCAAAAGTTACATAGTACCCCAATTTGTCATACAGAATGCCACCGGTTGTAGAACCCAGCATGATGGTAAGCTGTATGATGGCTACCATAAGCCCTCCTCCCGTCTCCGCATTCTTTGGCAGTGTTCTTGCAAGCCATGTCCACCACCCTACGGGTGCTGAGGTTCCCAGAAAACCCCAAACCCCTAGCAAGAGCGTTGTTGCTATCGTAAAACTTCCCAAGGGAATTAGGAATATGGCTATTGCGGCCATTAAAATCGGGATAACAACAAGTGTTTTGTACAGCCACTCTTTTACGAGCATGCCAATCAGGAGTGTGCCTACAAAATCTGCCACGCCGATGATGAGAAGAATAAGAGAGAGTGTTGAAACATCAACATGGGTTACCGTTTCAAGGAATGGTCGTAGATAGGTAAACACCATAAACTGGCCCATAAAAAAAAAGACCAACGGCTCCCATTCCCCATGCCACAGGGGGGCTGAGTATTTTGAAAATATTATCTGCCTTGGTGGCAGTATAAGTTGCCTGCATTGAAGGGAGGCTGATAAATTTCCATATAAAAGCCACTGCTCAGGCCGTAGCCCAAGAGCAAAGCTTTACCAGAGCAGCAGCAAAGTTAGGGGTTTCGCAATCTGCGTTGAGCCATTCCATCAGACTGTTGGAAGGCCGGCTTGGGGTGCGGTTCCTCACCCGCACAACTCGGAGTGTTGCCCCAACGGCTGCTGGCGAGCAGTTGCTCCTGACTATGACTCCCCGCTTAGAAGAGATTGAGGCGGAATTGGGTGTTTTAACGGCACAGCAAGGCACCCCTCGAGGCACGATCAGGATCACCGCCAGTGGGCATGCCATTCATGCGGTCTTGTGGCCAAAACTTCCTAAGTTCCTTCGAGATTACCCAGGAATTAACGTTGAGATGGTGGTTGATTACGGTTTGTCTGATATTGTTTCAGAGCGATATGATGCAGGCGTACGGTTTGGTGAATAGGTGGAAAAAGACATGATCGCGGTGCGAATAGGTCCCGATACAAGTCTTGTTGTCGTTGGTTCACCATCCTATTTTAAAACGCGTAAAATTCCCGAAACTCCTCAGGATTTAATAGGTCATGAATGTGTCAATCAACGTATGCCGACATCTGGAGGCCTCTATGTTTGGGAATTTGAAAAAGATGGGCGAGAATTACGGGTTCGTGTGGAGGGGCAATTGATCCTAAACTCGGTAGACTTGCTTCTCAAGGCGGCTCTTGAAGGGGTAGGGCTGTGCTTTTTGCCCCTGGATATGGTAGAACACCATATTGCCACAAAACGTCTCGTCCAAGTTCTTGGGGACTGGTGCCCGTCATTTTCGGGCTATCATCTTTATTATCCAAGCAGGCGGCAATCCACGCCAGCCTTTGCCTTGCTGGTTAATGCCTTACGTTATCGAGGTTAATGCTGATCTTCTCGTGAGACGTCTGGCGCTCACGAGAAGATGGCAAAAGAAGATGGCAAAAACTCATTCATAATTTATATTCATAATTTAACGGTAATTTCATATCCTGCCCAAAAAATGCAGGCCCTATGAATGGAATATGATAAAGAAGAGGCACCTGAACGGAATGAAAGGTTGTAGGGGCAGGTATCCCTGCATCATCGTGCCCGATAAAAGAAGCAAGCCATACCCCCTACCCCCAGCATGGTCATGGCCAGGCCTGTTAAAATCTGATTGGCGCGAATAATCACGGTTATGCCAAGTGTTGGGTGAAAAATGCCTCCAGCTTGTCAAAAGGAATGAGATCCATTCGGTCATAAAGGTCGACATGGGTAGCACCTGGAATAATCATCAGTTCTTTTGGTTCTGCCGCCGCTGCGTAAGCAGTTTCGCTAAAATAGCGCGAATGGGCTTTTTCGCCATGAATAAACAGGACAGGGCGTGGGGATATTTCGGCAATATAGGTAAGAATGGGCATATTCATGAATGAGAGGGGTGTTGTTTGCGTCCACGCATTTCCGGAGTTGACTGCGCGCGCATGGTATCCACGGGGTGTCATATAATAGTCATGGTAATCTCGTAGGAATTGCGCTTCTCCGCCCTTTAATACGTTATAAGGGGGCTGATAGGCTTGGGTTTCGTTTTTTGCATCCTCCCAACGCTGGTGGCTTAACTGCTCTAACATTTTCGTACGCTATTGAAGGGTTACACGATCATTATACCCTTTTGACATAACACGGGCCATGTCATACATGGTGCTGGCAACAACGGCTTTAACACGCTTGTCAACGGCAACAGCATTCAGGGCCATTCCACCCCAGCCACAAATCCCGATCATGCCAATGCGTTCTCGATCAACAAAGAGTTGTAAGCTAAGATAATCTACTGCTGCACTAAAATCTTCGGTATTGATATCGGGGGAGGCAACGTTTCGGGGTTCTTCCCCACTTTCCCCAGTGTAGGAAGGGTCAAACGCAAGGGTTACAAACCCTCGTTCGGCCATGGTCTGGGCGTAGAGACCAGAGGATTGTTCTTTTACTGCCCCAAAGGGGCCACCCACAGCAATAGCAGCAAGGTTCTTTTGAGCATTCTTGGGCTGGTAAAGGTCGGCAACCAGTGTAAGGCCATATCGGTTTTTAAAACTAACCTTTTTATGGTGAACATTATCACTTTTAGGGAAAGTCTTGTCCCATTTTTCTGGTTTTTCTGGCAAGCTTTGAGCCTTTCCTAGGGGTACATGAGAAAAAGATTCAGCGCCAATAGCAAGCGCGCTAGTGGTGGTGAGTTTAAGGAAATCGCGGCGAGAATGATGATGGCGATTGTCCTGCCCAACCTTATGATTGCTGTTATGGGCCTTGTTCATTGGTAAGAATCCTTGAAAAGATGAAAAGAAAAAACAGACAAAAGAATGATTTGTTTTTTCTTATGAAAGCGGATGAGCGATGGGTAAGGAAGAGATTTTGCTCTTACCCTCTAAAATGCAGCTTTAAAATTATTATAAGAGAGGAGAAGCTCTTTTATTAGAGTATAAAAATTGTACAAAGTTATGAATTTAATTCATAAATGGGGTTTGACGTTCGCACTCCTTGAGACAGTTATGAAAACCCGGCCCGTTGGCGATGCTGATCATGCTGAGACGAGAAAGGGTGCGAATATAAAAGGTTGGTGGCCTTAGTTTTTCTTTTTTATAATATTATAAAAATTAGGTTGATGGTGATCTGGTAAGGTCATTAGAGTTTAGGCTTTATGGGGGGATTTTATGGAGCATGTTTCCAGTAGGGCAACATAGAGCTTAAAACGGCAGTCCATCCTATTCTGACCTGGAGGCTTTAGAAGATATGCTTGCATCGTTCTTTAGGTGAAGTTTTTTAAAAGATATGAGGTCTTAAAAACACGAGTAAGGCAGTACGTCTTGTCTTTAAGCTTATTAAGCTCGATGAAGAAATTCTTATTGTCCCCAAACATTCTTCTCTCTGGAGTATGAATCCCCTATTGATTATTGAGGGCCAGTTGTAAAGAATGGAGCGGTATAAGGGGAGATTGTCATTTCAAGATAAAAAGCTAAACAGCCCTCTTGATAAAGAGCTGGGCGTGGATGAAGATAACAGGATTCAATTTATACTCATTGTCCATGCACGATGGCAGGGCGATTTTATTCATGAGGGAATATGTTAAAGTCTCTGCCTGGCTTGGGAGAGGGCTTTACTCTTTTTTGTATTGATGTTGCATTGAACAGGCTTGTTCGTATTGAATAGACTTGGTTAACGCAGGATTTCTGGTATTTGGGCTCATCTCTCTCTTGCCTTTTAACAGGGCATGAAGTGGTATCGAATTTTGGTGAGAAGAAGAAAAATCTATAGAAATCAAGCGATTATTTGGCGGACCCGGCGGGATTCGAACCCACGACCTTCGCCTTCGGAGGGCGACACTCTATCCAGCTGAGCTACGGGTCCTAATTATTTTTATTACCATGCTGCCTTCAATATCGTGTTCTGGGGTAAAAATCTAGAGGAAATAGCTTTCCTCTGTAATATTTCACCAGGAAGAGAAATGTGGAAGAGAGATTGTACAAAGCCATAGCTTGTTTTACTCTCTTTGTTTCTCCTGTGGGTTATAGGGGCGCTCAGGAGAGAGAGGAGCCTGTATTGTCTCGTTTCTCTCAGGGGTCAAGAAGAGCAGCGGGAGCGAGAGGAAAGGGATCGCTCTCCCATGGGGCGCTGGCTATCCAGGCGGCAGCGGCAATATCCCCACCAGAAGGAAGAAAGGTTGAGGTGGTAAAAATCCAGGTGAGAATATCGGTTGTGGTGGTTGCATATTCCTTATCGCGTAAAAGAAGATGGTGGCCATTCGGGATGAAGTCAAACCTGATCGAAGAAGGAAGCGTTTTGGCCAAAGGGCCCATGGAATCCTGGGGAATGAGCTGGTCTTTACCGCCATAGATAATAAGAGCAGGCACGGGAACCTTGGGTGCTGCTTCGTAAGCTAAGTCCATAAGCTCCACCAAACCGGCTACGGAGGAGAGCGGTGTACTATGTAATGTTAGGGGGTTATAATAGGTTCGAATAAGAGCGAGTTGATTGTTACTGGCTTTTATTCCTTTAGGCATATCAGAGGGTTCAAGGGTCCAGTCTGGTGCTAAGGCTGTAGCAATATCAAGGGCTATGTTTGCGGCCGTTCCAATTTGGCGTATCGCTGGTGCCAGATAGATGGTTCCAGCGACAGGGGGCAGCTTTTTTAGTGGAGTGGGATTTCCTTCCAATACCATAAGTACGGCTGCCCCCATGCTTTCTCCCATAAGGTATAAGGGGACGTTGGGGTGGAAACTATGGACAAGCCAGGCTTCTTGTAGGGCATCGTTGACGAGGGTTTTTGTGGTGGGCCAGTGTCCACGTTCTGCAGTGCCACCGAACCCTTCGAGATCTGGTGCATAGAGAGTAATGCCATTTTGTGTAAAAAGTGCAGCCGGTATTTCCCAGGCATCACGGCTATCGTTAAAGCCATGAAAGGCAAGAATAACAGCCTTTTCTTTTCCCTCTGCTCGCCATAGCCGTACAGGAATTTTACGATGATGGGAAAGGGTAAAATACAGATCAGGTGGAATAAGTTTTTTAAAATTGGCAAATTTTTCTACCCCTTTGCCTTTTTCAAGAGGGGGAAGGCCGTATTGGGCCTGCTGGGGATGGGCCTGTTGTGAATGGGCATGACTGGAGAGGGGAAAGGAAGATGAGAAAAAAGAAATGCACCAAAGCCAAAAGAGTGATGGGATTATACGAAAATGGAAATTGACAAGCATGCACACGCACCCTTTATTAAAAAACGACGTTTGTTTCAGCCCTATTATAGTGCATAATATGGAACTTAGAAAAACCCCTCAGAAAGGAGATCTCCCATGCCCAGAATAGATCTTAATAAAGAATTGAACCCAGTTGCTCGCCCAAAATTGGGGCATTTGGAAACAATTCTGGTGAATAGCCGTGTTGTGGCTTGTGATGGAGGCGATGGTGTATTGGGCCATCCCAAGGTGTGGCTTCGTATCGTTGACCATCAAGCCTATTGCCCCTATTGCTCGCGTGAGTTTGTAACCCATCCTGAGGCTAAGATTACTTCGACTACCGGTGAGCATTAATGTCTGAAAGCCAAGAAAAGGCGAGTCAGCAGGATCCTTCTGTATCGCCATTCAAATTGGTTGTTATTGATGGATCGGGTTTTATTTTCAGGGCCTATCATGCCCTGCCCTTTATGAGCGGGCCTGAAGGTGTGCCGGTGAATGCTGTTTATGGCTTTACCAATATGCTGGCTCGTTTTTTAAAGGAAAGGATTGGCACCCATCTTGCCGTGATATTTGATGCGGGGCGGCAGACTTTCCGAAATAAAATTTATCCTCAATATAAGGCCCATCGTCCCGATGTACCAGAAGACCTTATCCCTCAGTTTGCTCTTATTCGTGAGGCTACTGCAGCCTTCGGAATTCCGGCAATTGAAAAGGAAGGATGGGAAGCAGATGACCTTATTGCTGCTTATGCGAAGAAAGCTGTCGCAGCAGGAGGACGCTGTATCATAGTCTCTTCCGATAAAGACCTGATGCAGCTCGTTAATGCTTCTGTCAGTATGTTTGACCCCATTAAAAGCCGAACCATTGGAATAGAGGAAGTTAAAGAGCGCTTTGGTGTTGAGCCCGGCAAGGTTATTGAGGTACAGGCTCTAATGGGCGATTCTGTAGATAATGTGCCCGGGGTGCCAGGTATAGGGCCTAAAACAGCGACCCAACTTATTCAGGAATATGGAAGCTTGGAAGAGGTGCTTGCAGCTATTCCTCAGATGAAGCCTTCTAAAAGGCGCGAAAACCTTGAAAATAATCGTGAGGCAGCCCGTATATCCCTTCAGCTTGTCAAGCTTGATGATGAGGCTCCATGCCCCTTGCCACTGAAGAGTTTGTCTTTTCAGGACCCTAATCCTCAACAGCTTGAAGAATGGCTGCAGAAAATGCAGTTCCGTTCTATTTTACAGCGGCTCAATTTATCCGAAAATTCCGTAAAAAATAAGGAAGCAGGGGAGGATATCAATTCTTCGCAAGGGGGAGGGGGTGCATCTTCATCTTCCCAATTTGGCCGGCAACAAGATGCGCAAGAACAAGAGGAGGCAGAGCCCTTTTGGAAAACGAGTCCTTATTATTCTGACTATGAGGGTGTGACGACTGAAAAGCAGCTTGATCAGTGGGTCAATCTTATTACTCAGCAGGGCTACTTTGCTCTGGATACTGAAACAACGGGCTTAAATCCCTTGGAGGATACGCTTGTAGGAATTTCTTTGGCGGTTACACCGGGGCAGGCTTGCTATATTCCGTTGCAGCACAAGGCTGCCGCTACAGTATCGGTGGATTTGTTGGGGCATTCTCAGGCTTCTAGCCCAGAGAATGATCTGTCGATTTCGCGTCACGATGAAAAGATCTTTCCCCAGTTGCCCCTGGCGGTGGTTATAGAAAAGCTTTCGCCTTTATTGGCTGCACCGGCAATTCTTAAAATTTTTCAGAACGCAAAGTTTGATATGGAGGTGCTTCATAACGCAGGCTTTCCTGTGATTACCCCCATTGAAGATACCATGCTGATTTCCTACGTGCTATCGGCAGGGAAACACGGGAATGGGATGGATGAACTTTCTTTGCTTTATCTTGGGCATGCCCCTATCCCTTATGATGAGGTCACAGGTACGGGTAGGAAACGAATTTCCTTTGCAGAAGTCCCTATCGAGAAAGCTACTCGATATGCTGCAGAAGATGCAGATGTAACCTTGCGGTTATGGCTTGCGCTCAAACCCAGGCTCCTTAAGGAGAAATTATTGGGAGTTTATGAAGGGTATGAACGCCCCCTTATAGCAATTTTGGCGGCCATGGAAGAGGCGGGTATAAAAATAGATGCTATGGAACTTAAGGCCGTCTCTAAGGATTTTGCCCAACGCATGGCTGTTATGGAAGAGGGGATTCACCACCTTGCGGGTCGGAGTTTTAATTTAGCTTCCCCAAAACAGTTAGGGGAAATCTTGTATGACGAAATGGGAATTCCAGGGGGGAAAAAAACCAAGTCTGGTACCTGGAGTACAGATGCTTCAACCCTGCAAACCCTGGCAGAACAAGGCTATGATTTGCCTGTGCGTATTGTGGAATGGCGCCAGCTTGCCAAGCTTAAATCGACTTATGCAGATGCTTTGATAGAGCAGGTTAATGCAAAAACAGGGCGGGTTCATACCTCTTTTCAAATGACTGTGACCTCCACAGGTAGGCTTTCTTCTAATGATCCAAACTTGCAGAATATTCCTATTCGTAATGAAGAGGGGATAAAAATCCGCAAGGCATTTATTGCTAACCCTGGTTACAGGCTGCTCTCAGCTGATTATTCACAAATTGAATTGCGTCTCTTGGCTCATGTGGCCAATATCCCCGCTCTGAAAGAAGCTTTTGTTCTTGGGCAAGATATTCATGCCAGAACGGCATCAGAAGTCTTTGGAGTGCCTGTGGAAGGGATAGACCCTCTTATTCGGCGTAAGGCCAAGGCCATTAATTTTGGAATAATTTATGGGATAAGTGCCTTTGGTTTATCACGTCAGCTGGGCATTAGTCCGAAAGAAGCTAAAGAATATATTGAAATCTATTTTGCCCGGTATCCTGAAATTTATAATTATATGGAAACCACAAAGGCTTACGCTAAAAAGCATGGATATGTTCAAACACCTTTTGGAAGGCGGTTGTGGATTAATGGCATTGGAGAAAAAAACTCTGCACGTCGCGGTTATGCGGAGCGCCAGGCGATTAACGCACCGCTGCAAGGTGGTGCTGCTGATATTATAAAAAGGGCCATGGTGCTTTTGGATCATGAAATGAATGCCTGGAAAGCGCATGCAAAATTGCTTCTTCAGGTTCATGATGAGCTGGTTTTTGAAGTTGAGGAAAAAGAGGTAGAAGCATTTTCTCAGTGGGTTAAAACCGTTATGGAGCAAGCAGCCCAGATTTCTGTACCTTTAGTGGTGGATACGGGTTATGCTTGCAATTGGGCAGACGCCCATTAGGCGCATTGGCTTGTTCTAAAATGGAAATAGACCTTTTAGAAATAAAAGGAAATAAAAGGCATAAAAATTTAAAAAACCCGACACATATCAGGTCGGAAAATATTTTAATCGTCTATCAGTCTTTTTTATTTACGAAAGTATTAACATGTTTGAAAGTTCAGTTCTCGCCCCGCCCTTTACGCGTGAATCAGCCATACAGAAAGTGCGTATTTCGGAGAATGCTTGGAATGAGCGCAATCCTGAGAAAATTATTTTAGGCTATACAAAAGATTGTACCTGGAGAGGGCGCTCAAAATTTTTGCAAGGCCGTGAAGCCGTTGAAGATTACTTGCGGCAAAAATGGAATAGCGAGCAGGACTATAGGGTTATTAAAGAATTATGGACTTTTGGTGATAACCGCATAGCGATTCGTTTTCAATATGAATGGCATAATAACTCAGGTCTATGGTTTCGTTCATGTGGGGCTGAGTTATGGGAGTTTAATGAGGAAGGTTTTATTTGTAAAAGGGAAGCCAGCGTTAATGATCTTATTATTTCTGAAGAAGAAAGGCGCTTTCTATGGCCGTTGGGTTCGCGCCCCGAAGACCATCCCGGGTTGTTGGGTTTAGGGCTTTAATCGGTCTTTTATGAGGCACTTACCCCCCCTTATAAACGGAAGAGACTTTGGGGGGGAGAAGTTTAGGAGAGCTAAGAGGCTTTTAAATCGCTTAGGCTTCTTACTCCATAAGCAACTTTACGTATGTTATAGAGGTGTTCTGGTCCCACATTATCTGATGTGGAACTTCCCCCCATAGCACCACACCCCAATGTAAAAGAACAGAACAGGTTGGTGGTTCCGCCCACACCTCCTAAAGATCCAGGGGAGTTCACTAAAATACGGGAAGCAGGCACTATAAGGGAGGCTTTTTCTACCAGGCTATCATCTTTGGTGTGGAGGGAGAAAGTATGCCCTTCTCCTTCAACTTTAAGCAACTCGCAGCTTTTCTTAAGGGCATCTTCCTGGGAAGAGGCAATAAAATAAGCCAAGATAGGTGCTAGTTTTTCGCGTGCATAAGGGTTCTTATGCGAAATATCGGTTTGCTCAGAAAGGAGAACTTTTGCATCCGGTGGAATGGTTATTCCCACCATGTTTGCAAGGGTTTGGGCATCCTTACCTACAATGGCCGGGTTTATACTTCCATTATCCCGTAGCAGGAATTTGGAAAGTGTTTGCGATTCTTCTGGAGTGAGAAAATAGCCGCCATTTTTCTTGAAGGCATCTCGTACAGCCGCATCACTGTGTTTTTCAACGATCACAGCCTGTTCAGAAGCGCAAATAACCCCGTTATCAAAGGTTTTGGAGGTCACGATATCCTTTACCGCTTTTTCAATATCGGCACTCGATTCAATATAAACAGGGCTATTGCCAGGCCCCACACCAATAGCTGGGTTGCCAGAGCTGTAAGCTGCCCGCACCATGGGTGTTCCCCCTGTAGCCAGGATCAGAGCAATGTCGGGATGAGTAAGTAAGGTGTTGGCCCCTTCCTTACTCATCACAGTGAGGCAAGAAATCAGGCCGGGAGGGGCCCCTGCCTTTTCAGCTGCGTCAATAAGAATCTGTGTGGTTTTAACAATGCAATCAAGAGCGGAAGGATGGGGAGACAGAACAATGGCATTACCAGCCTTGAGGGAAATCAGGACTTTGTAGATTACTGTAGAAGTGGGATTGGTAGAAGGAATAAGTCCCAAAACCACTCCTACAGGAACAGCTATATCCATTGTTTTGTCTGCAGGGTTTTTCTTTAAAACCCCAATGGTTTTCATATCCCTCATTTTTTCTGCAAGGTAGGTACTTGCAAAAATATTTTTTAGGGTTTTGTCTGCAACATTTCCAAAACCGGTTTCTGCTACAGCCAGTTGTGCCAGTGGCTCGGCCTGCTGTGCGACAGTTTTTGCCAGAGTCTCAACCAGATGGTCAACCTGCTCTTGGGTGAATTTACTAAAAGCATCCTGTGCTTTTTTGGCATTGGCAACTAAAGTACGGGCTTCCTGGATGGAAAGAAGATCTTTAGACACGAGATTCATGTAAGTGCCCCATATATATATATATTTTGAAATAGTAATAAAATAGCGTTGGGTATTATTTTTGGGTATTACAGCGAAGATTAAATAATAAAACTGAAATGAATATAAAAATCAGAATCCTGGAGAAATAACAAAATCTTCCCAAGCTTCATATAAAAGAGAATAAAACGATAAAGAGTTCACACCCTTGATGTAAGAGAGCATATAAAAATTTTTATTTATTAGCAAATCACATTTTGTGTCTTTCTTTTCTCAGCAGAAAGGGTGGTAAAGGCCTAAAATTTATTTGATGGGAACTTGTTTAAAATTTTTTTAATACTCTAATGGTGTCTATCTTTTTTGAATATCCAAGGTGAATTCCTTTTAAATAGAAGATGTTAAGGTGAATGGTGATAAGAAAAGGAATAAAAAGAGGAAGGATTTTTTATTCTTGAGAGAATATTGAGGGTATTGTTTCCTGTGCTAGTTTGAGACACCCTAAAGAGGCTGTCGTTTGTCAGGCAGCATTTATGGGTCAGTTGAAAAATTTTTAGAACCAGACTTCCTCATTTGAAACACCGGGTCTGGTTTATGGGAGAGGGATATTTCTCGTGTTTTCACAATATAAACATTCACAAAATTTTATAAATCAGGCAGCAGCCAAGCAGCCTATTTCGTGTGCTGTGGCCTATCCATGTGATCAGTCCTCTTTGGAAGGGGCTGTTGAGGCAGCTAAATTGGGTATGATCAAGCCTATTTTGGTTGGCCCCGAACAGGAGATAAAAGCGGTGGCTCAACAGCATGGCTACGATATCTCTCAGCTGGAAATTATCGATATGCCCAACAGTGTGGCAGCTGCATCCCAGGCGGTTGCTCTGGTGGGAGAAGGCAAGGCCCATATGCTGATGAAGGGAAGCTTGCATACAGACGAATTAATGCGCGAAGTTGTCTCCCGAGAAGGGGGGTTGCGGACAAAGCGGCGTATTAGCCATGTTTTTGTCATGGATATCCCTGGGTTTGAGACGCCTTATTTTATTACTGATGCAGCCGTGAATATTCTGCCTGATCTTTTAACAAAGGTTGATATTATTCAAAATGCTATAGATCTTCATGTAGCCCTAGGGCTTGGCAAGCCCCATGTTGCTGTACTTTCGGCCGTAGAAACAGTCTATTCCAAAATTCCTAGCACTCTTGAAGCCGCAGCCCTTTCTAAAATGGTAGAGCGGGGGCAAATCGTTGGGGGGATTGTTGATGGGCCTTTGGCCATGGATAATGCTCTAAGCGTGGAAGCTGCAAGGATTAAGAAAGTGGGAGGTACAGTGGCTGGTCATGCCCAGATCTTGCTGGCACCTAATATTGAAGCGGGCAATATGTTATTTAAGGCCTTGGTCTTCTTTGCCAAGGCGAGCGTTGCAGGGGTTATTCTGGGTGCAAAAGTTCCCGTTGTGCTTACAAGCCGTGCTGATAGTGCTACTTCGCGTTTAGCATCCTGTGCGGTGGCCGCTCTTTATGGGCATCATTTGCAGGAAAGCAAAAAAAAGGTATAAGACTGTGTAATCTTTCGCACAGAAAAGAAAAATATATGCCTTTTGGGTATTGTTTTGCCTAGCCAGTAACGGCTTTGCCTTATGGTTATAGAGGGAATTTGAGGCTGTGAAGCCTTTGTGTGTTTTGCCAGTTTTGAATGTGTTTTATTAAAGATCAGGAGTCACCATGGATGTGTTATTAGACGACTATAAAGTTAAGGACATTTCTTTAGCAGAGTGGGGAAGAAAAGAAATTTCCATAGCCGAAGGTGAAATGCCTGGTCTTATGGCTCTGCGTCAGGAATATGGAAAAGAACAACCCCTAAAAGGGGCACGGATTGCCGGCTGTATTCATATGACCATTCAAACAGCCGTTTTGATTGAAACCTTGGTTGCCCTTGGGGCAAGTGTGCGGTGGTCATCTTGTAATATCTTCTCTACACAAGACCAAGCAGCCGCAGCAATCGCTGCGGCTGGTCATCCAGTATTTGCATGGAAAGGTCTTTCCGAAGAGGAATTCTGGTGGTGTATTGAGCAGACCCTCAAAGGGCCCAATGGATGGACTCCCAATATGATTTTGGATGATGGGGGTGATTTAACAACCCTTGTTCACGAAAAATACCCAGAACTTTTAAAAGCCATAAAGGGCATTTCAGAAGAGACGACGACGGGCGTACACCGTTTACGGGAAATGGCTATGAAAGGCACCCTTAAGGTTCCCGCTATTAACGTGAATGATAGTGTAACAAAATCCAAATTTGATAACCTTTACGGCTGTCGTGAAAGCCTTGTTGATGCCATACGTCGTGGTACAGATGTGATGATGGCTGGCAAGGTTGCTGTTGTTGCTGGTTATGGCGATGTTGGGAAAGGATCTGCAGCGAGCCTACGAAGCG
Organism: Entomobacter blattae; assembly: GCF_014672835.1. Lineage (NCBI taxonomy): Bacteria > Pseudomonadati > Pseudomonadota > Alphaproteobacteria > Acetobacterales > Acetobacteraceae > Entomobacter > Entomobacter blattae. The sequence continues at coordinate 219,154 of NZ_CP060244.1, read as the reverse complement.
CTGGTTGTCGGGTTCTTGTTACAGAGGTAGATCCTATCTGTGCCCTGCAGGCTGCTATGGAAGGGTACGAAGTGGTGACAATGGAGGACGCTGCTCCAAGAGGGGATATTTTTGTAACGTGCACCGGTAATGTAGACATTATTACCATAGAGCATATGCGTGCTATGCGGCATAGGGCCATTGTTTGCAATATTGGTCATTTTGATTCAGAAATACAGATTAACGCTCTACGGAATTATACATGGGATAATGTAAAACCCCAGGTGGATGAGGTGGAGTTCCCCGATGGAAAAAGGCTCATTGTTCTTTCAGAAGGGCGCTTGGTGAATCTGGGCAATGCGACAGGCCATCCCTCTTTTGTCATGTCGGCCTCTTTTACCAATCAGACTTTGGCTCAGATTGAGTTGTGGACTGCGAAACCCGGAAAATACGAAAACAAGGTTTATACCTTACCTAAAATTCTTGATGAAAAGGTTGCAGCCTTGCATTTGGAAAAGGTTGGGGCTGCCCTTTCAAAAATGAGTAAGACCCAAGCCGACTATATTGGCGTACCTGTTAACGGGCCATTCAAGCCAGAAACCTACCGGTACTAGAAATTCATGGGGTATTGGGCCAACATTTTGCTCACTACCCCTTGTAAGGCCGTTATTCGTAAGGGAGATATCGGGACAATGGCGAGGAGAATAGAAAGGTGATGTCATTTTCTTTACAGGGAACAAGGTTGTGAATCGCCTTTTGGATATGATTACTGCCTTGGGGAAAGCAGCCTTGAATTCGGTTCAGGCTGCAGGGGCGATCGCTTTATTTGGCCTTAATGGTGTTTCTCATTTTGTAAGGCCGCCATTTTACTGGCGGGCATTTTTTTCTAACCTGGTGGAGGTAGGGTTTTTCTCCCTGCCAGTTGTTGCCCTTACGGCGATATTTTCTGGGGGAGTCATTGCCCTACAATCCTATACAGGGTTTGCTCAGTTTCATGTGAAAAGTGCTATTGCCAATATTGTGGTTTTGGCTGTAACGCGTGAGTTGGGGCCAGTCTTGGCGGGCCTGATGGTTGCTGGCCGTGTCGGGGCCGCAATGGCTGCTGAGATTGGCACCATGCGGGTTACAGATCAAATTGATGCCTTAAAAACACTTTCCACAAACCCGATGAAGTATCTGGTTGCTCCACGTCTTATGGCTGGCCTTATTGCCTTGCCCTTGCTGGTGATTGTGGCGGATATTTTAGGGGTCATGGGTGGGTTTATTGTCTCTGTTGTCAAGCTGGACTTTATGCCTAGTCTCTATATTAACGCCACCTTGGATGCTCTTAAGCCTGATGATGTTATGGTGGGTTTGGTTAAGGCTGCGGTTTTTGGATTTATTATAGCCCTTATGGGGTGTTATAAAGGATATTATAGTAAAGGTGGGGCAGAAGGGGTTGGTGCTGCTACTCGTACAGCGGTGGTCTCTTCTTCCATTTTACTCCTTGCTTTTGATTATCTGCTGACCGATGTATTTTTTGCCCAGTAACGCTACATTCAGTAACGCTACGTCCAATAACGTTACACTCTAAACTTGACCTTTTTACTTTTTATTTAGGACTATTGCCGAAAAAACAGTGCCCAGAAACCCATGCAAGGGCACATTGTTTGCAAAATTATCGTGGAAATGTAGGAAAAGAGGGCCAGTAGCCCTTCGTTCTGTTTAGGCTGGCAGGGAAGGGCCATAAGGATATGATGCAATATAGAGGGCCTCTCAGTGAGAGTATGAAGCTATGGTAGGATCTATCCCCAAAATCCGTATTCGTGGGTTAACAAAATCTTTCGGCACTAAGGCTGTATTACAAGGAATAGACCTTGATGTCATGGAAGGTACCTCTTTTGTGGTTATTGGTGGCTCGGGGAGTGGAAAATCTGTTTTATTACGGTGTATCTTGGGATTAATTACGCCTGATAGCGGATTGATAGAGATTGATGGGGTGAATATTCTTGAACAACCTACAGCTCGAAGGGATGCGATAACCGAACAGATTGGTATGTTGTTTCAAAATGGTGCTTTGTTTGACAGTCTGAAAGTTTGGGAGAATGTGGCCTTTGGCTTGCTGGCCAAAAAGCCTGGGAAAACACCTATGTCGCGTACGGCAGCACGTCAGCGTGCGAATGAGGTTTTAGAGCAGGTTGGCCTGGATTCCTCAGTGGGTGATCTTTCTCCGGCTGAACTTTCTGGGGGTATGCAGAAAAGGGTAGGTTTAGCCCGTGCTATCGCAGGGGTACCCGATATTTTGTTTTTTGATGAGCCGACAACCGGTTTAGATCCTATTATGGGTGCTGTGATTGATGGGTTGATTGTCGATTGTGTTAAAAAATTGGGTTCTACAGCCATTGCCATTACGCATGATATGGCTTCTGCCCAACGGATTGGAGATCAAGCAGCGATGCTTTTTCAGGGAAAGCTCATCTGGCAGGGAGCTGCATCGACACTTCTTAACAGTGGTAATCCGTGGGTGGATCAGTTTACTCATGGTCGACGGGAAGGGCCTATTAAAATGGAATTACGTCGATAAAAGGGTGGGAGATTTTTTCTTTTATCCAATAAACGGCTAAAGAGGTATTCGTACATGGCCAAAAAACCTTCGTTACACTATGTCTGCCAAACGTGCGGTGCTGTGTATGCGAAATGGCAAGGCCATTGTGAGGCCTGTGGAGAATGGAATACCATCCAAGAGGAACAAGTGATTCTTTCTGTTGGAGGGGCTAAGGGGAATGTAAAAGGGAACAAGCTCGTTTTTTCCGACTTGCTGGGCGAGGAAGCTCCCCTCTTACGGCTTAAAACAGGAATAGAAGAGTTTGATCGTGTTTTAGGCGGTGGCTTGGTTCCTTCTTCGGCCGTTTTGTTAGGAGGAGATCCTGGAATTGGGAAATCCACCTTATTATTACAGGCAGCGTGTGCTGTAGCCGAAAATAAGAAGCGTGTTTTTTATATCTCAGGGGAAGAGTCAATCGACCAAATACGCTTGCGCGCCCGTCGATTAGGGTTGAGGGAAGCTCCCTTGGAACTGGCAGCGACCATTCGAGTTGCTGATATTGTCGCAACCTTGGGCAGTGAAAAAGGTATTGGTGTGGTTATTATCGATTCTATCCAAACAATGTGGATGGATACCGTAGAAAGTGCCCCAGGTACGGTTACCCAAGTGCGGAGCTCGGCATTTGAGCTCATCCGTATTGCCAAGCAAAGAGGCTTTGCTCTGCTGTTTGTAGGCCACGTCACCAAAGAGGGTGCCTTGGCAGGGCCTAGGGTTTTGGAACATATGGTTGATGCAGTATTGTATTTTGAAGGCGATAGAGGGCATCAGTTCCGTATTTTGCGGGCTGCGAAAAACCGTTTTGGGGCGACGGATGAAATAGGTGTTTTTACCATGACAGATAAAGGGTTGGAGGAAGTTAAAAACCCTTCGGCCCTGTTTTTAGCGGAGCGCCGTGGTAATATTGCCGGGTCTGCTGTTTTTGCAGGTATTGAAGGAACTCGTCCTGTTTTACTGGAAGTACAGGCTTTACTTTCAGCCCGCTCAACGGAAGGAAATCCGAGACGCTCTGTTGTAGGGTGGGATAATGCTCGGTTGAATATGCTTCTTGCCGTGCTAGAAAGTCGTTGTGGGTTAAAGCTTGGCCAGGCAGATGTTTATTTGAATATTGCCGGTGGGTTAAGAGTTAGCGAACCTGCAGCAGACCTTGCTGTAGCGGCAGCGATTGTTTCGGCAGCAGCCCGTAAGCCTGTGGCGGCCAATACCGTATTTTTTGGTGAGATTGGTCTTTCTGGCGAGGTACGCCAAGTTAGTCAGCCTGCTTTACGCTTGCGGGAAGCTGCCAAGCTAGGGTTTGAAAAGGGTGTGCTTCCTCGGCGCATTGCTCCAGCCAGACACGCAAAATTTTCAAGTCCCACCGGTATGATGCTCGAGGAAATAGGCCATATTAAAGATTTGGTACAGCAGTTTTCTGCCACATTGAGAGAAGAAATCGAGTAAAAATCTCCTTATTCTCCGTTTCCTTATTCTCCATTTTAAGGAGAGCTCTGAAAAGTAAGCCTGATCGAAAAGTACACTGGCCTAGGAAACTTGAGCAAGTCTGCCATGTTTTTATATTTAAAGCCTTGAGAAATGGTTTATTCGTTTTTACCTTAGAATTATAATGATCTCGCATATTGCCCAGAAGGGGATGTGTAAGATTTCGTATGTTGCCTCTCTATTAGGAACAGTTTTATGGATTTTCAAAAACTTACAGAACGCTCGCGTGGATTTTTACAAGCTGCTCAAACCATTGCTTTAAGGGAATTTCATCAGCAGCTTACACCCGAGCATCTTCTTAAAGCTTTATTAGATGATGAGGAAGGGGCGGCCTCCTCCCTGATTCGAGCTGCTGGGGGGGATCCCGCAAAGGCCAAACAGGCTATTGATGCCGCGATAGAAAAAATCCCCAAAGTTCACGGAGCTGGGGCAGGCCAGCCTCAAGCCACGCCCGATTTTGTGCGCCTGTTAGATTCAGCCTATCAGGCAGCCCAAAAAGCTGGTGATGAGTATCTGGCACAAGATAGGCTTTTAGCGGGGATAGCAGCCTCATCGACGACGGCAGGGAAGGTGCTGAAAGAGGCAGGGGTAACGGCTAAGTCACTTGAGCAGGCCATTGCTACTATCCGTAAGGGCAGAAATGTTAATAGTGAGAATGCTGAGGCCAATTTTGATGCCTTGAAGAAATATGCCCGTGATGTCACAGAAATTGCCCGTCAGGGAAAGCTTGATCCCGTCATTGGCCGTGATGAAGAAATTCGTAGGGCCATTCAGGTCCTTGCGCGTCGTACAAAAAACAACCCCGTTCTCATCGGTGAGCCCGGCGTGGGAAAAACAGCCATTGTTGAAGGGTTGGCCCTGCGTATTGTCAACGGCGATGTGCCGGAAGCGCTTAAAAATAAAAAACTTCTTTCGCTGGATCTTGGTGCCTTGGTTGCTGGGGCTAAGTATCGGGGAGAGTTCGAGGAACGCCTTAAAGCTGTTCTGAAGGAAGTAGAAGAAGCCGCTGGCGAGATTATCCTTTTCATTGATGAAATGCATACCATTGTGGGAGCAGGTCGTTCTGATGGTGCCATGGATGCTTCCAATCTCATTAAACCCGAGCTTGCGCGGGGTACCCTTCATTGTATTGGAGCAACGACTCTGGATGAATATCGTAAATATATTGAGAAGGATGCTGCTCTTGCCCGTCGTTTTCAGCCTGTTTTTGTAGGTGAACCCTCGGTGGCTGATACAATTTCAATCCTGCGGGGGATTAAGGAAAAATACGAACTTCATCATGGCGTCAGGATTACCGATAATGCTTTAGTCGCTGCTGCTACTCTTTCAAATCGGTATATTACCGATCGCTTCTTGCCTGATAAAGCTATAGACTTGATTGATGAAGCAAGCAGTCGGCTGAGAATGCAGGTTGATAGTAAGCCAGAAGAACTTGATGAGTTGGATCGCAGGGTTATACAGCTGAAAATTGAGCGTGAGGCCCTTAAAAAAGAGAGTGATTCTGCAAGTAAGGAGCGTTTATTAACGCTAGAAGCTGAGCTTGCTGGGCTTGAAGAACAGTCCAATGCGATGAATGCTGCATGGCATTTGGAAAAAGAGCGTGTCAATACCACCCAAAAAATTCAGGAGCAGATTGATCAAGCACGCTCAGAGATAGAAGTTGCTCAGCGTAAGGGTGACCTCGCCCGTGCTTCAGAGCTGATGTATAGCGTTATTCCAGGTCTTGAGGCTGAGCTTGAAAAAAACCGCCAGGATACGAACGAAGAAGGATCAGGGCTGGTTAATGAGGCAGTGACGGAACAAGCCGTGGCCGCTGTTGTTTCTCGTTGGACAGGGGTGCCTGTTGATCGCATGTTGGAAGGAGAACGCGCCAAGCTTTTGCGTATGGAAGATGAGCTCCGTAGAAGTGTAGTCGGTCAGGAACCCGCCTTAAAAGCTGTAGCCAATGCCGTTAGGCGCGCTCGTGCGGGTCTGCAAGACCCCAACCGTCCTATAGGGTCCTTCCTGTTTTTAGGCCCTACAGGGGTGGGTAAAACTGAGCTTACTAAAGCTTTGGCACGTTTTCTGTTTGATGATGAAAAGGCGCTTTTACGCATTGATATGAGCGAGTTCATGGAAAAACATGCCGTCTCGCGTCTTATTGGTGCCCCTCCAGGCTATGTAGGGTATGATGAGGGCGGTGTGCTAACCGAGGCAGTCAGGCGGCGGCCTTATCAGGTCATCTTGTTCGATGAGGTTGAAAAAGCGCATGAAGATATTTTCAATGTGCTCTTGCAGGTTCTTGATGATGGACGTTTAACAGATGGCCAAGGCCGGACAGTCGATTTTCGGAATACAATCATTATTCTTACCAGTAACCTCGGTTCTGATCTTCTTGCTAATCAACCCGATGGAGAATCAACCGATCTTGTTCATGCCCAGGTTATGCGCGTGGTGCGGGATCATTTTCGTCCAGAATTTCTGAACCGTCTGGATGAGATTATATTATTTTCTCGCCTGCAGAAGAGCGATATGGCCAAAATTGTTGAGATTCAAATTTCTCGCCTCGATTCGTTATTGGCAGAGCGAAAAATCTCTTTGGTGTTAGATGATTCGGCTCGTAATTGGCTTGCCAA
>NZ_CP060244.1:0-207500 GCF_014672835.1 Entomobacter blattae | reverse complement strand
GTGTAGGATAGGTGGGAGGCTTTGAAGCGGAGGCGCCAGTTTCTGTGGAGCCAGCCTTGAAATACCACCCTGAATTTTTCTGATGTCTAACCGCATCCAGTTATCCTGGATCGGGACCCTGCATGGTGGGCAGTTTGACTGGGGCGGTCGCCTCCCAAAAAGTAACGGAGGCGCGCGATGGTGGGCTCAAGCCGGTCGGACATCGGCTGTTGAGTGCAATGGCATAAGCCCGCCTGACTGCGAGAGTGACAGCTCGAGCAGAGACGAAAGTCGGCCATAGTGATCCGGTGGTTCCACGTGGAAGGGCCATCGCTCAACGGATAAAAGGTACTCTAGGGATAACAGGCTGATCTCCCCCAAGAGTCCACATCGACGGGGAGGTTTGGCACCTCGATGTCGGCTCATCACATCCTGGGGCTGGAGCAGGTCCCAAGGGTTCGGCTGTTCGCCGATTAAAGTGGTACGTGAGCTGGGTTTAGAACGTCGTGAGACAGTTCGGTCCCTATCTGCCGTGGGTGTTGGAGATTTGAGAGGATTTGTCCTTAGTACGAGAGGACCGGGATGAACGCACCTCTGGTGCACCGGTTGTCGCGCCAGCGGCATGGCCGGGTAGCTAAGTGCGGACGGGATAATCGCTGAAAGCATCTAAGCGAGAAACCCACCTCAAAACAAGATCTCCCCATTAGGGCCGTGGTAGACCACCACGTTGATAGGCCGGGTGTGAAAGCGCAGTAATGTGTGAAGCTAACCGGTACTAATTGCCCAATTGGCTTACCCTTTATGGCCTGCTTGCAGGCCCATAATGTGCACAGAGACCATCTACACACAACCTTCTCATAATTTTATGGCCTTTCTGGCTCTCGCTTTGCTCTATCCTTAAACACCTCCATCCACCCGCACACAGTTTATCGGGTGGGCTTGATGACTTGGTGGCTATGGCGGGGAATGATCCACCCGATCCCATCCCGAACTCGGCCGTGAAATGCCCCAGCGCCTATGATACTGCGTCTTAAGACGTGGGAAAGTCGGTCGCCGCCAGGTCTTTAAGCCCACTCGACCCCCTAAGAGCTCATCAATACACCTAACGCGGGGTGGAGCAGCCCGGTAGCTCGTCAGGCTCATAACCTGAAGGTCACAGGTTCAAATCCTGTCCCCGCAACCAAATTCCATACACCACCCCCGACATCTCCCCATATCCATCATACATGACACCCCCAAGGCACCCTTACAGGGGAGTGTCTGCAGAACTGTGTTCTCACTAACCCTGAAGGTTGGCGCAGATAATAGAACACGTTGCTCCAAAGACCATATAGCAGTATAGTAAAGAGGAGAATAAAAGCTCCTAATCATCATATAAATACTAAGCAGGAAAATGGGCCAAAAGTCAGTAATGGTAACGACTTTGGAAGGGACTATATGGCAGGCAATAAATTTTTTGGTTCAAAGAAACTTATAAAAAAAGTTAGAGCAGCCTTACAAAGTATGGATGATATAGCTTTTTATAATGTTACCCATGATAGCAATGGGCAATCCATACTTAACTTACAGGGAGTTCCTATTCCAGGTAAGTTTCCTTGTGGAGGTCCTTTTGGTGCGGCAATTGCTGTAAGTTATATTGACTTAACAGGTGAAGATGTTTTTGAAATTGTAGGAAAAAGATGGGGCAATAATGTTGTTGCCAGTGGTATTGCCAGTGAGCACGCAGAAGATCAAGCTATGCAGCCTGATAATTATAAAGCATTACAAAGAAAATTAAGCTTACTGCGTAGTAAGGGATTAACCGCAACAGTATGGCAGCTTTCGTCGGGTCAATCTTGTCCTACCTGCCATACTAAGCAAGAAATTATGGCACGAGATCTTGTTCAGCGTGGTTTAATAAAAAAGGGACATTTTAAAACGGTATATGGAGCAACATTCGAAGAAACATTTAAGATAGCACAATTTTTTGACGATCAATACTCAAGGGCTTTAATCGCATTTTCCCTGTCTCCAAAAAATAGAAAAAATATTATCTCTTCAAACTCTATTAATTTTGCTGATTTACCTGAAGAGGTTATGGATATTTTAGGGAGTGCAAGCAAGCCTACTGCTGTATTTGTTCGAAATCGACAAATATATGCCATAGGGACAGATGAAAGAAATGAATTTGACCTCTATTCCACACCTGAAGTAACGGCTATTCGTAAAGCATGTGTCCGTAATCGTGAAGAAAATAATGTATTGGCTTCATGGGAAGTTAGTGGAGAGCTGTTTACGACCACTCAAGAGGTAGGCCCACTTTTATTTACTGAAATGGGTTGGACTAAGGCTTCTCAAATTAAGCATGTTTTAATGCCTAAAAATCTCCAGCATCTGCAGTATGAAACATGTGAGACCCCTCATTTAAACAATGCAGCTTTTCTCCACATTGTTGCGGGTGGTTATACGGATCCGCTAGCAGCAATAGAGGTGTACCATGATAAAATGTTTAACAATACTGCCCAGCCTCAATGGGCAGAAGGACTGGCTGTAAATAATACAATGTTATACAATGGGGCAAGCGTCTCAGATTGGGTTTTAGACCATGCTGATTTAGCTAAGTCGCGTTTTACGGCTTTAGACTTATCTGCAATAGAAGAATCTGACAGTATTTAATATAATATTGTTTATAGTTTTTACCATTTGCTCGTGAAAGAGTGAAAGTAATTTTCAAAAATAGCACTGTAATCGAACAGGGGGGTACACTACACATTAATAGGTTACAGAGGTAGAACTGTATGATGGTATCTAAGACCGTAAACCTTGTAAGGAGTAGTGTATGCTAAAATTGATTAAATCTAACGATGTAGATTGTTGATAACAGCTTTTGTTATCTCTGTAGTATAGGCATTCCCGCCAAGATCTGCTGTTAAAGGGCCATGTTGGGTTAGAAGATTAACGGCTTTTTCAATTTGTATAGCTTCGTTTACTAAGCCAAGGCTGTATTGTAATAATAAGCTTACAGATAATATGGTTCCAATAGGATTGGCTATATTTTTTCCTGCGATATCGGGAGCAGAACCGTGAATAGGTTCATAAAGGCCAATACTTTCTTTGCCGAGTGAAGCAGAAGGGAGAAGACCAAGAGAGCCGCTAAGAGCTGCGCATTCATCGGTAAGAATGTCACCAAAAAGGTTTTCCGTAACAATTACATCATAGTGAGCAGGGTTTATGAGGAGCATCATCGCCATAGAGTCAACTAACTGATGCTCTAGCTTTACATCAGGGTAATCTTGGGCAACCTGGCTTATGGTTTCCCGCCAGAGGCGTGAGGTTTCAAGAACATTGGCTTTATCGACTGAGGTAAGGTGTTTACGGCGTGTGTGTGCTAATTCAAAGGCTTTTCTGGAGACGCGTTCAATTTCCTCTACGGTGTAAAGGGTTTCATCGGTTGCAGTTTTTTCGGTGCGTGTTTTTTTGCCAAAATAGGCACCCCCTGTCAGCTCTCTAACGAAAATAAAATCAACCCCTTTAATTTTTTCTTCCTTAAGGGAAGAAAGAGAAAGAAGGGCATCATAAGTATGAATGGGGCGAATATTAGCAAAAAGATTGAGGGCTTTGCGGAGGGCGAGTAGCCCTTGTTCTGGTCGAACATTCGAAAGATGAGCCCATTTAGGGCCCCCTACGGCCCCCAGAAGGACAGCATCTGCCTTTTGGCAGGCGAGAAGGGTTTGTTTCGGCAGGGGGTTGCCAGTTGCATCAATGGCAGCGCCCCCAATAAGATGTTCTTCGAAAGAAAAATCGTGGTTGTAGATTTTGGCAATTTCTTTAAGAATATTGACAGCCGATGTGACGATCTCTGGGCCAATACCATCCCCAGGTAGTGTTACGATATTGGCTTTCATATAAATTGCCCTTTCTTTTTTTGTTCATACTCTGAAATTTTTTGTGCATTTTGCAGAAGAAACCCCATTTGGTCGATCCCTTGCATAAGGCAATGTTTTGTAAAACTATCAATCGTAAAGGATACAGTACGGAGATTACCAATGGTAATGGTTTGTTCTGCGAGGTTGATAGTAGTGAGTGTGCCAGGATTATTTAAAAGGAACTTATGGGCATCATCATCCACAACAAGCGCAAGAAGGCCATTTTTTAAGGCATTATTTCTGAAAATATCGGCAATTTCGTTGCTGATTACGGCCCGAATGCCATATTCGAGCAACGCCCAAGGGGCATGTTCACGAGAAGAGCCACACCCAAAATTTCGTCCAGCAACCAAAATAGTGCATTGAGAGGCCTCTGGTTTATTGAGGGGAAAATCAGGGTTATGGGTTCCGTCAGGCAGATAACGCCAATCTTCAAAGCAATGTTCACCCAGGGCTGTGTTTTCAGTGGTGGTCAGAAACCGAGCGGGGATAATACGGTCTGTGTCAATATTTTCATCGGCAAGAACTGCTGTACGAGACTTAACCTCTTGAATGGGTTTCATGGTCAGGCTACTCCTTTGTAGGTTTCAGGAACGGTAATTTTTCCAGCAATGGCAGAGGTTGCAGCTGTTGCGGGGCTGGCAAGAACTGTGCGGGCACCTGCCCCTTGGCGGCCTTCAAAATTACGGTTTGAGGTACTGACCACGAGCTGGCCAGGTTGAGCGATATCGCCATTCATACCCAAACACATAGAACAACCGGCCTCGCGCCATTCTGCTCCAGCGTCCTGAAAAATTTTGTCTAGCCCTTCTTGCTCGGCCTGTTCCTTAATTTGCCCAGAGCCTGGCACAATGAGCATACGGACGTGGGAGGCAATTTTTTTGCCTTTTAGGATATTGGCTGCTTCACGCAGATCAGGCAGGCGGCCGTTGGTACAACTCCCTACAAAAACCACATCAACATGGGTGCCAAGCATGGTTTGCCCAGGGGTGGTATGCATATAGTCTAGGGCACGTTGCTCAAGCGCATTGCGTGCTGATGGGGTAGGGGCAGTGATATCAATCGCCATGGCGGGGTTGGTGCCATAGGTAATTGTGGGTCTAATGCTGCTCGCATCAATGTGAATTTCGCGGTCATAAACGGCATCGGGGTCTGAACGCAGCTGCTTCCACTGTTCCACAGCTTTGTCCCAGTCTGCTCCTTGAGGGGCACGTGGCCGGCCTTTTAACCAGGTGAAAGTGGTTTCATCTGGCGCTATAAGTCCTGCTCTCGCTCCGGCTTCAATAGACATGTTGCACATGGTCATGCGGCCTTCCATAGAAAGTGCTTCGACGGCCTCTCCTTTATATTCAAGGACGTAGCCTGTACCGCCATCCATCCCTATTTCCTTGATAATATGCAGGATCATGTCTTTGGCACCCACCCCATCCTGTAATTTTCCATCTAAATAAATGGCAAAGGTTTTGGGGCGGCGTTGTAAGAGGCATTGGGTTGCTAACACGTGACCCACTTCTGTCGTGCCAATTCCAAAAGCCAAAGCTCCAAAAGCCCCATGTGTCGAAGTGTGGCTATCTCCACAAACAATGGTCATACCCGGCTGTGTGGCTCCAATTTCTGGACTGAGAACGTGGACGATCCCACGCTCCTTACTGTTCCATCCATAGAGTTGAATACCAAACTCAGCACAGTTTTTCTCCAGCATTTCTACCTGTTTTTTGGTCTGGGGGTTGGCATAGAGAGGCTCCCCGTTTTCTGTAGCAGGCAGAGTGGGAGTGGAGTGATCCATTGTGGCCAGCACACGCTCGGGGCGGCGAACCTTTAATCCCCTACGGCGTAGCTCAGTAAAAGCCTGTGGACTGGTTACTTCGTGGATAAGATGCAGGTCGATATATAACATGGCGGGGGTTTGGGGTGTTTCTGGGACAATTTCATGATTTGCCCATATTTTTTCAAATAATGTGCGGGGTTGGGCCATAAGATTGTTTCCTTGTTGTTTTATTTCGCATAGGTATCCAGCGGGGTCAGCCAGTTCCATTGGTCAGCTGTTGATCCATCGAAAATGCCAAAAAATGCTTTTTGAAGGGCCTTGGTGATAGGCCCTGGGCACTCCTTGCCAACAGGTTTGCGGTCAACAGAACGGACAGGGGTAATTTCGGCTGCGGTTCCCACCATAAATACTTCATCGGAAAGGTAGAGGGCTTCGCGGGGAAGTTCTTTTTCTTCTACCGGAATATTCATGTTTTTCGCTAAGGTTATCACAGAATCACGGGTAATCCCTGCAAGAATACTGGAACTTACAGGGGGAGTACGTAAAATGCCATTCTGCACTAAAAATAGGTTCTCTCCAGCGCCTTCACTTAAAAGGCCGTTATGGCCAAGGGCAATACCTTCATCATAGCCGTTGCGTTTGGCTTCCAAGGCAATAAGTTGGCTGGAAAGGTAATTGCCACCTGCTTTAGCCCAGCTGGGAAATGTGTTAGGAGCCACCCGATTCCAGGAAGATACACAGACATCAGCCCCCTTGTGGATGGCATCCCCCAAATAAGCGCCCCAATCTAGGGCCAGGATTGCGATATCCACAGTGGTTTCTCCTTTAGGGATAACGCCTAGACTGCCAGCACCACGGAAAATAATGGGCCTGACATAGGCTGATTCCATGTTATTAGCTCGCACAATCTGACAACAGGCCGCATTGATTTCTTCTTCTGTATAATCAATATCAATTTCATAAATTCTAGCGGAATCAAAAAGTCTGTGGGTATGGGCATGCAAACGGAAAAAAGCTGGTCCCTTATGGGTTTTGTAAACCCTTTCCCCTTCAAAGACTGAGGAACCGTAGTGAAGGGCATGGGCCGAAACATGTACAGTAGCATCTTCCCAGGGTTTAATTTTACCATTATGCCAGATAAAGCCACGTTTTTGGCCTGAAGAAGATGAGGAGGTCATAAAATTACCCTTTCTGTACGTGAGGAGGCAGGAATGCTGGAGGCTTTCCGTTTTTTGCCATTTTCAATGTTGTTAACAATAGTCAGTGCCGCTTGTGCAGCAGCGGCAACAATGTCAGTATTAATACCATAACCGCCGAAAATATGATGATCTGATTTTATTTCAAGCCGGGCCTCTCCTTGAGCATCCCGACCTTCACTCAGCGCCTTGATCTGGAAGTTGTGAACATCAAATTTTGTACCACAAATATGTTCGATAGCAAGAAAAACAGCATCCACGGGGCCATCACCGTAAGCCGTATAGGTTTTAGGCCCTTCGTTATGATGATGGAGGGTAATTTCTACCGAAGCAGAGTTAGGAGAATCCTGCATGCTGGCGTCATAGGAGGAAAGAATGCGCATGTGCGTAATGGCCCAGGGCCCTATATTTTGGTTTTCATTTCCCATAATCAGGGCATGGAGATCTTCTTCATGGATTTCTCTTTTTTTGTCGGCCAGTTTTTTAAAGCGAACAAAAATATCGTCCATCTTGGTGTTGTCAGGGTCATATCCTAATTCATTCAGGCGTTTTTGCAGGGCCGCACGCCCTGAGTGTTTGCCCAGCACAAGGCGTGTTTGGGTAATGCCTACATCTTCAGGGCGCATAATTTCGTAGGTATCACGGTTTTTGAGCATGCCGTGTTGATGAATACCCGATTCATGAGCAAAGGCATTCTCTCCTACAATGGCCTTATTGCGGGCAATGGGCTGGCCTGTAATTTGGGTCAGAAGGCGTGAGGCTGCCGTGAGTTTTTGGCTGTTTGTTTCTGTGTAGACATCATAATAAGGTTTGCGCACCTTAAGGGCCATAATAACCTCTTCAAGGGCTGCATTGCCTGCGCGTTCACCAATGCCGTTTAAGGCACATTCTATTTGACGTGCTCCTGCTTCTACCGCAGAAAGGCTATTGGCGGTTGCCATGCCAAGATCATCGTGGCAGTGGGTGGAGAGAATAACAGAATCACTGTTTTTGATATTCTGTTTGAGGTAGTTGAAAAGCCTAAAAATTTCATTAGGAGTGGTGTAACCCACTGTATCTGGCACATTCAGAATTGTCGCACCGGCTTTTATCGCGGCATTAAAGATTTCAACTAGATAGTCTGGCTCAGTTCGCAGGGCATCTTCAGCCGAAAATTCTACCTCTCCACAATGGGGCCGGGCTTGGGTAATGCCTTTTATTGCCATTTCAATGATTTCTTCCTTGCTTTTACCAAGCTTGAATTCCCGATGAAGGGGGCTTGTGGAAATAAAAACATGGATACGGCTTTTATGGGCCCCTTCCAAGGCGCGGGCGGCAGTTTCAATATCGTTACTTTGGCAACGGGCTAATGCACAAATGGTTGTTTGATGTAAAGTTTTAGCAATGGCATTCACAGCTGTTGCATCATCGGGGGAGGCAGCCGGAAAGCCTGCTTCCAAGATATCAACGCCCACGTCTTCTAACATGCTCGCCATACGAAGTTTTGATTGGCGGTTCATGGAAAAACCTGGGGCCTGCTCACCATCGCGCAGGGTTGTATCAAAAATCAAGACCCGATTGGGAGGAATGCTAGACATTAAGAGGACCTTTCTGCTCATAAAATTAGTAAGAGAGCCAATAAAAAACCCGCATTGAAAATGCGGGTTCGGGGGTAATTCTGTTCTAGAACGACGTACACCCTATCCCGCTTCCCCTTTAATAAGAAGAAGACCAAGAAGAAGGGTAAGGAGACCAGCCACATCACGAGGCAAACGCATAATCGCGTTTATTATTCTTGCTTTCATAAAGCCATGATGTGTGTTGACGTGTTTCATAACTTATTATTTAAGACAGGAGAAAAAAGGAAGTCAACATATTTATTCGGAATCTGACAGGAAGAGAGAAAAAACAAATTTTCTTTTCTCGTCTAGGGAGAAGATCCGATAAAATATTTTGTAAAAAGGCTCTCTTTATCTTTTTTCTTGTGAGAAGGGTGGAGGATTGTTAGCCTTGATGGCCGATGGTCTCCAACCATTCTTGTTCATTAAGAAGCAAGATATGCGCTTCTCCCGAATCGTTAAGAGTTTGGGCTTTTCTGGCTTTGGAACCAGCCTCGGTTCCAATAACGACAATATCGGTTTTTTTAGAGATGGTGCCAGTGACTTTAGCACCTAGCTTTTCAGCTAAGGCTTTGGCCTCCTGGCGGGTCAGGGTTGTAAGGGTACCAGTAAATACCACGGTTTTACCCGCTAAGGCAGACGATTCTGGTAAGGTATCGTCGATAATCTCTTTCATACAGGCGGCAAGGTCACTCAGGGTTTTTCTGTTATGGGGTTCCAGAAAAAAAGCAACCAGCTCCTCGGCAATAGAAGGCCCAATACCAGAAATAGAGCCGAGTGTCAGCCTGGCCTCTGAACCGGTGATACAAGCTTCTAGCATTTCTTGAGACCAATGCGCATAGCTGGTGTAGTGACGTGCGAGGAGTTGGGCATTTTTTTCGCCAATACGGCGAATGCCAAGACCATAAATAAAGCGAGAAAGGGGGATAACCCTGCGGGCTTCTATATTTTCAATAAGGTTGCGGGCTGAAAGGCTACCCCAACCTTCGCATTGGGCAAGGTCTGTTTCATGGTGTTTAAGCTGGTAAATATCAGCAGGGGTGTTCAGCCAGCCCCTTTCATAAAGCTCTTTTACGGTTTTTTCTCCCATGCCTTCAATGTCAAAAGCATTGCGAGAGCACATATGGATAAGCCGCTCAACAATCTGGGCCTGACAGGTAAGGCCACCGGTACATCGCCTAACCGCTTCACCAGCCAAGCGTTCTGCACGAGAGTAGCAAACAGGACATATAAGGGGGAAGACAAAAGGAGTGGAGCGTTGACTGGCTCCAAGAGACATATTTTCCACAATTTGGGGAATAACATCGCCTGCACGCTGTATTTTAACAGTATCCCCAACACGAAGATCTTTGCGCTGAATTTCATCTTCATTATGCAAAGATACTCTTGAGATCAAGACTCCCCCCACATTGACAGGTTCCAATTTTCCCACAGGCGTAAGGGCACCTGTTCTTCCCACTTGAATATCAATTTCTAAAAGATGGGTTATGGCCTGTTCTGCTGCGAATTTCCACGCAATAGCCCAGCGAGGGTTCCGCCCAACAAAGCCCAGGCGATTTTGAAGGTCGATGGCATTTACTTTATAGACAACTCCGTCAATATCGTAATCAAGGTGAGAGCGTTCACGTTCTATCTCTTGCTGGAATAGTTCAGCATCCTGGGCGTTGTGAATTTTTCTCAGAAGGGGGTTAACATGAAAGCCCCATTTCTTGAGTTGTTTAAGATAGGCTTCATGGGTCTCCCAGGTCATTTCCCCGGAGTTAAAGCCAAGCGCATAGGCAAACATATTTAAAGGGCGTTTGGCAGTAATAGTGGCATCTAGCTGCCTAAGTGAGCCTGCGGCCGCATTGCGGGGGTTGGCAAAGAGTTTGTGCCCATGCTCAGCTTGTTCTTGGTTGAGGGCTAAAAAGGCCTGTTTGCCGATGAAAATTTCTCCACGAATTTCTATAAGCTCTGGCGCTTGCCCTTTAAGTTCCTGAGGAATAGAGGGAATGGTGAGCAAATTGTTGGTAACATCCTCCCCTTCCTGGCCATTACCGCGGGTTGTACCATAGGTAAGCTTGCCGTTTTTGTAGGTGAGATTAATGGAGAGGCCATCAATTTTGGGCTCAGCGATAAAGGCTAGCGTGGTCGTGAGGGTTTCTTTTGATCCCAGAAATTTCGTTATACGGTCTATAAACAGCTCAAATTCATGCCGGTGGAAGCAATTTTCCAATGAAAGCATGGGGATGAGGTGAGGTTTGCGTGCCAGCGATGAGGTAGTAGGAAGGGGGGCTCCCACTTTTTGGCTGGGGCTATCGGGGCGGATGAGATGAGGGAAAGCCTTCTCAATATCCAGATTTCTTTTAAAGATGGCATCGTAATCCTTGTCATCGGCAAGGGGGGTATCATCTTGATAATAGGCCTTGTTAAGCTCAGAAATTCTTTGAGCAAGTTCTGCCAGTTCTTGACTGGCTTGCTCTTCCGTAAGATCGGAGAGGGCGGGGCGTGGAGAGTTAGTCATTTTGGGATTTTTCGATAAGGCTCAGGGCTGCGGTTCTGGCTTCTGCTGTAATCTGTTTGCCAGAAAGCATCCGGGCGAGTTCCTCAATTCTATTTTCTTGAGATAAAAGCTGGGCCTGTGTTTCTGTATTTTTTTCTGTCATGGTTTTACTGATGTAAAAATGGTGATCAGCACGAGCAGCCACCTGTGGGCTATGGGTTACAGCGAGCACTTGCACAGAGCGGGCTATTTTGTAAAGCCTTTCCCCAATGGCTGAGGCGGTAGCCCCTCCAACACCTGCATCGATTTCATCAAATATGAGGGTTGGTACGGCCGATTGCCGGGCAACAACAACTTTAATAGCGAGCAATAGCCGAGAGAGTTCCCCTCCAGAAGCAACCTTTGCCAAAGGTGCTGGGGCTAGCCCGGCGTTAGTAGAGATTAGGAAATTAACATATTCCTGCCCTTTGGGTCCCCAATCTTTTTCCGAAAGGGGGGTAAACGAGACCACAAAATGGGTTCTCTCTAACTTTAGGGGTTTTAGCTCAGCAATAAGAGCTTTTTCTAGCGTTTCTGCTGCCTTTTTACGTGCTTGGCTGAGCGTGTCTGCAAGTTGGCAATAGTCCAAACGCGCTTGGCTGGCCTCAACTTTAAGGTGTTCAATATGCGCTGAGCCTGTATCGAGAAGGTCAAGCCTATTCTGAAGCTGCTTTAACAAGGTTGGAAGTTCTACGGTACTCGTATTATGTTTTCTGGCAGCAGCCCTAAGGGCAAAAAGGCGTTCTTCTGTCTGTTCCAGCAGTTTCGGATCTGTCTCAGCACCGGTTATCATATGGGTAAGGATATTTTCTGCTTCTGCCAGAAGGTCTTGGGCTTGTTCTAGTGTGTTAAGAACCTCTTGTAAGGGAAAAGGTGATAAGGCCCCATCCGTAGTTAAAGGTACCACTTCTTCCGTATTTACAAGCCGTGATAGGGTTCGTGAGGCATTATAGAGCGCAGTGGAAGGCGCAATAGTACGCCGATCTTCTGGGGCTATTTCTTTAAGAGCCTCGTGAATGGTCTGAATTTTTTTTTCAGCTTGTAACATATGCTGTCGTTGGGCAGAAAGAATGGCTTCCTCTTCGGGGTGTGGGGATAGCCTTTCTAATTCTTCCACAGCACTTCTGAGCCACTCCTCTTCTTCCAGACTTTCTTTTAAGGCGGTTTGCGCAGAGAGGAGTTCAGCCATTTTAGTTTGCCAGTCTCTGTAGGCCACTCCAACCTGTGAGCATAGAGCCGATAAATCGCCAAATGTGTCTAAAAGTTCAAGATGTTTGCCCGTTTCTGCCAAAGCGGTTTGACCATGCTGGCCTTGGATATCGATGAGGGTGGACCCTATAAGTTTGAGAAGCTGAACACTGACCAAGGAATCGTTAACAAAGGCGCGTGAACGCCCATCTTGGGTAATAATACGGCGAATAACAATGGGGTCTTGGGTAAATTCGGCAATAATACCATGCTCAATCAAAGTTGAAACGAGAGGATGTTGGGGGGGAATATCAAACTCAGCACTAACCTGGGCTTGTTGGGCTCCTTTTCGAATGAGGCCCGCTGTGGCCCTATCGCCTAAAATAAGACCTAGACTATCAAGCAGGATTGACTTACCTGCTCCCGTTTCTCCAGAGAATACAGTGAGCCCCTCTTCAAAAGTAAGATCAAGTGTCTCTATTAGAACGACATCTCTGATTGAGAGGAGTTTTAACATGATAACAATATGCCAAAGGTGCTTTAAAACGCTGTATCAAAAAATATGAAAAGCAAACTTAAGAAATAGTGTAGAGCAACCTTTATGGTAAAGTAAAAACACCTTACTGAGGAAAATTATGGGGGATAAAGGCTAAGGAAGGCAATAGAATGAAAAAATATCTCCTCTTTTCAATCCAAGAACTAGAAAACCTCACCCCATAGATGAGAGAAAAAATCTTCTTCAGGAGCTTTCGGTGTAGGGGCCTTATTACTCAGCAAGTTATTGTCTTTCATTACATCGTAGGCATACCGATACCATGGGCTACCCGGGTAGTTATAGCCTAATACACTGGCTGCTTTACGGGCTTGTTCTGTAAGGCCCAAATGGAGGTTGACCTCTACAAGTCTGTAAAGGGCTTCAGCAACATGGTTGGTTGTCTGAAAATCAAGAACAACGCGTTGGAAGCGGTTAAGAGCGCCCCCATAAACTTTTTGTTGTGCATAATAGCGGCCAACAAGCATCTCTTTTCCTGCGAGGTGATCACGACAGAGGTCAATTTTCAGCTGCGCATCCCTTGCATAAGATGTTTGGGGAAACCGCGTGACCACTTCGTTTAATGCTGTCATGGCATCTAGAGTAATGCGCTGATCGCGTTGCACATCGGGGATTTGTTCGTAAAAGCATAATGCCCGCAAATAATAGGCATAAGCAGCATCGGGGCTAGTGGGGTGAAGCTGAAGAAACTTCTCCAAGATACGAACCGCATCTGGGTAGGACCCTTGTAGATAGTAGGCATACCCTTCCATCAGCTGGGCATTAGCAACATAACCAGAGTAGGGGAAATTCTGCTGGAGGGTTTCAAATAGCTCAATAGCTTGCTCATAGCGCTCAGAACGAAGGGCGTCTATTCCATTATTGTAAAGGGTTTCTGCATTTCCTTGAAGGGCGGTTTGATGCTCTGGATCCTGCTTAATACTGTCTTCATCAGAAGAACATGCTGTAAGGGCTAGCACGGCTAAAAGAGGAAGAAAGGATTTGGCTACAGAAAAATTTTTTATGGCTTTATTCCTGGGGCGCTGTGCAAAAGAATGAGACACTGTTATTTTCCGTATGATATTTGTATAGAGCTGCTTTTCGAACCATTTCCTTCTTCCTTTACCATGAAGTTATAAAGAAAGGAAATCCCAAGACAGAGTTTTGCTACAAATCCTTACAGTAGTTACAAAAACAACACGTCTTTTTTAGTTTGTCAGGAGGGCATTGACAGGTGAGGGTTTTTGCTTGTCTCTTGGTGTAGCCGTAGGAATAATACGCCAGGCATCGGGTTTGGCAAAAAGTGCTCGTAACAGCTTGTTATTTAACCCATGGCCTGATTTGTGGCCAGTAAAATAGCCATGAATGGGCATGCCTGCCAAGTTGAGGTCGCCTACAGCGTCCATGGTTTTATGGCGAACAAACTCGTTGGGATGCCTTAACCCTGTAGGATTAAGAATTTTATCATCATCTACAACAATAGCATTATCAAGGGATCCTCCAAGAGCCATACCAGCGTCATAAAGTTTTTCTATCTCATGCCGTAATACAAAGGTACGACAATTGGCAACTTCATTACGAAAGGAATCTGCGGACAGATTAAGGACAAAGCTTTGCTGTCCAATGGCAGGGGCTGAGAATTCTATCGAGAAATCCAGTGTAAGACCCTTATAGCAATGGTTGGGACGAATTTCAGCATAGGCATCTCCATCTTCTACCCGCACCGTCTTTAAAATTTCCATATAGGGAAGAAAGGCCTCCTGGTGGGTGATACCTGCACATTCCATAAGAAAGATAAACTCTGAAGAGGATCCATCCAGGATGGGAATCTCAGGGCCATTAACGTCTATGGCAGCATCTGTAATACCAAGACCACCGAGAGCAGCCATGATATGCTCAATAGTGGCCATTTTTATAGTAGGCTGTTCAGGATTGGCGATGACAGTGCTGAAATGCGTTTCAACCACATTGGAGTAAATGGCCGGAATCTTTAAGGAGTGGCGCAGATCAGTCCGTGTAAAGGTGATACCATGGCCCACAGGGGCAGGGTTGAGTGTTAAAGAAATCTTCTTACCGCTATGTAAGCCGGTTCCTGTACAGCAAATGGAAGAAGAAAATGTTTTAGCCTGAAAAGTCAGCGGAGAAAGCGGTGACGGAAAAGCAAGTTTAATGCGCTGTTGAGAGGTATAAGAAGAAGATAAACCAAGCTCATCAAGAGTGGCTAAGGTTGCAATGCTGTCCACGGTATAAATCCTCCTTAAATGATGTTAAGGTTTGGAAAGACAATATAGCATTTACGACAAGTGTTTTTTAAAGTTCTTCAATTGTCTATCTTTTCTTATCCATCAATTCATACCATCTGTTCGTTTCTAAAGAAAGGCAATGCACGGTAAAACATTATTGCTAACTGTTACCAATGGACCGTACCCCTATAGAGAGAACGCCCATCCGTGCGGAATGGACATCCTCCAAAAATCGCTCTTAAAAAAGCGTGATATAAATTTTAGAAATGCTAGAATGATTTACGGCGTAGAAAAGCTGGTATTTCCAAGCCTGCATCATCACTGTTCGGTTGGAAATGCCCAGGAGCGTTCTCGCTTGTGCCTTTATTTATAGAAGGCTCTGTTTTAGGGGCCTCTCTTTCTCGTGGGGGTTGTGGAGGGGGCGTGTTGAGAATGTTTCTGCGCAGCGCTCCTGTTACAATCCCAAAAAGGCTACGAGAGGGTGCTGCAGGAGGTTCAGCATCTCGGGCAGTTTCAGAAAAGAGACCTGAACGCGGTGGAACCGAAGCATTTTGCGTTCCTGATTTTACAGGGATGCTGTTAGGTGATGGAGCATGATAAGGATTAGAAGCCAAACCTGCTGCCTGCGGGGCATTTCCTCCAGAAGAATAATGAGAAGCCTGTTGAGAAGGTTCAGCTTGTTGGTGCAATGGGGTAGCGTGGTGCTGTACCCCTGTATTATTAGAAGGAGCCTGTGGGGGAGGGTTGCTCACTGGTTGAGAGGAAACAGAATGCCCAACATTCCCTTGATTTGGTTGAGCAGTTGTTGATAGAGGCTCAAAAAAGCCGTTTTGGGAAGCTGGTGGCGTTTGGTAATAGGTCGTAGATGCTTCCTGTACGGGAGAAGTTTCAGCTTCTATGGGTTTGGTTGCAACACTGGGTGGGGGGGTGTCTATCCCTGTTGCGACAACAGAAACCCTGACCTTTCCTTCAAGCCGATCGTCAATGGCAGACCCGAAGATGATATTGGCATCTTCTGCTACTTCTTCGCGGATGCGTTCGGCTGCTTGCTCTACTTCCATCAGCGTCATGTCTTCGCCGCCCGTGATGTTGATCAGAAGCCCCCGTGCCCCTGCCATAGAAGTATCCTCGAGGAGCGGGTTAGAAATGGCAGCTTCTGCAGCCCGGATGGCACGATTATCCCCATCAGCTTCACCTGTTCCCATCATGGCTTTTCCCATTTCGGCCATGATAGTACGGATATCAGCAAAGTCCAGATTAATAAGGCCAGGGGAAACCATAAGGTCCGTAACACCGCGTACGCCCATATAAAGAACATGGTCAGCCATTTTAAAGGCTTCTTTAAACCCTGTTTTTTCGTTAGCCAGCATAAACAGATTCTGGTTTGGGATAACGATCAAGGTATCAACATATTGTTGGAGTTCTGCAAGGCCTGCCTCTGCAGCTTTGGCACGACGAATTCCCTCGAAGGAGAAGGGTTTTGTCACCACACCTACAGTGAGAATATCTCGCTCTCTGGCCATGCGGGCAATAACGGGGGCAGCCCCGGTTCCTGTGCCACCGCCCATACCAGCGGTAACAAAAACCATATGGGCACCTTCCATATGGCGTGCAATTTCATCGGCAGCTTCCTCGGCGGCAGCTTTCCCGATTTCTGGCT
Source organism: Entomobacter blattae (assembly GCF_014672835.1). NCBI lineage: Bacteria > Pseudomonadati > Pseudomonadota > Alphaproteobacteria > Acetobacterales > Acetobacteraceae > Entomobacter > Entomobacter blattae. The sequence goes on along the minus strand of NZ_CP060244.1, from coordinate 190,910 downwards.
TTGCACCAGCCCCCAACCCTTGAGTTAGGTGTGGGCCTAACTGGATCCGCCTTTCTGCAAGACTATGAGTAAGTTGTTGGGCATCGGTATTGGCAACAACAAAATCTACCCCCTGCAGGTTAGATTGAATCATGTTATCAACTGCGTTGGTTCCACCACCGCCAACACCTATTACAGTAATACGGGGCGTAAAATCAGCATATGTTTGTTGTGGAATAGTTAAATTTAATGTCATTACCTGTCCCCGATAACACTGATAATGGAATAATCGAATAATTTATTTTTGTGCTATTTTAGAGAATTATACTATTTTTCTATAATAAAGAAACCTTTTAATGTGGACTATCACACTTTTTCTCTTAAAAAATCAACAATTTTGCGCATAAAACTGTTGGGTCGTCCATTTTCGGTAAAATCTATATCGGTTAATGAACGCCCAGCACCAGCAGCCCAAGCGAGCAAACCGGCTGCTGTAGAAAAATTGGGAGCAATGGAAGGATCACCTGGTAGACCAATAATTCCTTTGGGGCGCCCAAGGCGGACTTGCCTGTTCAAAATACGAGCAGCCAAGGGGCCAATTCCGTTCAGAAGGGATGCTCCGCCGGTAAGAACCACACGGCCATTAGCTGCTTTGCCTACACCGGCACTATCAAGTCGGTCACGGATCAGTTCCAGGGTTTCCTCTATACGGGGGCGAATAATAGAGATAATTTTTGAACGAGGCACATTAATAAGTTGTTCAACATAGTCGCCAGTCGTTTGTACGGGCAGGATCTCTAAATCGTCATCGGGGGAAGTTGTTGCACTTCCATAAAAAGTTTTAAGCCGCTCTGCTGAGGCAATAGAGGTGGAAAGCATGCTGGCGATATCACGGGTGATATGGTGCCCCCCAATACGGACTTGGGCTGTATGCAGAAGCTGGTCTTCTCCAAAAATTCCTATGGTGGTGATGCCTGCTCCCATATCCACTACAATCGCACCTAGGTCTCGTTCATCGGGTGCAAGCACAGATAGGCCCGAGGTCAGAGGCGAAGAAACAAGGGCTTCAATTTTAAGTTCTGCCTGCACGAGCACAGAAGCAAGGTTTCGTAAGGCCATGGAAGAGGCATCAATAATATGGAGGCTTGCAGAAAGCTGATCACATTGATGGCCCCTTGGGTCTGTTACACCGATCGTGTCATCGACTGCAAAGCCCAGAGGTAAGGCATGGATGATATCCCGGCCTTCAGTTGTAGAACGGATCAGGCCTTCATTAACAATCCTACGGATGTCAGCTTCGGTAACAGCTCGCCCGCCTACAGGCCAACGCAGGTTAAAGAGCCGGCTTTCAGGCTGGCCACAGGAAAGGTTGATAAAAACCTTTTCCAATCGCCGTTCAGCAGCTTCCTCTGCTTGACCTACGGCAGCCCGAATGGCTTTTTCTGCGTCTTTTAAATGGGTAATGCCCCCTTGTTTAACCCCATGTGAACGATGCCAACCCGCCCCTAGTATGCGCAGGTTTCCGTTTGGCTCACCCTTGCCAATAAAGCAACATATCTTACTGCTGCCAATATCTAATACGCCAAAAGTTCCTGGGAGCCATTTCGGGTGTGTCGGGGGATCATCAGGTGGTGTTATTTCTGATGAGAAACGAGATCCTAAAATGGCTAAGGCTTTATTTTTCGGAGATCTTACGGCTTGTTTTTGGAAATGCCCTGACTTTTTTGAGGGAGGTGGAGTTAGTGCCAGCTCATTCATGGAAGCCTCTCATTTCTTTTTGTTATCAATTTTTGGTTCGGGCATGATAGATTTAACAATACGAACAGCACAGAACGTTTACTTTAACCATTATAAGCCAGTTTAACGCTCTTGAGAACAGGAAAAGTCAGGCTCGAATGTTGACGAATAATAAGGCGATCGGGAAGGCGCATATCTATTACCGAAACGGGTCTGTCGAGGAGCTTGATGGTATTTTGAAAGTCTGTCAGGCGTTTAAGGGCTGCCTGTTCTTCAGCTTCTGGTAAGTAGATGGTTGTGCCATCACGGAGTTGCAAGTTCCATCGTCTTTCGCCAATTCTTATGGCGGCCACGACGCGGTCTTTAATTTCGGGAAAATTGGCTAGTGTGTCTATCAGATCGGCGGCAGCAGTGTTGGCATCATTCCCCACAACAAGGGGTAGGCGCATATAGGCCTGGGCATCTTTTCCTGTCATGCCTTTATCGGCAACGATTTTACCACTTCGGTCGATCAGCATAAAATGTCTATCATGCTGCCAGACAGCATAAGGGGAACGTTCTATCACAGTAATAATGATACTGCCTGGCAAGTGGCGCTCGACTACGGAATGATCAATAAAGGGGAGGGTATCGATTTTTTTTCGAACACCTTCTACAGAAATTTTCAGAATGGAATCACCTTTATGGATATTGGCTGCCTGAAGGATTTCGTCATCAGAGGTTAGGGTATTCCCGTGGATGGAAATATTGGAAACATGAAAGGGAAGTAAGTTACCGAGCTTATCCCGCAGGGCAATCATGGGTATATCCTCGCTAGAGGAAAGGAGGATATAGGCCCCACCGGCAATAAGCCCACAGAGTAAGAGGAGAATGGCCAATGGCTGAAGCATGCGCTTTTGTCTACGCATGAACAAGGTCAAACGAGAGGGGCGGTCGTTTAGGTGATTAGGGTGTTGGCTTAGGTGCGGCATAGGGCGTTTTCCACCATCCAGCGGCATAGGGCTGAGTAGGGAATGCCACAATAAGCTGCCTGCTCTGGTAATAAGGATGTGCGTGTCATGCCGGGCTGGGTATTAACCTCCAGGATGACTAAGTTTTCTTCACCGAGGGTATCATTATAGCGAAAGTCCGTACGGCTGCCACCACTGCATCCCAAAGCTTTATGAGCCTTTAAGGCATAGTCCATGGCCTGGTTGAAGATAAGGGGTGGAATACGGGCTGGAAGGAGGTGAGAGGAGCCTCCCTGTTTGTATTTGGAGCCGTAATCATAAAACTCATGGCCCTGGCTGGACGCAGGGGTAATATCTGTGACTGTCAAGGCGCGGTCTTGCAATACGCCAACAGTGAGTTCTCGCCCTGGGATAAAATCTTCAATGAGAATTTTCGGGCCATAGTGCCACTGGCTTATGGCAGCTTTTAGCTCTTCCGGAGAATGAATAATACTGACCCCGATTGATGAGCCTTCATTAATGGGTTTCATCACAAAGGGGAAACTCAACGGAACCTGCTTTAAGAGCTCTTCGGGGGTATATAGGCCCCCTTTGGCAACTGGGAGGCTGGTTGCTGTAAGAATCTGACGGGTAACAGCCTTATCCATAGCCATGGCTGAAGCCAGAATGTTTGAATGAGTATAGGCAATCCCCATCCATTCCAAAACCCCTTGAAGGGCCCCATCTTCTCCATAGCGTCCGTGGAGAGCATTAAAGACCACGTCGGGCTTTTCTTTCTGCAGGAACTCTACAAAGGGCAGAAGAGTATTGTGAAGGTCAAATGAGATCACACGGAACCCTTCATGTTCCAGGGCTGCGATAACATTCTTCCCACTGGAAATACTGATTTCACGCTCAGAAGAACGGCCACCATAAACAACACAGACACGGGTGAAGGATTTGTTCATGGTTTTAGAGCCCCTCTTTTTGGTAATGGCCAATACGTTTAATTTCCCAGTGGAGGGTGATACCAGAATTGTTTTTGACTTTCTCTCTTACCGTTTCTCCTAAGGTTTCGAGGTCATGGGCGGTGGCATTGCCCGTATTAATCATAAAATTACAGTGCAGGGGGCTGATTTGGGCATCTCCTAAAGTGAGTCCTCTACAGCCTGCTGCATCAATAAGCTCCCAGGCCTTTTGAAGGCTTTCTTCAGGGAGTGGGTTGCGGAAGGTTGACCCCCCGGTACGGGAGTGAATGGGTTGGCTTATTTCCCTCTGATGGCGAATATCTGCCATTTTTGCGAGAATATGGGTGGAGTTTCCCCTTTGGGCGTTAAAACAGGCTTTGGTAACAACGGCCCCTGCTGGTAAACTAGCATGCCGATAGGCAAGATTAAGGTGGGCAGCCTCCAGGCGGATAATTTTTCCTTCCCGGGTTACGAGTTCTATCCATTGTAAGATACTGGCAATATCGGCCCCATGAGCTCCTGCATTCATGGCAATTGCCCCTCCGATAGAGCCGGGAATACTACAAAGAAACTCAAAACCGGCCAAGCTTGCTTTTGCCGCTGTTTCAGCCACTGTAGAATCCAAGCATGCGGCCCCGGCTATGAGTCCTTCATCAGTAATCTTGATATCGGCAAACCCTTTAAGAGGGCGGATAACAACGCCGTGAATTCCGCCATCCCGTATAATAACATTCGAGCTTGCTCCCAATATGGTAACAGGAATATCGAAAGGAACAGTGGCCATTAGGAAGGAAAGGTCATCAACATCTTTGGGATGGATAAGGATATCGGCCTTACCACCCACACGAAACCAGGTTTGGGCCCCCAAGGGGGTTTCCGCTTTTATACGTCCCTTCAAAAGGGCAAGCTTCTCTAGAAGGTCGGCAATCCATGAGTGGGGAAAGGGTTCTGTTTTGATGAGAGGAAGGACAGGCACGAATTCCTCCTATAGTTCGGCTTTAACATGGCTGGGATGCGAAGCCTGTTGGAGAGCTTTAAGCTGCTCAGGAAGAGCCTGAGCCCAGTTGGTAATACTTCCAGCGCCCAGGCAAATAACAAAATCGCCAGGTTTGGTTATAGCGGCAATCATTTCGGCAAGGTGCTCTGGGTCGGGCAGTGGGACGACAGAGCGATGCCCATGAGCACGAATTCCTTCAATAAGGCTGTCTTTATCGATCCCGGATATGGGTTGCTCTCCGGCGGGATAGATATCGGCTACAATAACGGTACTAGCGTCGTTTAAGCATGAGCAAAACTCGCTAAACAACATTTTTACCCGTGAATACCGATGGGGTTGAATAACGGCAACAACATTTCTGGCCCCTGCCTGCCTGGCCGCCTTGAGAACGGCTGCAATTTCAATAGGGTGATGGCCATAATCATCAACTATCGTCACTCCATTTACTTCACCTGTACGGGTAAAGCGTCGTTTAACCCCTTTAAAGCTGGCAAAGGCTGAACGGATCGTGCTATCGCCAATTTCCATCTCCACGGCTACAGCAATGGCAGCAAGGGCATTTTGGACATTGTGGTTCCCCAGCATTGGCAGCCGAAACGGCCCCATCGTGCGGGACTTTCTGGTGATGCGGTTTGTTGCAGTCACTTCAAAAGTGGCCCCCAATTTATCGGTAATGAGTTTTTCAGCTCGAATATCAGCCTGAGGTGAAAACCCATATGTAATAATCTTATGATCAGAAAGATGAGGGATCATTTGTTGAACAGAGGGATGATCAATACATAATACAGCAAACCCGTAGAAGGGGATGCTGGAGACAAACTGGTGATAGGCCTCCTGCATGGCTTCTGCTGTGCCCCAATGGTCTAGATGCTCTGGGTCCATATTGGTGACAATGGCAATAACAGCAGGTAATCTGAGAAAAGAACCATCACTTTCATCGGCTTCTGCAACCATCCAGTCGCCAGTTCCCATACGGGTATTCGTCCCATAGGCTTCAATAATGCCGCCATTGATCACAGTAGGGTCCATTTTAGCCGCTTCCAGAACGGCAGCAATAAGGCTGGTAGTTGTTGTTTTCCCGTGTGTTCCGCCCACAGCAATAGACCAACGCAGGCGCATAAGTTCTGCCAGCATTTCCGCCCGCCTGACAACAGGAATAAAACGGCTGCGGGCCGCTGCCACTTCAGGGTTATCTTTCTGGTTTACCGCTGTTGAAGTCACAACGACTTGAGCATCTCCCAAATTCCTCTCATTATGGCCAATATGGATAGGAATGCCCAGCTTGCGTAGCCTTAATACGTTGGTGTTCTCATGCAGGTCAGAGCCTTGCACCTTATACCCCAGGCTATACAAGGCTTCAGCAATACCCGACATACCAATGCCGCCAATGCCAACAAAATGGATAGTTCCTATGGAAAGAGGGATTGCGCGCATGAGATTTAAGAACTCCTTGAGGAATGGGCGGTGGTTGAGTCAACCAGGTTTGCCAGCTGTTCGGCCGCATAAGGATGGGCATGTTGTCTTACGGCATGGGCAGAAGCGGCCAGATCATGAGTATTAGAAAGGAGTCTGACTAAAAGGGGATACAAGGTTTCATAACGAAATTCTGTTTGGGGAAGCACCCACCCAGCTCCATCTTTTTCCAAGATGCGGGCATTAGCTGTTTGTTCATCGTTGGCAGCAATGGGGAGGGGCACAAAAATGGCTGGTTTGCCAGCAAGCGTTAATTCTGCGACCGAAGAGCCTCCTGCTCTTCCAATAACCAGATGGGCTTTACTGAGCAGCTCTGCAATGTTGGTAAAAAAGGGAGCCGTTGTGGCATGAATACCTGCTGCTGCATAAATGCTATTAACCTCTTGTATATCCTCTTGTCGGACCTGTTGGGTAACCATAAGGCGCTTGCGGAGGTGATCGGGCAATTGACAAAGAGTTTGGGGGACCACTTGGCCAAAAATACGAGCTCCCAGGGAGCCTCCCCAAATAAGAAGCTGAATGGGGCCATCCTCTGCTGGTGGCGTGTAAGGGGTATGGTAGAGTTGGGCAATATCTTCCCTAACGGGCATTCCTGTTAAGGCTGTAAAGCATCTTGCCGGAATATTATTGACTTCTGGGAATGAGGTTCCGATGGCATCGGCAAAACGGGCCAAAAAGCGGTTGGCATGCCCAAGCACTGCGTTGCCCTCATGCAGGATAATGCGAATGTTCTTTCTGAGGAGGTAAGCCCCCAATAGAGGTGGGATAGAGGGATATCCTCCAAACCCTATAACAACCTGGGGGTGAGTGGCCTTTAAAATATTGCGGGCCTGTGCAGCGCCCACTAATAAGGCCAGGCCAGAGGAAATTTTACGTTTTAGACTATGGCCTGCAATTCCAGCTCCAGGGAGAGTAAATTGTTGGGAAGAGGAAAAAATACCGTCTTTTCTAAGCCCGGCTCGGCTATCAGTCATAAGGATTAATTCATAACCGCGCTGATGGAGGGCATTGGCTAAGGCTTCTGCAGGGAAAAAATGCCCCCCTGTTCCCCCGGCAGCGATAACGGCTTTACGCTCGCTCATAGTTTGACCATCCTTCGTTTACGCCCTGGGATACCCGTGTTAATGACGGTCTCTTCGTAATTGATGCGCTGTCTTGTTAAGGCCAGCAACATACCAATGGCCAGGGCAATAGAAATGGCTGATGAACCCCCATAGGAAATAAAAGGAAGGGTCATCCCCTTAGTGGGGATAAGATGCAGAGTTGAGCCCATGTTGATAAAGGCTTGCAAGCCAAAGCCTGAAACCAGGCCGGTGGTGGCAAGGATAATAAAGGGATCATCTTCTTTTAGCATTTTCAGTAAAGCCCGTACAACGATGAAGCAGAATAATAACACAATAAACAGGCAAACTAAAAACCCATATTCCTCTCCGGCAACGGCAAATACAAAGTCGGCATGGGCGTCAGGGAGCAAATCTTTAACCCGGCCTTCCCCAGGGCCCCGGCCCAAAAATCCGCCATTTCCAAAGGCTCTCAAAGCTGTATCAATCTGATAATGATCCCCAACATTGGGGTGAAGAAAGCGTTCAACACGTGAGCGCACATGGGGAAAGGCAATATAGGCCCCAATAAAGGCAGCGATCATACTGCCAACACCAATGCCTACAAATGCAAGGTTAAGGCCCGCCACAAAGAGCTGGATCATAAAAACAGCCGCAATAACTGATAGCATTCCAATATCGGGCTGGGATTTTAGCAGCACAAGAATAATACCAAAAAGCACACAGGCAATAATCATACCTGGGAAAAAAGATCGGTTTTTCATTCCCCCCAGGAGCCATCCTGTCACTACAGCAAAGCAGGGTTTTAAGAACTCTGATGGCTGGATAGACATGAAGGGAATGGCAATCCAGCGTCTAGCTCCTTTAATTTCAATACCATGGACAAGGGTTAGCGCCGTGGCAATAATGGCAAGGATACAGCCCAAAATGGCCAGTCGTTTTATGCCTTGCGGTGAAAGCAAGGAAGTCAGAAAGATGATGAGGCCCGCAAGGGTTAAAAAGATCACCTGCTTGAAAATAAACATATCACGTGAGGCCCCAATACGTGAGGCCACGGCGGGGCTTGCAGCCAGCATAAGGATATAGCCAAATCCAATAAGTATTCCCACGCAACCAAGGGTCCAGCGGTCTGTGTTGCGCCACCATTTGCCCAAAAAGGAGTCATCAATACGGGAGAGGCCTGACATTATAAAGAATCCGGTGGTTGTAATGGTACGTTTTTCATAGGGTGTAGCCCCATATGGGAAACAATTTCAACAAAACGTTCTCCACGTTCTTCAAAATTTTTAAATTGGTCAAAGCTTGCACAGGCAGGAGAAAAAAGTACTGTGGCAATAGCGTTAGCACTGGCATAGGCATAGGCAGCCTGAGTGGCTTGTTCCAATGTGCCGGAAAGGCTGAATTCAACATGATGTCTTGCAAGAGTCTGTGCCAGAATTTCAGCATCCTGACCGATCAGGAAAGCTTTGGCAATGTGAGGAAAAAAAGTCACTAGGCTTTCTATGCCTCCAGCTTTGCTTTGGCCCCCAGCAATCCATACCAGCGGGTTATAACAGGAAAGGGCTTTGCTTGCGGCATCGGCGTTGGTGGCCTTGCTGTCGTTAATAAAGTGGACACTGCCAACCGTGCCGGCCATTTGCTGGCGGTGAGCCAGACCAGGGTAAGTTTGTAGCCCTTTTTGAATGGCCGGGAAGGGAACACCCAAGCGGTGGGCCATCAGGCTTGCGGCCATGGCATTTTGGGCATTATGAAGGCCTGGTAAAGTTTTAGCTTCTTGCAGGGAGAGCACGGCCTGACCCTCATAATATATTTTCTGGCCATCTGTAGAAAGTGGAGCGGAAATCCTGGGAGAGGATGTCATTTTGACGATCTCTGAAAGGCTTGTTTTTTCGAGCTCTTCTGTGATTTTCAGACAGGAAGTGTCATCTTGGCTGATGAGAGATAAATCATGAGAGTTCTGGTTTTGAAAAATACGCTTCTTTGCGGCTGCATATCCGTCCATATGACCATGACGGTCTAAATGGTCAGGGGTAAGGTTAAGAAGGCAGGCGACATGAAAGCGCAGATCATACACGCGCTCCAGCATGTAGGAGGACATTTCCAGAACATACACCCCTTGATCATCCAGGAGTGGAAGGGAGAGGGCAGCAGGGCCAAGATTGCCACCAGCTACGGCAGGAATGTTATGGTGTTGCAGGAGATGGGTGAGAAGAGTGGTTGTGGTTGATTTGCCATTTGTTCCTGTAATACCAGCAAAGACCGCCGAAGAGCCACTTTGCCTTACCGCGCGGTAGAGAAGTTCTGAATCAGAGAGGATAGGGATTCCGCTTTCTCTGGCCATGGCGGCCACTGGGTGAGGTTGTGGAAGGTGGTGGGGAATGCCCGGGGAGAGAATAAGCCCATCCATACCGGTAAGGGTTTGAATGGGGGAGAGTGTTAACAAGGCAGAAATGCTCTTATCAGCAAGGTTGTTTTCTAAGGCCTTACGGTGGTCTGGGGAGTCATCCCAGGCTTGTACAAAAGCGCCCATCTGGGTTAGGGCTTGCACAGCAGCACATCCATTACGGCCTAGGCCCAGAACAGCATAACGCTGTCCAAAGAAGAGTGTAGGGGAAAATGATTTCATCTGAGTTTCAACGTTGCCAGGCCAATGAGCCCCAGTATAATAGAGACAATCCAGAAGCGGATAACAATTTTTGATTCCGTCCACCCCATTTTTTCAAAATGATGGTGAAGGGGCGCCATAAGAAAAATGCGCTTTCCTGTTCTTTTATACCAACTAACCTGTAGGATGACGGAAAGGGTCTCTGCCACAAAAAGCCCGCCTACAATACAAAGAACCAGCTCATGCTTGGTGGCCACAGCGACTGTCCCTAAGATACCCCCCAAGGCCAGGGAGCCTGTATCGCCCATGAAAATGGCCGCAGGGGGAGCATTATACCATAAAAACCCTAGGCCTGCGCCAATGAGGGCAGCACACACCACGCCTATTTCTCCCGAACCGGGCACGGCATGCAGTTGGAGATAATCGGCAAAAATATGGTTCCCTACCAGATAGGCAATAAGAAAAAAGACCAAGGCTGCAATAATCACAGGAACAATGGCTAAGCCATCCAAGCCATCGGTAAAGTTAACCGCATTGCCAAAACCTGTAATCACAAGCATGGCAAAAAGCGGGAAGAAATAAGAAAGGGGTAAGAGAAAATCTTTGGCAAAGGGAAAAGCCAGCTGGTTAGCAAGAGGGTCTGGCATAAGGGTTTGGAGCCAGTATCCTGCAATGCCAGAGGTTATGAATTCAATCCCCAGGCGGGTTTTTTTGGACAGCCCATCACTGCTGCGCTTTGCTAACTTTCTGTAATCATCTGCAAACCCTACAGCACCAAAAATCCCTGTAACCAGTAAAACAATCCATACAAACTGGTTGGAAAGATCTGCCCATAACAAGGTAGAACAAAACAGGCTAGCGAGAATAAGAATCCCCCCCATTGTGGGAGTTCCTGCCTTTTCGGTTAGATGTCTCTCAGGGCCAAGGGCTCGTATGGGTTGGCCTTCTTTTTGAATGGCACGCAATTTACGGATAACATACGGGCCAAGAAACAGGCAGATGGCCAGGGCCGTAAAACACGCCGCTCCTGACCTGAATGTAATATAACGTAAAAGGTTAAAGAGAGAGTAATGCGAAAGACCAAGAGCTTCGACCAGATTATAAAGCATTAGATAAGAATTCCGCCCCGATAGGTTTGAAGGAGTTTTTGAACGATCTCTCCCATACGGCTGGCGTTACTGCCCTTTACAAGGATAACGTCGCCCTTTCGTAGAGCTGGGAAAATATCGTCGATAAGGGTTTGTGCACTGGCTTGCCAGCCCCCTTGCAGGGAAAAGGGGAGTTTATTATAAAGATGTTTCATTTCTGGACCCGCACAAAAAACAAGATCAGCATTAGCCATAACGTCGGGGGCCAGGCTTTCATGTTCTGACTGTGAAAAAGGCCCAAGCTCACGAATATCTCCTAAAATGGCAATATGGCGGCGGTTTTTATAGAGCCCCAGGGTTGATAAACTATTGCGAATAGAGAGAGCAGAGGCGTTATAACTTTCATCTATCAACAAGAGGTCTCCGTTATTGAGGTTATAGAGACCGCCTCTTCCTTTTCCGGGCTGAAATTGGGCAATCGCTTCGCATCCTTTTCGTAGGGGAAGGCCACAGTGCCATAAAGCTCCTAAGGTTATCAGTGCACTATAGATAAGGTGCTTTCCACCAGAAGAGAGTGTAACAGAGATATTTTGCTCCCCAGAATGTTGAGGATCATGCTCAAGGTGATGGCTAGGGGAGGGCTCTTGGAAAGATTCTGGGCGATCTTTCGGGAGGTGGGCAATGAATTGGGAACCAGAATCCTCTAAAATGAGGTCAGTGGCATAAAGGTTAGCTGAGGGGTTAGAAAGATCAGTAGTGTAAAACTTGACATCTGCCGAGGGCAGGGAGGCTTTAAATACAGGGAAAAAATGCGGTAAGAATGGGACAAAGGCAGCCCCCTTGGAATGAAGAGCCTGTAGGAGAGAGGCTTTTTCCTGGGCAATTGCTTCCATATTGCCCATATGGCCGATATGGGCTGAGGCAATAGTGGTGATGATGGCAAGGTCAGGTTGTACCATCTGTGCCAGAGGAAGGACCTCCCCCTGATGATTCATGCCTATTTCGCATATGGCAAATTGAGCTTCAGCAGGTAGGCGTGCCAAGGTTAGAGGAACACCGATATGGTTGTTGTAAGAGGCATCAGCGGCATGGGAAACCCCATAGGCAGAAAAAGCCGCCTGAAGCATATTCTTGGTTGTTGTTTTCCCGACACTTCCCGTTACAGCCAGCATTGTACCTTTAAAACGTTTGCGGGCAGCAAAGGCAAGTTTTTGAAGCCCCTTGAAAGGATCATCAACCACCAATGCGGGGTATTGGGGGGTTAACGATCCGAAGCCATGAGCTCTGGAGTCATGTGCTACCATGGCGCAACTTGCACCCTTGGCAAAGGCCTCTTCCAGGTGAGCATGGCCATCCTGGTTTTCGCCTTTTAGGGCAACAAACATGTCTCCCTTGGCAAGGGTGCGTGTGTCAATAGATACGCCTGTAATAGGCGGACAAGGGGAGGTGTTGTTATGAAAGACCCCCCCCGTGGCCTGGCATAGGGCTTCTTCTGTCCATAATATGGTCATGGAGATCCTATTAGTGATTGTATGGCTTTAACATCGTTAAATGGGTAAACTTGGCCAGAGATAATCTGCCCTTCTTCATGGCCCTTGCCTGCCACAACCAGGATATCTCCAGATTTCAAAAGGGATAATCCTATTTCTATGGCTTTTTTACGGTCTGCTATTTCTATACCATCCGGTGCAGCCGCTAATATTTCCTTACGGATCCGAGCGGGATCCTCTGAGCGGGGGTTATCGTCAGTAACAATCACTTTATTGGCAAATTTATGAGCAATTTCCCCCATTAATGGGCGCTTACCGGCATCGCGATCACCGCCTGCGCCAAAAACGACAATCAATTGTCCCGCTGTATGGGGTCTTAAGGCTTGTAGGAGCCGCATAAGCGCATCGGGGGTATGGGCATAATCAACATAAACAGCGGCTTGGTTCGGCAGTGTTGCTGCGAGTTCCATCCGCCCCTTCACTCCCTGGAGATGGGCTAAAAGCGCTATGGGAATAGGTGTGTTGGTTTCAACAGCGCTACTTAAGGCGGCAGCCATGATCATGTTTTGGAGTTGGAAATGTCCTACAAGCGGTGTGATAAATTGATGGGTTTGCCCGTTAGCGCGCAAGTGAACCGCCTGCCCCTGGGGTAACGGCCTAACATTGAGAAGCTTAATCATCTCCCCTTTAAATCCCACCGTGTGAAGGGGTAGATTAAGCGAGTGAGCTTTTTGGGTAATGCGCTCTAATATAGAGGTCTCCATATCGGCATTTGCTATGACGGGGCCACCAACTTCTAGGTGTTCGAGCAAGCTTAGCTTGGCATTCAGATAATCTTCCACGGTTGGGTGATAGTCCAGATGATCGCGTGTAAGATTGGTAAAGCCCACAGTTTTAAAGGTAAGGCCATCCAGCCTGTGTTGAGCTAACCCATGAGAGGAGGCCTCCATAGCGAGATGGGTGATGGAATGCTCGCCCAGATAAGCCAGGATTTTGGCAAGGGTTACACTGTCTGGAGTAGTAAGGATTGGGCCGAAATCTGGGGCAGAAGTAAGGCCACCAAGACCTAAGGTGCCAAGGCTTACAGCATGTTTTTTTTCTTGCGTCCAGAGTTGTTGTAAGAAGGTTGCCGTGCTTGTTTTGCCATTGGTGCCCGTAATCCCTACGATGGTAGAAGGGATGTGCCTGCCGTAGAAGGTCATAGCCAGTTTGGCTAGGGTAGAGGCCGTGTGGTTGGTAGTAATGAGTAAGGTTTTGGCCCCAGAGGGAAGTTTTGTGCCCTCCTCTGCTAAAATGGCAGCTGCGCCAGCTTGGATAGCCTTGGGAATATATGTGTGGCCATCTTGTTTTGTGCCTTTAAGAGCAACAAACAGGAACCCAGGTTGTACATCGTTGCTGTTGGACGTTATGCCGGTGATATCGACATCAGTGATATCAACATGGGGTGTACCAAGCGGTAAAGGGACATGAGAAAAAAGGTGGTAAAGATCCATGGGCGTTGGGCCAAAGCTTGGGTTTTATAAAATATAAAAAGAGCACAATAATGGGCAGGCCACCCTTTGTGAGGGGTTTTTCAAGCAGCTGCTTTAATCGTCGGGGGGTTTTTGGTAAGAGATATTATGGCGAGAGAGTAGCTGTTGGGAAAGGGTGCGTGGGGTTGGCTGTTCTTTCTTTCCCATAGCCTCTTTGGGCTCTGGTTTGGAAGAATGCGGCTTACGCTTTTCATTTTTTAAACTTCTCTTGGCATTTCTTGGATCTCCCGGATCGTTACCAGGCCCAAGGGCCCTTATTCCTTTTGGCACAGGAGGGCGCAAAGGCATTGCCAAAGCAGCATCGACCGCTGCGGGGTTTTTGGTGTTGGGGAACATACCCAATATAGGCCCAATTCGTGAAACAATCTTCGATACAGTGGGGGCAGCATTCCATCCCGCTGTTGTCCAACCGTGGGTAGCAGGGGTAGGCTTAGGGCTGTCAAGCATGACATAAACAGTATAGCGGGGAGCATTCATGGGGAAAACCCCTGTAAAGGCCGAGATATTAACATGTTTGAGATACCCGCCATGGGGGCCAATTTTTTCGGCTGTTCCTGTTTTTCCACCAACGAAATACCCTGGAGATTCTGCGGATTTACCAATCCCCTTGGTGACGACCAGGCGAAGGATTTGCCGGAGATATTTAGAGTTTTCCTCAGAAATAACCCGCATTTTATCGGGCGTTTCTTCTGTAAGGCTTGTTTGTGGTAAGCGGGTTGAACCTTCATGAGCAGGGGGGCTCAAAGAAGCGATTTGGGTGTTGGCTGTTAGAGTGTCTGTAGATGGATTTTCTACTGTTGAAATCTCAGGATGATATGTATTGGGAGAAGTAAATGCACTTTCCTTAGAGATCAAGGTAGGTTTAACAAGGAATCCCCCATTTACGGTTGCAGCTGTTCCCCGGACAATGGCTAAGGGAGGTTCAGCGACACCGTGGCCAAAGCCAACTGTCATAACGGTAGAGATACCCCATCGGCTCTTGGAAGGAATGAGGGGGCGTGCTGTTTCAGGAAGTTCAATAGGAACACGATCAAAAAAGCCAAGCGTTTTTAACCATGCCCTTTGGCGTTCTGCCCCAACATCTAGGGCAATATGGGCAGCTGCGGGGTTAGAGGAATAGGCCATAACTTCTGGCAAGGAGAGCCAGGGAGCAAAGTGATCAACTTTTAAGTCAGAAATGGTAAAGCGTCCGACATGAATGGGGATAGTTGAAAATTTATCCCAAATATGGGCTACACCGAGTTGCAAGGCCATAGCAGCGGTTTGAAGTTTAAAGGTAGAACCAGGCTCATAAAGGCCCGTAGTGGCGCGATTAAAACGGGAATCGGGTGTGGCATGGTTGAAATCGTTGGCATCGTAGTCTGGTAAACTAACCATACTAATGATTTCCCCGGTGTTCACATCCATTACAATGGCGCTGGCCCCAATGGCTTTAAAAAGTTCTTTAGCAGCAAATAGCTCATTTCTTACGACGGTTTGCACTCTGACATCAATGGAAAGCCGCAAGGGGTTATGGTCGGAGTTGAGCCGGGCATTAAAGAAGCGTTCAATGCCAGCAACGCCCTGGTCATCAATGTCAACAGTGCCGAGAATGTGTGCAGCAATGGTGCCCAAGGGGTAGTGGCGGCGTTCTCCTGCCTCAAAATAAATACCTGGTATGCCAAGATCATTAATGGCAATTTCCTGTGCAGGGGTAATATCGCGAGCGATATAGACGAATTTTTTGTTGGAAGATAACCTTTTGACAGTTTTTTCTATATCCAAATTCGGAAGGATTTTTTGAAGCTTTAAGGCAATTTCCTGCGGGTCAATAAGTTCTTGGGGATTGGCATAAACTTGGGCTACGGGAAGGGAAATAGCCAAAATCTGCCCATTGCGATCGAGGATAGAGGCCCTTTTGACCTGAGGAGAGGCAAAATCACCGGAGAGTTTACCTTTGGGGTCGCTTTCTGGAATGGGGGGAACCTGGGGGGCAATTTGTCTTTTTTCTGGGGCAAGGGGTAAAAATACGGTGGCAATGGCAAGCTTCATGCTGATGGCAAAAAACAGACCAAAAAACCCCAGGGATAAGACCAAAAGCCGACCACGCATTTTATCCATTAAGGCACGATGTTTAAGGTCATGCCCTGTAATGCTGACTTCCATTTGGCTCTTGCTCGTTTTGCGTAGCCGAGCGGAGGAGGGGTGAGGTGTTTCCTGCATTATTATGAGAAGAGAGAAGAGTTATTCATCACGAAAGGGTGTAGGGGGCGGAAGAGCAGATTGAGATGAAATGCCTAATACGGAGGCATTATTACTTGATGTGCGAGAACTATTTGCCGTGCGGCTGCCGCTCGCATTTACGTTTTTGGAAGCGAGGGTTGAATGGCTGCTGGGCGTATGGAGGCGGGAAATGTTAGCGGCCGCCTTAATGGCAATAGGGTGGGGTTTTTCGCTATTTTGAGCAAGAGCTTGCCCAAGTGAGAGGGTATCATCATATTTTGGCCGGGTGGAATGTTTATGTTTGACAGGTTTTGGGCTTGCCTGAGCCTCATTTTCTTCTATCTCATCGGTTACGGCAGGACGAGGATGGTGGTTGGCAGCCATAGCAGAGATATTTTTTCTTTCTCCTCCGTGACGGGGTAGACTACCATTTTTATTAATACTGGTTTTATTAATACTGGCGAGAGGAGGCAATTTATCTAAGGGGGATTCAGCAATATCTTCTTCCGCCATTGGCTCTTTGTGCTCTTCTATTTTCTTCGGGCGTGTCTTCTTCTTGTCCTTTAGGGCATTGGTTGTTTTGGCTACGCTTGAAAGAGCAGGTTCTGCCTGGGGTTTTGCTTTGCTGGCAATGTTGGAATTATTCGTAGGACTTTCAGATTTTCGTGCCGTTTCCAGCACAGGCTTTTTACTTTCCTTCTCCGTAGGCGCTTTCTCCTTTGAAAGGTCTTTTTTACCTACCTTTTCCTCAGTTGAAAGCGTTTTCTCAGAAGAATCAGGTATTTCTGTTTCTTTCTTTGTTTCTGGTGTGGCCTGATCATGATCAGCTGCAACAGAGCGGCCAAGATCTTCTCTTGGGTTGATGAGAGGTTTGGTAATAGGAGAAGGAAGACGACTGGAGAGAGAAGCAAGCTGAACAAACTGGTCGGGGCGCATGCTTGCGAGTGAGGGAAGAATTTTGGCCGAAAGGGTTTTGAGCCTATCAGGCTGATTTAACAAAGACCATTCTGTTTTAAGCATGGAGGTTTGATCATGAATACGCTGTGTGTCATGCACAATACTGGCGATTTGCTGGTTGAGCACGGTTGTTTGGTGTTTTTTGGAATATAAGAACAATCCTGAAAACCCAGAGCAAAGAACACACAGAATGGTAAAGGGACGAATCATGATACAGTGACCTGAAAATTACAGTAAGACAGGAAGTCGGCGCAAAGCCCTAAGACGTGCACTACGGGCTCTGAGGTTATGAAGGCATTCCTCTTGGGTAGGGCGTACAGCTTTATGGGTTAGCAACTCAAAGGCTATATTCGGTGCAGGGTTAGGCAATGTGCTGGCGGGATCATAGCGCGAGGGCTGGGCTGTACGGCCGGCTGCCGCATACATGATTTTTTTAACGATACGGTCTTCCAAGGAGTGAAAGGAGACAACCACCAAGCGACCTTCTGGTCGAAGAAGCTCAAGGGCTTGTTGTACGGCTTGCTCTATTTGGGCCAGTTCATCATTTACAGAAATACGTATGGCCTGGAAAGTTCGAGTGGCAGGGTCAATACCGCTTCGATCAGGGGGCACAACTGAGCGGATCAGTTCGGCAAATTGCAATGTGGTTTTAAAGGGGCCTTTTTCTGTGCGATATTTTATGATCGCCTTGGCAATACGGCGGGAGAAGCGCTCCTCCCCATAGTAAAAAATAATATCAGCCAGCTCTTTTTCAGGAGTATGATTAATGACATCTGCTGCTGTTGGCCCCTTTTTTTCCATCCGCATATCAAGAGGGCCATCAGAACGAAACGAAAAGCCCCGTTGGCTATCATCTAACTGGTAAGAGGAAAGCCCCAAATCCATAATAACACCGTTGATCTGTGTTACCTCTTGTTTGTGGAGAAGGTGTTTCATGTTTCCAAAAGAGCCTTCCAGCATATGAAGGCGGGAATGCCCTGCGGGATCGGTAAAGCGCTCTGCCAATCGGTAGCCTCTTTGGATGGCATCTGGGTCCCTGTCGATGGCATAAACGGAACAGTTGGCCTTTTCAAGCATAGCACAACAGTACCCACCGCCTCCGAAAGTCGCATCGACGTATATCTCATCGTTTTGTGGCGACAATAAAGCAACGGCCTCCTCCAGCATGACAGGAATATGGCCATTTGCCGGTAGGGAAGCTTGTTGGGAATAATCAGGCCTATTTTTGCTGACTTTTATAGACACACTACCTACCATGATATGCAAACCTTACATTAGTTGCATTATAGGGCTTAAAAAAAAATAAAACAATTTTATTGGTGCTAATTTATTGTTTTTTTTACAAAATTCCTCAATTTTCACAAAAAGGATTAATTCTTTATAAAAAAAGACCTATTGTTAAATATTCTTTCATAATAAAGATGGAATTTAGGGAAAATCACAAGGCCTAAAGAGTATAAAATGCGTTTATCTTATTGTTTTTAGAAGATTTTATTATACCAGATAGCCGATAAGCCGGGTTCTGTCTAAAACTAGAGTTTAGGACGGCCATTCATCTGGGATAGACCTTGCAGCCTACCTCAAGCAACCAACCCGAATGGTACGGCAGAAAAACCGTATATAACCTGTAAAAATACAGCCATTCCTATTTGGTTTTGCTCCCGGTGGGGTTTGCCCTGCCATATATGTTACCATATATGCGGTGTGCTTTTACCACCCCGTTTCACCCTTACCCAGTGTTAAACCTTGGCTTAAAGCTGGGCGGTTTGTTTTCTGTGGCACTTTCCCTAAGGTTGCCCTTGCCGGCCGTTAACCGGCACCGTTTTTCTGTGGAGCCCGGACTTTCCTCCCCTTTACTTACAAGGCAAAAGGGCGGCCGTCTGGCTATCTGGTTGGTGTAAAATAATCAACTGGGAAGGATCGTCAAGCAGAAAATGCCAGAATAAACAAAATATACTTTCTCTCTCTTGTAGGAATGAAGTCATTGTTTTGCGCTGCTTTGAGGATGGTGATATTACCCATGTGGAAGGTTCTGTTGATCCTGTAAGAGATGCAGAAACCATTGAGACAGAATTGATGCTGGCCGATCTTGACAGTTTAGAAAAACGCCTGCCAGCTTTACAGAAAAAAGCTAAAGGAAATGACCGCGAGGCCCAAAGTCAGGTCTCCTATGATTTTTTTAGTTTTTTGGATCGCTGCGCTACTGACTTGACCAAGGATGATCACTTTAGCCAGACTTATAAAGGGAAAGCCGGATATGTATGCCAAACCCGATTTCAGAACTCGTCTGCTTTTATTGGCTTTAAAGACCTCGGTCAGGATAAGAAAAAACTTAACAATCGCCTTCAGATTTTTTAGGAAAATTACGGGCGTTTTCGCTTTAAAGCCATCAAAGTCATCTGGAAAAGGAGCGCGTAACAGCCAGGCTAGGTTTCAATATGGGGTGGATTTATTAGCCTTGCGCAAAGTTATGGATACCCCAAGTTTTCCACAAAAATTCTCACAAATGCAGATACGGCGCGTGGTTTCTTTACATGTTGCTGGTGCTGTTGATAAACGACCGGCACGGTTATATATCCCCTATGGGAAAGTTAGAGGGGTTATTCTTTTTTTTCATGGGGGTGGGTTTGTCCATGGGGGATTGAATGCCTACCATGGGATTTGTTGCCGTCTGGCCCTGAGCAGTCATGCTGCTGTGTTATCTGTTGACTATAGGCTTGCTCCAGAGCATCCCTTTCCGGCCGCTGTAGAAGATGCAGAACAGGTGTGGGTATGGTTGTGCCACGTACTCCAGCAGCGTTTTCCAAACCAAAAGGTTGTTGTGGCTGGCGATAGTGCAGGGGCTAACTTGGCAGCCGTTATTGCCTTTAAAGCCCGCCATGCGAAGAGCGACCAGCTTGCGGGGCAGCTTTTATTTTACCCAACCCTTTCGGGAGCATATGCACTTCCCTCGCGCTTTCAATATGCAGAAAATTATATGCTCACCAAACGGTTAATGGAGTGGTATGGCAAGATGTATCTCACAGAGGAAAGCTGCTTTGAGAACGTTGATTTTGCTCCTTTACTGCACACAGATTTTTCTGGCTTGGCTCCGGCTATTATCATTACGGCTCAGTTTGATCCGCTTTATGATGAAGGGCGCTATTATGCCGCTGCTCTGCATAAAGCGGGTGTTAAAGTCTGGTATCGCTGCTATGGGGGAACAATCCATGGTTTTCTGAATTTTTATGTCTTCATGCCGAAAGCCAAAAAGGCCCTCTCTTATGCTGGTCAAACAGTAAGAAACCTTTTGGAAGCAGCAGATCATCCGTAAATATGGAGGAAAGAGAGGTACGCATAAACAATTTTATAATTGTTCGATGGTGTTGAAGTCAAAATCCTGTCCAGGGGGGTTTGCACCTAGGCGTAAAAGGTGAGGTTTAAGGAAATGATGGGGGGGAATAGGTAAGTTTAAAGGGGCGGGTACATCTTTAAAGACACGGCCAGCACTATCATAAAAAGAGCCGTGACAGGCGCAATGATATTGGGCATTTTCCATTTTATCCTGCCCTGTAGGTGTAGAGGGTTGAAAAGAGGGAATGCAGCCTAGATGTGTACAGATTCCCACCATAACGCCAATTTCTGGCCGTAGGGAGCGATGCCAGTTACGGGCATAACTGGGTTGCTGGTTTTTTAGGCTATCTGGGTCCCGAAGTTTGGCGATATGAGATGACAATTGAAGGGTGGCTAAGTCTGCCGGGCTACGTTTGACAATAAAAACAGGCTTTCCTGTCCAAATAACAGTTTTTGATTCGGTTTCTCGAAGGGTGGAAAGGTCAACATCTAAGGTCTCACTCTCGACCGTTTCAGCAGGAGAAAGGCTTTTTAAAAAAGGCCAGCTCAGGGCTGCAGCTCCCGTAAGGGCTGATGCACAGGTTAACAGGGTAAGAAAATTACGCCTAGGGGCCCATTCCTCATCCGATAAGGGGGGTGAGGGGTCCTCTCTTGTGGGGTGGTTACCCGCTTGGGCGGGAGGCTCTTTACTGGCGGGCATCATTAACCATTGCTTTTATAAATGGGATTTGGATGGACGCTACAAAGAAGAGATATTTGAAAAATCATCTCTCGGTAAATTTACAGTGTAAGATATTATTCGTGTAGAATATTATCTTCTATGAAGGGCGTCAAAAGATATCTTTAAGGTTATTTTAGATTATCAGGTCTGGAATGGTTATTCCAAGGGTCGAAAGACCCCAGGGTTGCCTTGATCTGTCATAAGAGTCTTATGGAGTTTGTCTATTTTTACGGTAAAGAAATGCAACGGTGTATTGGGCTGGCCACCACATGTGGGTGAATTTTTTTCTATAATTTTAACCCGTGTTGCTTCTGACGGATCATTTCCGTTGAAAGAAAGCAGAAGACATTCCCGTTTTGATTGGGTAAGCCCTTTCTCAACGATCACATTACGAATATGTTCCCCAATCTGGAAATTATCAAGCCAGTTCATGTGAGTGGTCGAGACCCGATCGGCTAACCGATCAAGAGTGCCAGTATATTGTAAGGCTATAATAAGAAGCGGTATAGGAAGGGTTACGAGAACCCTTCTTATAATACGGCGCTTAAGCGAAAAGGAGCGTTTAACAGGAGAAGACAAGGCTAACGCATGTCCTCATGCCAGATATGGCCATTTTTTGCTAACATGATTTTGGCTTCTTCTGGCCCCCAAGAGCCTGCAGAATAGACAGCAAGCGGCGTAATGTTTTTGCTCCATCCATCAAGAATAGGCTCAACCCATTTCCATGCGGCTTCTACCTCATCCCTTCTGATAAACAAGATAGGATTGCCCCGTACAGCATCCAGCATAAGGCGCTCGTAGGCATCTGGATAGCGGATGTTGAATTCCTGGGTAAAGGAGACATCCAGATTAGCCCTGCGCAGGGCTACTTCATCAGAGGTGGGGTCCTTGGCCATAATGGAAAGGGTGAGTCCTTCGTTGGGTTGTAGGCGAATAATCAGCCGATCTGGCCCGGGTTTGGAAGGAAACAAGGTGGTGGAGGATTCTTTAAACTGGATAACAATTTCACTAACCTTTTTATGGAGCCTTTTTCCTGTTCGAATGTAAAAAGGTACTCCTTTCCAGCGGGGTGTATCAATTTCAGCTTTTACGGTAACGTAGGTTTCAGTTTGGCTGGTTTGGTTTTCCCCCAGATCTTCAAGGTAGCTTCGTGCCGTAGTTTCTTCAAGAAAACCCCTCTGATATTGAGCACGTACGGTATTTTCAGCAACCTTTTGCCCGGTTATAGGGACAAGGGCATTCAGGATCTTCAGTTTTTCATTTCTCAGGTCGTTGGCATTTAAAGAGGCTGGCTTTTCCATGGCCACCATGCACATAACCTGCAATAGGTGGTTTTGAATCATATCACGCATGGCACCAGATTTGTCGTAATAAGGGCCTCGGCCTTCTACCCCAACTGTTTCAGCAGCAGTAATCTGGATATAATCAATATTTTCAGCAGACCAGACATTCTCCATAAAGGGGTTTGCAAACCGAAGCCCCAAAAGGTCCTGTACTGTTTCCTTGCCCAGGTAATGATCGATACGGAAAATCGCATCTTCCTTAAAGTATTTCCCTACACTTTCGTTAATCTCATTGGCGGTTTGTAGATCATACCCAATGGGTTTTTCTAAAACAACGCGGGTGTTGTCTGTAACCAGCTTATACTTGGAAAGGTTAGCACAGATCTGCCCAAACAGGTTGGGAGAGGTTGCGAGGTAGAAAACGCGAACCTTTTCGGCATCCTTTGGGGTAAAAAGGTCCAGCAGGTTTTGCCAGCTGCCGCTTTCCTCAGCGCCATTGAGGCTGGCGTAAAAAATATGTTCAATAAATTTGGCTGCCACCTTGGCATCGTAATAGGTGCGGTTCACAAAGTCACTTAAGGCCTTGCTAGCCCGTTCACGGTATTCTTCATGGGTGAGCTGGGAGCGGGCTGTGCCGATAAAGCGAAAGTTATCGGGGATCTGCCCTTCACGGAAACGGTGATAAATGGCAGGAATAAGCTTGCGCATGGTCAGATCGCCAGTGGCACCGAAGATGACATAGTCAAAGGGTTCAACCTGGGAGGTTGATGAAATGGGAGACATTAGGAAAACTCCAGGCTCATAAAAAAGGGAATTTTTAATATAAATTTTGCCATTATTGTCTAAAAAGATAGAATATAGAGAATAGACAACCAAATAATATATCCTTTTTCACCCTATAGCATGATAAAGAGTCTTTTTGAAGGGTGATGTAACGAAGGATTAACTTTCTTGAATATGGCACTTTGGTATTGACCATAGCGCCGTAGAGAGATAGTGCCACGCTAAGCGATGAGTGGTACAGACGAGGGAGCCCTTCTTCCCTGAAGATTCGAGTGAGGGTTCTAGGTTTGGTTTTATAGATGGATTACGCCCTATGAGGTTATTATGGGGGTATTCTCAATAAAAAGAGGAAAAAGATTATGGATTCTGAAAGTTTTACAATGGAGAAAAAAAGTGATGTTGGTGGTATAGCTGCCGATAGGTTACGCTCCATTATAGAACGGGTTGAGCGCTTGGAAGAAGAGCGCAAGGCCTTAAGTGGTGATATCAAGGATATTTTTATCGAGGCTAAGTCTGCTGGTTTTGACGTAAAGGTTCTTCGCACGATTTTAAAAATTCGTAAACAAGAGCCTGCCGAGGTGGAAGAACAAGAAACGCTTTTGGATATCTACCGCAGGGCCTTAGGAATGTAGTGAAGAGAAGGGAGCAGGTGCTTATGGGCAGGGGATCCTGAATAATAAATTTCTGAAAAATTTTCTCCCTTGTGAAGGCAGAGAGAAAATTGGTCTATGGAAATGCAAAAAATGGGCAAAACAGGGTATGAGTGGGGGGTTGAATGCAGGCTTTTTTTCCAGCTTGGTTACCTTATTGGGCGCAAGTCAGCCTTATAGGAGGGGTAAGCCTTTTATTATGCGCCGTATTATTAATGCCATTTGCCGTTTTTGGCTTAAAATCCCGCTTGCATTATATCGAAGCCCAGCTTGAAGATGTTCAGACTGCTTTGCGGGTGATCGCTTCCCGCCTACCTCAGCGAGGCACAGAAGGGGCAACTCCCTCATTAAGGAGGATAGTCTCTGATGAGGAAATTTTTGACCCACAGCCTCTTACGAGGACTTCCTACCAATCGCAGGAAGGCAGCCCCAAGAACCCCGACCCGCAGTCCAATCCCCAAGGCCATTCTCCCCTTCAGCGTGAAGAGATTTTTACGCCTCAGGCTGAAAATGGTTTAACGCCCTCTGTGCTTAACAGCACCGATGCTTATCAGCCGCGTTCTCCCTATACAGCCTCTGAAGAAGGACGTTCCGTCGTGCCTGACAGAGCCTCGTCGCAGAAAAATCCTCTATGGTCGGAAGATAAAAATGCAACCAGACAAAGATCTAAGGAAGAGGCCTCCTATTCAAAGGAGAGCATTTATAAGTCAGGTTATAGGGAGATACCGTCATCCACTTCTTTTCCCCATAAAGCCCATTCTGAGGAAAAATTTTATGTCCTCGGTCGTGCCGAGGAAACTCTAGAGGGTAAAGCCAGAATGTCTTCTTTTAGGGAGAGGGATCATCTTCCTCAGGAGGTACCTTTAAGGTCTCCGGGAAGGGGTGGGGCCAATCAATCTCCAAAGCGGGAGGGATATTTTGCATGGAAAAGTACGGGGCATTCTTTTCCAGATGGGGGTTCTTCATCGGTATCTCAACGGGTTGAACCACAGCTTTCCCCCAATCCTTTCCAAGGTGAGGAACAAAGGGACGAAAAAGATGCCATATTCTCCCCCCCAAGAGGTCGGGAGCCAGGTTTTGGGGATGCCTCTCACAAGAGAGATCATGCCAGACAGGAACGTAGGGAACCCGGTTTGCGCTGGCCGCCTTCTTCATAAAATTCTTTCTACGGAAAATCAGTTCTTCTGAAAATAAGGTTTTAGAAGAGCCTGCCCTAGCAGAGGAGCACAAGGTTATCTCTATGGATCATTTCTTCTCGCCCTAGCCATCCTAAAAGCTGTTCTATCTCATGGGTATGATGGCCCATTATTTTTTGAGCATCATCAGCATCATAGGAGATGAGACCTTTGGCTATAAGGCGGTTATGCGAGTCTTTAACAACAACAAGGTCGCCTTGTGAGAAATAACCGTTCATGGAGACAATACCAGCGGGCAGTAGAGAATGCCCTGCAAGAAGGGCTTGAACAGCCCCTTGGTCAATGACCAATTCTCCATTGCTTTTAAGGCTGCTGGCAATCCAGTTTTTACGCGCTGAGATCCTATCTTGTTGAGGCAGGAACCAGCTGCAGCGACCATTACCCTCAATAAGATGGTGTAAGGGACGCATAAGGGTGCCTTTGGCAATGGCTACAGCACAGCCTGCATGGGTGGCTATTTTTGCAGCAATAATTTTGGTTTTCATGCCACCAGAGGAGAAAATATTGGTGGGTTCACCAGCCATGGCTTCTATATCCTCTGTAATGGTAGGAATAAGAGGAATATGTTGGGCAGACGGGTCCTTATCGGGGTTTGCTGTGTAGAGTCCATCAATGTCGGAAAGGATAATAAGCTGGTCTGCATCGGTCATAACAGCAACCTTGGCCGCCAGTCGATCGTTATCGCCAAATCGGATTTCAGTGGTCGCTGTGGCGTCGTTTTCGTTAATAATGGGTACACACCCTAATTTATGGAGCATGTTGAGAGTATTACGGGCATTGAGGTAGCGGTTTCTGGCCTCTGTATCTTCAAGCGTTAGCAGGAGTTGGCCAGCAGTAAGGTTAAAGGGGGCGAGCGCCTTGCTCCACCCTTGGGCTAAGCCAATCTGCCCAATAGAGGCAGCGGCCTGTTTTTCATCTAGCCTTAGTGGGCCATTTTTTAGATTAAGCTGTGTTCGGGCTAAGGCAATGGCGCCCGATGAGACCAGGATGATATGTACCCCCCTACGGGAAAGAAGAGCGATGTCTTCAGCCAGAGATTGCATCCATTCCTTTTGGAGGCGGCCTGTTTGCGTGTTCACAACGAGTGCGCTGCCAACCTTGATCACAATTTTTTTGGCATGAGAAAGGGAAAGGGGAGCCGTCATAAGGAACTCACGATTTTAAGAAAAAACAATGGGAACATCAAGGTAAGGAAAGGACTATAAGAAAGACTGTGAAGAGAGGCCCTTGAAGGACAGTGGACGATTTTGTAAAAATACCCAAAAGGGTAAAAGGGCAAGAATAAAATACGAAAGGGTTATCTGATTAAGGGGTATCGTTAACGATTTTTTGAAGAGCACGCAATAGGGGGGTAAGGCCCTTCTGGCTTGCTGCAGAGATCGGAAAAATAGAAGCAGATGTAACCTGTTGTAAGGATTCTATTTTTTGGCTTATCTCTTCCTCTGTGAGGATATCAACTTTATTGAGGGCTATAATCTCTAGCTTGGCTGCGAGTTTTGGGTCGTAAGCTTGCAGTTCAGCCCGAATGGTGTGCCAGGCAGCCAGGATATCCTCTTGTGTAATATCTATGAGATGGAGCAAGGCCGAACAGCGCTCTACATGACCAAGGAAGCGATCACCTAAGCCAGATCCTTCATGGGCCCCTTCAATCAGGCCTGGGATATCAGCCACCACGAATTCTTCAGTCTGGGAGAGGTGAACAACGCCGAGCTGTGGGTAGAGGGTGGTAAAAGGGTAGTCTGCAATTTTGGGTCGTGCGGCTGAAACCACCGAAAGGAACGTGGATTTTCCCGCATTAGGAAGACCAACAAGGCCAATATCAGCAATCAGTTTAAGGCGTAACCACACCCAGCGCTCTTCACCTGGCCAGCCTTTATCTGCCCGCCGCGGGGCGCGATTTGTGCTACTTTTAAAACGGCTATTCCCAAAGCCACCATCTCCACCACGGCAGAGGGTAAGGGTTTTGCCTGCTTTGTCCATATCAGCAAGAAGCGTTGTTTTGTCTTCATCAAAAATTTGGGTTCCCACAGGAACCTTGATAATAACGGGTGCCGCTCCAGCGCCAGTTTTGTTAGCTCCTGCCCCGTTCCCCCCTTTTTTGGCACGAAAATGCTGCGTATAACGAAAATCAATAAGGGTATTTAGGTTATCCACAGCTTTAAAAACAATATCACCCCCTTTGCCACCATCCCCACCATCTGGGCCGCCAAATTCAATAAATTTTTCGCGGCGAAAGGCTACAACGCCATCTCCTCCATCTCCGGATTTTACGTAGATCTTTGCTTGATCAAGGAATTTCATGTGTAGACTTACCTAAAGGAGAACAAAAAGGCCAACCCTAGAATATAAGGATTGGCCTTAATATCAATGGCTCTCTCAAGTTTCAAAAACTAACTTTTTTTGAGTTTGAGAGAAACGGCAATAATGCCAAGTTTAAACCAAGTGTGAACTTTTACTCGGCAGCAGCAGCGAAGGGGGTTACAGAAACATGCACACGCCCTTCCTTATGGGTTTCAAAACTGACATTGCCATCAACTAAGGCGTAAATGGTATGGTCACGTCCTAACCCAACATTGTGGCCAGGTTTCCATTTTGTCCCTCGTTGGCGAATAATGATATTGCCGGCAATAACCTTTTCCCCACCAAACTTCTTAACGCCAAGGCGACGGCCTTCTGTATCGCGCCCATTGCGGGATGACCCGCCAGCTTTTTTATGTGCCATGTATATGCTCCTTATTTCTCAAACAGGGACTAAGCCCTGCTGTGGGCAGCCTGTTTTTAGGCTGCGTTAATATTTGTGATCCGCACTACGGTAATAGGTTGACGATGGCCATTTTTACGGCGGCTATTCTGCCTGCGGCGTTTTTTGAAAATAATAACTGTATCAAGACGATCTTGGGCGATAATTGTGCCTGAAACTGTAGCTCCATTAACCAGGGGAGCCCCAACTTTCATATTGCTTTCTCCCCCAACAGCCAAAACTTCGTCAAAAGTAATGGTAGAACCAGATTCGCCAGGAAGTTTCTCAATTTTAATAACATCGTTAGGAGAAATACGATATTGTTTTCCCCCGGTGCGGATAACAGCAAACATTCTAACTCTCTTTCCAATTCATAAGCCTATGCTGCCATTTACAGCACAGAAAAGGCCTATAATTGCTTTTTAATTATTATGATCAAACAGATAGCTGGTCTCTCATTCTGCTCAGCATTTCATGCATATATAGGTAAACGCGTGATATTTCTAGACTTATTTGGAGAAACTGCAACATAATTTTCTTTCCATAGGGGCATGACATTGCGTTTTTATTAAACTATCCCTATAAAAACACGATTAAGGGGAGAGATGCCGGAGTGGTCGAACGGGGCGGTCTCGAAAACCGTTGTGCGTTTAGGCGTACCGTGGGTTCGAATCCCACTCTCTCCGCCAGCGACCCCGTGAGAATGATGGAAGATTATGTGTTTGCTGTTGGATGGCGGCTGTGTGCGGACGTTCTGACGGATATGGAGCGTGGAGAGACGCTTTGGCGGGTGATTATCGCTGATAAAGGGCGAGTGTTTCTGATGGGGTATTTTTGAGGTTCGCTTCGCCTGTTTGTGCGGATTTTCTGTTTCTTTCTTTTCCCTTTTTTACATATTGAACAATATTGATTCTGCGTGCTTTTACAGATGCGGAGGATGATCTCTTTTTGTGGGCAGAAAGTGATAACAGGGAATTAACAGGGAATTTTTTCCAAAAAGGATGCTTGTAAGTCATTTTTGGCCATTTTTACTCTGGCAGATCAAGCTGGAGATGGCGCTTTTCTGCGTGTTTTGTCGGTCATAAAACGCAATTCCCTGTTATTATTTTAACAGGGACTTTAAAGTGCGCGAACAGGGAAGTGTAGTTTGAAGAACAGGGAATTACGTGAGCAGGAACAGGGAATAACAGCGAAGAGATGTTTTGCAGAACTTTATTGCACAAAGAGGTTTTCCTGAGTATTCCATGAACTGCTTTTGGCAATATTGAGCAAAGCAGCCAGGGTCAGATCAGGGGGCTGTGTGTCTTTAAGGATATGTTTTTGTATAACGGTAGACAAGAGGGCGAGTGCTATACGCTTGCTGAGATAGCGTGGGGTTACAGCATGGGAGGCGGCAATGGAAGCCAGCCTCTCTCTCCTTGATCCGTGCGAGACACTGATGAGCAAGAGTGAGGTTCCTGAGCAGAACCGGATCAGGTTGTGATGCTCTTTGCCCCAGCAGTAGAACCTGCTCGATCCCTCTGCGCTTGATCTGCAAGGGGGCAATCAGGGTCAAGATGTCCAGATTGAGAAGGTTCTGATCAATCTGGAGATAAGAGGCAAGAGCTATTTGATCTAATGTGAGCGTGAGGGTTTGTGGCGCCAGATCAATGCGAGCGATCAAGGCTGCTCTTTGAACAGGAGCGATGGAAGGGATGCGCTCAATCTGTGACCTGATCTCCTGATCTCCTGATAAGAGGAGAGGGGGATATGTGCAGAAGGAGCGTTCTGTTTTGTTATCTCTTCACTATTATTTACATTTACCAACAGGTTGTGCGCTTCATAACAGGAGAGGAGATGTGTGGTGAGGAGATGTGTAACAGCTTTTTCCAGGGCAGGTGCTGAAAGTCTCCAACCTGTGGGATCCTTGGAGGTGTCAAAAGACGGTGTGAGAGATAATAGCGGAAGCGCTGTGTTGTAGTCCCTTGAGCTTTTTTTTGTGTATGAGAGGGGGTCAGTGTCTTACCTGTTTCATCACGGAGTTTTCCCTTGAGCCATGAAGGAGAGGATGCAAGGGGAGAAGGACCACGCTTTCTGGCACTGGCCTGCATAAGCCTGTCCTGCACCAGCGCAAAGAGTTCTGGTGTGATAATAGCCGGATGCTTGCCCTCATGGAGGGTACCCTTATGACTGATCTTACCCATATAAACCGGATTGGTCAGGATCTTGTGAAGGGCCCCACGTGAGGGAACTGGATGTGTCGTTTGTCTTGAGCTGTTTGCAGTCTTCTTTCCCTTTTCTTCTGCAAGGGCGTGGACAAGCCTGGAGAGGCAGCCCAGTTGACTGTAGAGCGTAAAGATATGCCGGATACGCTCGGCTTTATGCTCATCAATCATGAGGGTGCGTGCATGCCTGTCAGGGTGAGGTGTATAGCCAAAAGGTGCAATGCCTCCCATCCATAAACCACGGCCTTGGAGGCTGCAATCTTGTCCCTGATCCGCTCAGCGGTGACCTCGCGCTCGAACTGGGCAAAAGAGAGGAGCATATTAAGCGTAAGACGGCCCATGGAGGTAGCCGTGTTAAAACTCTGGGTCACCGAGACAAAACTGGCCCCATGACATTCCAGACGCTCAACAATCTTGGAGAAGTCGGCAAGCGAGCGGGTCAGACGATCGATTTTATAGACAATAATACGCTCAACCAACCCGGCTTCAATATCAGCGAGCAGGGATTGAAGGGCCGGCCGGACCAATGTGCCACCTGAGAGGCCGCCATCGTCATAACGGGTTTTGACCAGCTTCCAGCCTTTATGCCTTTGAGAGGCGATATAGGCTGAACAGGCTTCATATTGAGCATCGAGTGAGTTGAAGTGCTGATCAAGACCCTCTTCTGAAGATTTGCGGGTATAGATCGCACAAAGCGTGCGAGAAGGGGAGCGCTGATTGGTATGATCCGTGCGGCTCATGATGATATGACCTTTTCTTTCTCATTTTTCTCCTCTTTTGTTTTTGTGTTTACTTTTATATTTTTACTTTGTTCCTTTTGCCTGCTTTCAACCAGCCGAAAGAATCTGGGCCCTGACCAGTGGGCCCCGTGATGGTCTGGGCAACAGCAGAGAGGGACGGATAGGATGCACCCTGATAGAGACAGCCTCCTTCGGTGATATCAACATGATGAACCACACCTTGCCACTCACGCATCAGCCTGCTGCCAGGCTTGAGGGCAGGAGATGTCCTTCTACCTTTATGTGTAACATGCTGACCAAGGAGTGCCTTTTGCTCCTTTCTGCCTAATCCTCCCTGAGTTTTGGCCTGTTCTTCATAAGTGATTATGCGCCTGAGCAGATCTGTGCTGATGGTGGAAGGAACAGACCTGCGCAGATAGAGTGTCCAAAGGGTACAAAGTTCTGTGCGGTCTTTATCCGAATGAGCTGTTTGATCAGGTTCTATGTCTGCTTTTCTCATGTTCTCTTCCCAGCTTGACAGTGCGACGCGACTTGCAGGGTTTGTATAGCGTCCCAGCACTGAGAGATTTGCTCGAAGGAGCGAGATAGTCCAGTTGATTGTGCAAGGAAAGGAGAGAAAATCAGGGTGAGTTTATGTGTGTATTTAATTGAACGTATTCAATTAATGTTCACATTACGTTCTAGTTGTGGTATAAGGGAAAACATCAATAAGCTTTTGTGCACAAGAAGGCACAAAATCTTCCTGTAAAACTGTCCGTAAAGCTGCCTATTATATAAAAAACAGATGATGGAATGAGATGATAAAAATGATTGGCGTGCAGTTTAAGGCGTAATTACTGTAAAACCCTTATCGTAAAGGAATTGGTATGTCTTCCCCATCATTCTCAACCCTCCCCCTCCCATCTACTCCTACGCTCTTTGTCACACTTTCACCTGCATTGTCTTCTCTTTCACAGCAGATACACACTCTCTCCATAAGTGATCTTCGTCCGTGAAAGAGGAATGCGCGCACGCACTCAAAAAAGCAGCTTAAACAGATTGCACGTAGCATTGAGAGTTTTGGCTTTACCAACCCTGTTCTGATTGATAACAGGCAGAATATCTTTGCAGGGCCATGGCCGGGTAGAAGCAGCCAGACAGTTGGGCATGACGCAGGTGCCGTGTTTATGTATTGATCATCTGGATGATGCCCAGAAGCGTGCCTATGTGTTAGCTGATAACCGGATTGCTTTGAATGCGGGCTGGGATTATACGATTAGCGGTGATGTATTATATTCGTTACCCGCTGAGTTACCACCAGGTAGAAGATTTGTTGTGGGAACAAGGGAGTGATGTTTGCCACGAGACGGTGCGTTATTGGGTAGGAGTTTTCGGCAAGAAGCTTGCACACTCTATTCGCAGAAAGAGACAGGAAGATAGCCACCAGATTTCTATAGAAGTAGATGTTACCTGAACGACAAGGGTGGGAACTTTCATCTACCATTTCGCCGACGTGACTGTATGAAGCAGCATTTTCGGCGTGTGAGATGGTTACAGGAATTTGTGAGTATTCAGGATCAGGTGTATAACTTTTTCAATCACGAGAGGCATTTAATAGGACGAGCCACATATAAGGTGAGACGATCTGCAGCATTGGCTGAATGGATGAGCCTTTCTGTTGGATAAAGTCTCACGATTTTTGCTCTAGCTGAGACCGGTCGCAGATAATATGACAACATCCTCGGAGTAGGTTTCTACGGATTGTGTGACTTTTAATATGGCACAATTATAAATTTAAACCTGGGTTTAAGGTCAAGTGGCTATTACATTCACTGGCACCCTGCGTTGGGCGATCCAGCTGCGATAGCGCTTTGCTTGGCGCTTCGACTTCAACTGCGCGGTGACAAGCGCCCACAGCGGCGACACGTTCGGCGCGGTGCTCCGTCCCAGGCTCAGCCGCTCAAGCTGGTATCGCACCGCCGACATATGCGCCGATGAGGCAAGCTGCTTATTCTTCCAAGTAATTGGCTTCAATGCCGGCGCATCATCGCCACCCTTCCGCCAGTGGTTCGGCAGGTCCGGTCGGATCGCGATCGCGGTTGCGATACCTGCCATCTCGACGCCGCTATCTACGACCTGCTCTGCCACCACGCGTCGACGGATGCCGCCAGTGACCATCAGCGGCATTGCTGCGACTTCCTCGAATTCACGCGCGAATTCGAGGAAATATGCCTCACGGGCGAGCGTGCGCTCGTCGCGAGATGCACCCATCATCGCTGGTGCCTCGTAACTGCCGCCGGATAGTTCAACGAGGTCGATCCCAAGTGGTGTGAGCATCGTGATCACGCTCCGCGCATCCTCAGGCGAGAAGCCACCACGCTGGAAATCGGCCGAGTTGAGTTTTACTGACACTGCAAAAGAGGGAGAAACCGTCGTGCGAATGTCGCGCGCGATTTCGACCAGCAGCCGCGCGCGATTCTCTAAGCTGCCGCCCCATTGGTCGGTCCTATGATTGGCCAATGGCGAAAGGAACTGGCTGAGCAGATAACCATGCGCGGCGTGGATTTCGATCCCGGTGAAGCCGGAGTGCTCCGCCAATTGTGCTGTGGTCGCAAAGCGACGCTGCACATCGGCAATATCAGTTGCGGTCATCGCGCGCGGCATGGGAAATATCTTTGATTGCGCGCCGAGGTCGAGTGCAATTGCAGACGGCGCAACTGTTTCTTGCCCAAGCGCCGCAGGCATTTGGCGGCCGGGATGATTGATCTGCATCCAGACCTGCGCGCCATTTGCACGACCGGCATCGGCCAAAGCGCGGAAGCGATCGAGATACCGATCGTCTTCCAGCACGACACCGGCAGGCCCTGTCATCGCGCGTGCATCGACCATCACATTGCCGGTGATAATCAGGCCCGCACCACCCTGACCCCATGCCCGATATAGTCGGATTAGCTTCGCCGATGGCGCATGGTCGGCGTCAGCCATGTTCTCCTCCATCGCGGCTTTTGCGATGCGGTTCGGGATAATCGCGCCATTGGGCAGCGTGAGGGGTGAAAAGACAGACATAATCGACTCCTGAAAATTCAGCTTGGCATCAGTTTAACCTTTGAGTTAAGTTAAAGGTCAATAGGTAGTTTTGATGGAGCGCAGATTTGAGAATTGGGGAATTGGCGGACCGGACCGGCCTCTCGCAGTCGCGTATTCGCTTTTACGAAAAAATAGGGCTGCTAATGGCAGTGGATCGTCGGTCGAACGGCTATCGGGATTATCCCCGTGAAGCTGTTATCATCCTTCAGCTTATTGCGATGGCCCAATCTGCCGGATTCGGTCTGGAGGAGATACGCGCACTGCTACCCAATAAACAAGAGCAGTGGGACCATGACGCGTTGCTCGACACCCTTCGGCGCAAGGTTGCGGACATTTCCTTACTCGAAACGCGGTTGAAGCAAAACAGGGCGCAACTTGTCTTTGTGATCAATGAGATTGAAGCACGACCCAACGATATTGACTGCGCGACAAATGCACGGCGTGTCTTGTCGCGCTTGCTTGATGATGAGGACAGGTAGGCGGTTTAACATGCCCGGATTGTTAGAATTGTCGCTAATAATTCTTCGCCGCTGAAGCCTCATGGGGCGGTGAGCAGGAGCGCGCCAGAGCCTGCTAGACCGAGGCCGGGTTTAATGCTTGACCTTAAACCTAACTTCAATGTTATGATTAAAATGGACTTACTATTTTAGCGGCTTATCCGTGAGCCGTCCATCGGGTAGATTCATTGAAGAAAGTTATAAGTCGTGGCTAATGAATTAACGGAAGTCGAATTCGCGGGACACAAGGTTATGGTGCCGAAGGGCGGCTACTATGACCGCTTCCGTTCCAATCCCAATCTTGACGAAGTAGCGAAAGACCCGGCGGCTGGAAATATCGACTTCGTCCGTTGCAGACTTTACCTACCATATAAGGATTGCATCGCCAGATTACCTCAAACAATAAAGGAGAAATCACCATGACTTTTGTTAAAACGAAAGACGGTACCGAAATATTTTACAAGGATTGGGGGCCGAAGGACGCGCAGCCGATTCACTTCCATCATGGTTGGCCACTTAGCGCCGACGACTGGGATAACCAGATGCTGTTCTTCTTGAAGGAAGGTTTTCGCGTTGTTGCCCACGACCGGCGCGGGCATGGGCGCTCAAGCCAAGTCAGTGAAGGCCACGACATGGACCACTATGCTGCCGATGCATCAGCGGTTGCCGAGCACCTCGATCTTCGCAACGCGATCCACATCGGCCATTCGACCGGCGGCGGACAGGTCGCACGCTATGTTGCGCAATATGGGCAGCCGCAGGGCCGCGTCGCGAAAGTGGTGCTGGTCAGCGCGGTGCCGCCGCTGATGGTCAAAACTGACAGTAATCCTGACGGAACGCCTATCGAGGTATTCGACGGCTTCCGCACGGCGCTTGCCGCCAATCGCGCGCAATTCTTCCTTGATGTGCCCACCGGTCCTTTCTATGGATATAATCGTCCGGGAGCCGAACCCTCGCAGGGCGTTATTGAGAATTGGTGGCGACAGGGCATGATGGGAAGCGCCAAGGCGCATTATGAAGGCATCAAAGCGTTTTCCGAAATCGACCAGACGGAAGACTTGAAGGCGATCACCGTTCCGACCCTCGTGATGCAGGGTGATGATGACCAAGTGGTCCCCTACAAGGCGGCAGCGATCATGCAAGATAAGTTGCTGCAAAACAGCAAATTGATTATCTATTCCGGCTTCTCGCACGGGATGCTCACCATCAATGCCGATGTGATTAACGTTGATCTGCTCGCTTTTATAAAGGAATGAGTTTTGTCAGACTAATTTTTCTCAATTGAGATTTAGTGATATTTGTAAGGAATGCAAGTAAAAGATCCCATTAAATATTAGCAAGACATCGGCTGAGATAATGCGATTGGCGGTGATGTATTATGTGCGTTATCCGCTGAGTTATCGTCAGGTAGAAGATCTGTTATGGCAACACCGACAATCAAGGAGACACCACCACAGCCAGCCACACGTGCCATGAACTTGCGGGTCCGTGAGGATTTGCATGAATCTGATTGACCAAGTAGCACGTGTCAACGGTAAAACCCGCTCTGACTTTATGATTGAAGCGTCATGGGCGATGACAGAAGAGACAATAAACCGGTAGATATGGGATCAGAGAATAATACATATCGCCTTGTGCCAGTCTTGTTGGGCAAAGTGTTTTAATTTTAGGTGATGTCTGTGTGTTTTCGAATTGGGTGATTATATCCGAATGATATTATTTAATTGATTTGTATTAATGACATTGTGTGGGCTAAGAGCAGCAGCAGTATTTTGGGTGATGTTTGGTCTTAATTAAAGTTGTGAGCTATTTTATATAACCCATTGAGATATATTGTATTCATGTTTTGTTCATCTGTGTTCTTTATGTAACGATTAAGGTTTATTTAACTTACCTGAATAGTTACGTCTTTGATAGGATAAGGTTTGGATTATAAGCCACCTTATCATGAGACCTATAATAACAATAATAAGTGCGGGTATTTTTGGTTTGGTGTGTGTGCGGGCACAGGCACAGGGTTTACCGCTTTCTACTGAACCTGTGATGCCGTCAGGTGGTTTTTTGCCGGCAGGTCCTGGGTCTTCACAAGATCAGTTTCAGCGCTTTCAGCAGCGCAAGGAGGAGTTGCAACGTCTGGCTCCGCCCAACAGTAATACGCAGATCAAGGCTAAAGACAAGACTGTAAATGGATCCAGCCGATGTGTAAGCATTTCGAATATTATTGTTGATGGAGCTCACAACCTGCCAGAGGATGAGTTGCAACGGATTACCTCCCATCATGTACATCAATGTCTTACAGTTTCAGATTTAAACAAGGTAATTGATGATTTGAATGGGGCCTATATTGCCCATGGTTATGTTACGTCACGTGCCTATCTGCCACAGCAGAATTTATCTGGTGGTGTTCTGAAAGTGATTGTTGTGGAAGGCAGGATTGCCTCCTTTTCCTTTAAAGGGGTCGATGCTGATCTGCATGAGGAGATGGCCTTTCCAGGCCTGCAAGGTGAAGTGCTGGATCTGCATGATTTGGAGCAGGGACTGGAGCAGATGAATCGCCTCCCCAACTGGCAGTCACAGATGCAGATTGCCCCAGGCCCTACTCCAGGAACTTCCATTGTTGATGTGAATGTTCCAGATCCTGGTGTTCTTCACGGCCAGATCTGGGCTGATAATAACGGCCAATACGAGACTGGCCGGGAGATTGGGCATGCATTACTGACAGCCCAGGATGCCCTGGGTCTTCTGGATATGTGGTCTGTTGAATATGATCACTCCCTGGTAGGGAATGCGGGTATGAGGCGTACCAGCTATCTGTCGGCTAATGGTTCGATTCCGTATGGATATGCGACTTTTTTTGGTGGGTGGTGGATGGCTGATGATGCCTACCAGCTTAACAGCCAGGGGGAGACTTTTCAGCTTTACGGTAAGCGCAAGGATTTTAGGGTGGGAGCTTCCTATGTGCTGTTACGTAACGATATTGGAGTGACAACATTCCAAACATCTTATGAGTTAAAGTCGTTTGCATCATACCTTAATCAGACGCGTATTGAAACCCAAAGCGCACGTCAGGCTTCCATTGTTTCCCAAGTCAGTGAATCTCTTAACGGATTTGGCGGTGGCGTTTGGTATATCACACTTGGTATGCGTTTTGGTCTTGGAGGGTTGGGAACCAGCCGTAGTTTCTCTGATCCCGGGCCACAAGATCCTCATTCACGCTATGTTAAACCTTCTCTTGATATAGATGGCTATCAGCCGTTAGATGATGACATCGTTTGGCACACATCGGTTCATGGGGAATATAGTACCAAGAACCAGTATACCTCCAATCAGCTGCAGGTAGGTGGGCCCTATACGGTAAGGGGTTTTTTTTAAGCCATCTTTTGCTGGGTAATAACGGTATCTACATACGCAATGATTTTTCTTATACCCTGCCGACATCTGGCATGCAATGTGGGCGATATGAGGGGTTATGCGAGCATTTTCTCAAAGGTGTGGAAGTATATGCCTTGCTTGATGGTGGTTTAATCAGAACCACTCATGATTCCAACAATACACCCGCACAGTTAAAAGGAGGACAAATTGCAGGAACAGGTATAGGGATACGTAAAACGATGGGTAACCTGTTTTGGGATGTAGCTGTAACCCGCTCTATTGCCCGGAGTGGATTAAAGGATGAAGGTGTCATTACCTTTTTTAGGGCGGGTGTAAGATTTTGATGGTCAGGAAAAAATCTCACTCTTTTATTCGGCCTTCTAGTCTTTCTGTTTTTTATAGAAGGAAGAAGTTAAGGCGCTTTCTAAGCCATGCAGTTAGCCTGTCTTATTTCCTGTTCAGCACGAATGTTATGGCTCAACAGGCTCCCCCTTCCATTACGGTTGATACCCAGACTGCTCCACAGGTCCCGGCCCCCACACTTGAGACGACAGCCAACGGCATCCCGCAAGTTAATATTGCCACCCCTAATCAGGCGGGTGTGTCTCATAACATGTTTACCGACTATAATGTGGGTGATAAGGGTGTTGTACTGAACAATGCCACTCATTCCACCAAGACCGAGAGTGCAGGCTATGTTACTGCCAATGGCAATCTGCAGGGTAAATCGGCCAATGTTATTCTTAATGAAGTCACAGGCAAACAGGCCTCCCAGCTGGGAGGCTATACGGAAGTTGCCGGCCAAAAGGCTGCCGTGGTGATTGCCAACCCCAATGGGATTAACTGTAATGGGTGCGGTTTTATCAATACAGATCGTGCCACGCTTTCGACCGGCCATCCTGAATTTGAGGCCAATGGCCAGTTGGGTAGCCTGACAGTCACTGGCGGGCAGGTGACTTTCTCTGGCAAGGGCGGTGATTTTACCACTGTGCCCGTGCTTGATGTTATCAGCCGCAGTGTCAAGCTTGATGCCCATGTCAATGCCCAAACAGTTAATATCATAGCTGGGCGTAATCGCTATGACTATCAGAAAAATACGGCCCAGTCCTTGGGCAAGGGCGACAATGCTCCAAGCTTTGCTATTGATAGCACGGCCTTTGGTGGGCTGTATGCTAATCGTATTTCCATGCTGGTCAATGAACAAGGAGCTGGTGTGCGTGTGGCCGGCCAGATGGCAGCCAATGCTGGCGATCTGACTTTAAATGCCAATGGTGACCTGATCATAGCCTCTTCCGGCAGTGCGCATGCAAGCGGTGCCATTCAGGTTACAGCAGGTGGGGTGAATAATGCTGGCAGTCTGCAAGCCGGTGGTAACACAACTATTACTGCAGCCAGGACATTGACCAATAGCGGTGTGATCCAGTCTGTCAATGCTCGCACAACAGTGCAGACAGCCCAGATCACCAATACAGCCCAGGGCCATATTCAAAGTGATGGCAGCGATGGTGTGACACTGAACGCCGATAATTCCATTAGTAATGAGGGGCAGATTGGAGCTTCCAAGGGCAGTATCAGTATAACAACAGCGCGGTTGGATAATGGCGCACAGGCTATTATCGGGGCAGAAGGTGGCATAAATGCAGCTGCTTCTGCCGGTATAAATAATCAGGGCATGCTTTCTGTGCGCAATGGGGCAATCACCCTTCAGGCGGGTCCAATTTTTGACAATCAGGGCGGTAAGGTTCTGGTTCATGCTGGTCGGGTTTCAGTGACAGCCCAAAGCATTCGTAACCATAATGCCGTTCATCCTGCTTCAACCCCTGAGCAGCCTGCTTCAGTGGATCAGGGGCAGATTGAAGCTGGCGATACTTTGGTGCTTAATGGTGATAGCCTAACCAATGAGGGTGGCTTAATCACAGCGAATAAGACTTTAAATGTTTCCATCGCCAAGGCCATCAATAATGATAATGGCATTCTCTATGGTGCAACTGACAGCATTGTTACAGCACAAGGTGCACTCTCCAGTCATTTCGGGCAGATTGGCACGAGTAATGCCGGTAACCTGACACTTACAGCTGCTACTGTTGATAATGGTTCGGGCAAGATTATCGCCGGTCAAGGACTGACCCTGCAAACCGCACAGCTTGCGAACGGATCTGGTCTGATACAGGGTGGTAACGGGTTAAAATTGTTTGTTAACAATTTGAATAATGCGCAAGGCAACCTTTTGACCACAGCAGGTGATATCAGTATCGCAGCCCTTGCGGCTTCTGCCCCAGAGAGTGCGGTCCCAGTGAGCGTGGTCAATGATAATGGCGTGATTCAGTCAGCCAACAACGTGTATGTTCAGGCGTCCACCTTGTCAAACAACCAAGGTAGCGTGACAGGGGCAGGGGATTTGTCTCTTTCTGCAAGCACGTCGCTTGTCAATGACCAGGGTAAGATTATCAGCCAGCAGGGCAGTATTGGGCTTTATAGGGGTGATGTCACCAATGCAGGAGGCGCAGTCAGCGCAGCCCAAGATATCACAGCTCTTGTCCAGTCACTCGATAACAGCCAGAAGGGGGTTATGGTTGCCCAAAGGCAGCTGAACCTTTTTGGTGATAAAGGCATTAATAACAATGCCGGCGGGATCCTTTATGGCGATCAAGGGGGACGTCTCTCCAGTCTGGGGCAGATCACCAATGTGTTAGGCCAGATTGGCGCCGGCAGTGGCATTTTGGCTTTTGCCGGTGCAGAGCTTGATAACCGTTCCGGTAAGATTACTTCTTCGGCTGGAGCACTTGATCTTTCTGTGGCCGGGATTAATAACGATTCTAGAACGACGGGAAGTGCTTCTGCATCAGCAGGTCTGATTCAGGCTAATGGTCTTGTCTCCCTTAATACCGCAAGTCTGAAAATAGTGGTGCAACAATCCTTTCCCAGACAGGCGATGTCGTTTTTAACCCCCAACAAGTAGTAGCCATTAATAATGAGAAGGGGGTCATTCAGGCCAATAAGAGTGTAAGCGCAGCTCTGTCCGGTCTGGATAATACTTCTGGTCTTGTGCTGTCCCAGACAGGTGATATTGTTTTTACAGGCACCGGGCAGGTCAGCAATAGTGCAGGCACGCTTCAATCTGGGGCTAGTATTGCTGTCAGTGCTGCAAGTCTGTCCAATATACAGGGTAGTATTACAGCTGACACCTCGCTGTCTCTTTTTGCCACCCAGAGCCTTGATAACAGTGCAGGCCAGATTGTCAGCAAAAATCAGGATGTAACCCTGACCGCAGGTCCGCTGATCAATCTGGCAGGCCTTATCCAGTCTGTAACTCAAACTTCCTTGTCAGCTCAGCAACTTGATAATACCAAAGGGAGTATTGCCAGCAAGGGGCAGGTCACTGTTACAACCACAGGTGATATTCTCAACCCGTTAGGGGTGATATATGGAGTAACTGGTAATAATGTTACAAGTTCTGCAACATTAAATAACGCCTCAGGACAAATAGGCTCTGGTTCAGGGGCCCTGTCTATTGCGGCAAAGCGTTTCAATAATACATCCGGCAAGACCATTGCCGAAGGTGGTACACTTTTTGTTGCGGCTGATACAACAGATAATACCTTAGGCGTTTTGCAGGCCCAGGATCGTTTGAGCATTGCTGGGCAAGCGTTGAATAATACCAAAGGGTTGGTGTTGACTACTGTCGGTGATATTGTTCTGGGTAACCCACTGGCCCTTGATAATACCAACGGTACGGTTCAAGCTGCAGACCTGCTAGATATAACACTTTCTACTCATAAAAATGAGGGCGGCACCCTATACGGTAAAGGGGGGTTAAAACTTGCAGCAGACAGTTATAGCAGTTCCGAGAGTTCTACCTTGTCCACAGAGGGGATTCTAATCCTTGATATCAAGAACCAGCTCGATAATGAAGGCAAGCTTTTAGGTGACGGGGGTGTGGTGCTGCAGGCTGGTAATGCCATCAATGGCACAACAGGCAGTATTGCCTCACAAAAAGGCAATATCAGTATCACGGCCAGTCAAGCGGCAGGTATTGTCAATCAGGGTAAAATCCAGACACCAGCTGCAGGCAGCGAGATCCGTTTTGATGGCATCAGCCATACCAATAGCGGTCAGTCTCTTTCTGCCGGCACGCAGCAGGTTGATGTCACAAAGGCCTTTGCCAATACTGGTCAAATGAGTGCTTTGGGTGGGCCCTTTACTTTCAATTCTGGCAGTGTATCCAATACAGGCCTTGTGGTTAGCAGTCAGTCTATTACAGGTCAAACCAGTGGGGATTTGTCCAATAATGGTATATTTTATGCACCACAAACCATTGATCTGACTGCTGGCGGCACATTAACTAATCAAGGGGGACAGATCGGAACTGATAGTGGCGACATTACCCTTAACAGCCTTGCGATTGATAACAGCACCGGGAAAGTCATCGCCCAGGCAGGCAATTTGAATGTTACTGCAGATACCAGCACCTTGAACAGGAGTGGCCTGTTTCAGGCAGGTCAAAATGTAGCGTTAAATAGTGCTACCCTTGACAGCAGCCAGGGCACTATTCTAGCTCAGAACGGCACTGTAACCCTCGGTCAGGCACAGGCTCCGCTGATCTCAGCGGTCAATGATGATGGCCGGATTCAGGCAAAAAACACGATCAGTATTTTTGCTGATATGGTCAGTTCGATCAAAGGGATTGTGCTCAGCCTGACAGATCGTATCGGTATAACCGCCTCTCCTTCTGGCCAGCTGAATAATGCAGGGGGTATCTTGCAGGCTGGAACCGATATTACCCTTCATGGCGGCAGTTACAGCAGCGATCAGGACAGCACCATTACAGCACCTGGCCAGGGTCTATTTGATTTTGCAGGTAACTTCAATAATCGGGGCCAGCTGGTAACAACAACCATCAGCCCCATTCAGACAGGTAATTTCATCAACGGGCCAAATGCAATATTTGCTGCCAGAACAGGGGATCTGGTTTTTAATGTGGCTGGCTCCTTCTCAAATACAGGAACCATTGAAGCAGTCGATAAAGGGGTTGCTGTCAATAAAGAGCAAGCAGGGCGTAATCCTGCTAACCTGGCTGTTTTTAGCTCAGATTTTAGCAATAATGGCCTGCTGCGCGCCCAGGGCAGCACAAATCTTACCATAGCACAGGGTACTAACGGATCAGCCGGACAGATCCTGGCTCTTTCAGGCCCCGTTACCCTGACCAGTCAGGGTAATTTTACCAATGCTGGCACTATAGGTAGTACTGCAACTCTGGCAGGCACCATTGGCGACAATCTGTATAATAGTGGAACGCTGTATGGCCAAAACGGGGTTACTGTCAAAGCGGCCAATGATTTTGCCAATACAGGTGGGCAGATCAGTGCTGCCAACAATAATATTGATCTTTCTGCGGTTTATATTACCAATTCTGCAGCTGGTATAATTGTAGCCCGTCAAGGTCAGGTTTTGCTTACCGCTTCTGATATTGCTAACCAGAGTAGCAGCACCCTTCAGGCCCAAGATCAGGTGGTTTTGAATGCCAATATGCTGCATAATGACGGCGGTACAATCCTGTCCATTGGCAAAGGCATCACTCTGGGGGCAGCCAATGATAACAGCCCAGTTACCCTGACACCAGTCATCCTGACAAATATTGGGGGTATTTTCCAGTCAGTTGACAGTATTACAGCCACTTTGGCAGCTTTTGATAACACCAACGGGACCCTGCGCAGCACAAATGGTGCTATTGCCCTTTCCGGCCCAATCACGCTTGCCAATGATAATGGCTCTATTCAGGCTGCAGGCAGTGTAAACCTGAATGCCAGCAGCTATAATGGCGATGGCGCATCAACCCTGCAGGCAGGCACAGATCTGAATCTGGCCTTAAGCGGTGATGGCAGCTCCAATGGCAAGATTATCGGCCAGAATGTAACACTTACAGCCCATAATTTCTCAACCGGCACTGACAGTGTCATCGCAGCCCGCACAGGTGAAACTACACTGACCCTTTCAGGTGACCTGAATAATGCCGGCACCATTGAAACGATTGATGCAGGCCATGTTCTTGCTCTTCAGGCTGCCAATGTTTCTAATACCGGCAGCCTTCTGGCTTCTGGCGCAGGCAGGTTGACCTTGAGCGGAACCCTTGCCAATACAGGAGAGATTACCGGTTTCAAAGGCCCATTAGCTCTTACCGGGGCACAACTGATTAATGAAGGAAGCATCTCTTCAGGCCAGAATATAGCAGCAATCTTTGACAAGAGTATCACCAATTCAGGTGTAATCTATGGGGTCACTGGGTTGAAGGCTGCCACCTCAGGGGCACTTGATAACAGTAACGGGCAGATTGGCAGTGACAATGAGCGGACAGAAATACAATCCGCCAGTATTACCAATCAGAGCGGAAAGATTATTTCGCGCACAGCTGGTGTTGCTCTCACAACAGGTATGCTTGCCAATAATAATGGTATTATTCAAGGGCAGACCGCCACCTTCCTTACGCTTTCAGGCCTTGATAATACCAACGGGCTGATTACCACCCAAAATGGGGGCCTGTCCATTACAGGGGCCAGTGGGCCTTTGGGTAACATCGTCAATCAGGAAGGCCATATCCAGGCGATTGGCGGCAATCTTGACCTTTCAACCGCACGTC
This sequence comes from Entomobacter blattae, assembly GCF_014672835.1. NCBI lineage: Bacteria > Pseudomonadati > Pseudomonadota > Alphaproteobacteria > Acetobacterales > Acetobacteraceae > Entomobacter > Entomobacter blattae. The sequence continues at coordinate 146,673 of NZ_CP060244.1, read as the reverse complement.
TTGACAACGCTAACGGCACCCTGGCCACCAGCACAGGTGATATTACGCTGACCAATGGTGGTGGCCCGTTGGGCGCCTTGACCAATACCAACGGCAAGATCAGTTCTGGTGGTAGCTTTACGCTCGCCGTTAATACGCTTGATAATCTTAATCAGGTGTCGGCCAAAAAAGACCTGACACTTTCCACCCCAGCTGGTTTTTCAGGGCAGGCCCTATTCTCGGCCGGGCGTAATGTAACTTTAAGTTTTGGGGGAGATTATACCGCCCTTGCTGGCTATGGGATTGTCAGTGGTGGAGATCTGAGCCTGCAGGCCGCCAATATCACTAATCAGGGCGCATTTATTGCAGGCGGTGCTGCCACGCCTCAACACGCCGGGCAGCATCACCAATAATGGGTTGATTGAAGGTACAAGCGGGGTCAATTTACACCTTGATGGTAATCTTGCCAATACTCAGGCCGTAATCACTACCGATAATGGGCCGCTATCCATTGCTGGTTTTAACAACGCCATAGCTGGTAATATTGTCAATACCTCAGGCGAGATTTCAGCCAATGGCCCCAATGGTGACCTGCAGATCAACGCTGCCAGCCTGACCAATAACGTACTGGGCGGCGTCAAGGAAGTCGCCGTTCATTACCAGAAAGATTATACAGAAGGCCTTGCCAACCCACTCCCACTGGATCAAAGTAAATATCCAGACGGTACCTATGGGGATTATTATTACGGCCAGAAGGTTATTCAGCTCGACACTCCGCCTGATCTGGGAACCGGTCATGTTCTGGCGGCTCTCTTTGATGGCGATGCCAGCAGCCATGTGCTGGTTACAGGTGAAGGAGCCACGGTTACAGCTGCCAATACCCCCGCTCTCATCGGGGCCAGCCGTAACCTTACGCTGAACATCAATGGGGCAGTCAGTAATGATGCCAGCCATATTACAGCCGGTAACGATATCAATATTGTTGGTGGCAGTTTGAACAATGTGGGCTATACCTCTTCTGTAACCTATATGTTCCAGTGTTTTAACGGCAGTTCCTGTCGTTTCTTCGATCCGCCAACAGATATTGCCAGCCCAGATATAAACCTGCCCAAGCAAGATATTGGCTCACCCCCTGCGGGCAATGCCTGGCCTGCCCATATCTGGGCAACCTCTGGCAGTGGAACTGGCTTTTCTGGCACATTGGTGGCTGGTGGTACTATTACCGGTAACCTGACGGGGGCCATTAATAACAAAACCGTTGTTGTTGGTGCGCTTCCTGGCGAGATTCCTAATTATACCGGTAACACGCCTTCCGGTATTACAGCCCCTGGCCAGTCTGGCGCTATTGCCCCGGGTGCTTCTCTGGGCACTGTTAATACAGGCAACCTAAATGCAGCAGAGGGGGGCAATGGCTCTTCCGCCAATCAGGTTACGGGTAATGGTCCAGGCTTTGGCAACACAGCTGATTTATCCAGTCGCACGGCCAATGCTGATACTGGCAATAGTGCCACCAATCCTGATCTGTCTGGCCTTAAGCCAGGGGAGGGCGGGAGTGCCTCAACCGGGCAGTCTTCAGTGGGCTCTTCCAGCCTTGCCCTGCCAGATGCCGGCACCGGCAGTAATGCCGTCGGTCAAAATGGCAACGGCCAGCAAGTTGGTACACCTGGTGCTGTAGCAGGGGCTGGTGCGCAAAGCCTGCCTGGCAGTGGTGGCATACTCCCCCCACAGGTTACTGTCTCTCATCAGAATGGCCAGGCCGTTGCGCTGCCTGGGTTTCAGGGTACCTATCAGGTTTTTGTTGGCAGTGGGTTGACCGTTGGTAACGGGGGGAATACTGCCGGGGGCAGTTCTTCAGGCACAGGCACCACATCCCCCCCGACCGCGACCCTGGTTGATATTGTTGCGAGTATTCCAGGTGGGAGGGCCTTGTTTGTGCCCAATCCATCCCCTGATATTTCTGTTCTGATTGAGACCAACCCCAGTTATGCGACTGCTGCGGGCTTTTATGGGTCGCAATATCTGCTGAACAAAGTGGGCGATGCCCCTTCTAATTATAAATTCCTTGGCGATGCAGGCTTTGATACGCGCTATGTCCAACAACAGATCGTCAGTGCCACTGGCCAGATCTTTATGGACAGCACCATCAACAACGCCTCTGACCAGATGCGCATCTTACTTGATAATGCCGCAAGCCAGGCCACAGCTTCAGGGCTGAATGTTGGTATCCCCTTGACCGCTGCCCAACAGCAGGCCTTGACGTCTGATATTGTCTGGTATGTGCCCGTTACGGTCAACGGCCAGCAGGTTCTGGCTCCACAGCTTTATCTTGCGCCCGGCCACAGCACTTTGGCCTCAGGCGCTGCGATTGCTGGCAAGAATGTAAACTTAACGGGCAGCTCCATTACCAATTCAGGCAGTATTTCCGCCCAGAATGATCTGGTCCTAACCTCACGTAATGGCGATATCCTCAATGAAGGCGGCACGCTTTTGGCAGGTGGGAATTTTACAGCCACTGCCCATAATGGCTCTTTCGTCAATACTGATACCCTTAACCATTACCTGACCCAGACCGGCACTCAGGAAGGTCTTGCCAATAAGGCTACGGTTACAGCCGGCAAAAGTGCCACTGTCGTGGCCGATAGGGATATTACCTTCACTGGTGGTACCCTTTCGAGTGGGGGTGACCTGAATATGGTGGCAGGCCAGAATATTACTCTCAATACCCGTACTGCTCAGGCCCAAACAGATTTTGCACAGGATCGCTTCACCTTCTCCAACAGCCAGACCCGTAATGAAGCCACCACTATCAGCAGTGGCGGCAATGCCCTTCTGGCTGCCTTAGGTGGCAACCTTACAGCTCAAGGCGCACAGCTTTCCTCAAGTGGTGATATGACACTTTATGCCGGCCAGAACATCGACCTTGGCAGTTATACCAACAGCGAGGCAACGCAGGATGCGGGCAGCGAGAGGGGCTTTCTAACCTCGAGCGCCTTTTCTGACCAGCATTCGTGGACGCATGAGCAGGGTAGTGCAGTAACCTCTGAGAACGGTTCTCTCACAGCTGTTGCTGGTGACAATCTAACCCTTAAAGGGGTGCTTGGTGCTTTGGGGAATGTTGATCTCTCAGCCGGTAAAGCCATTACCATTGATGCCACCAAAGATACCACCGCAGATGCCACCATGCACAAAACCAGCAAGTTTGGTTTTTTTACTGATGGTCTTTCTGCTTCAGTAGGGAGTAAGTTCTCGAAAGATACCGCATCCTCGGCCACCACTATCTATACGTCTTCTGTTGTGGCATCAACTGGTGGCTCGGTTGATATTAATGCCGGCAAGCAGGTTACCCTCAATGGTTCAGGGGTTAGTGCCGCACATGATGTTACCATTGCCGGCTCAGACGTTACCTTCAACGCTGTTACCAACCATGAGGAGGGCAGCGAAAGCCATGTGCGGAAAACCGCAGGGTTTGGCCTTGGCCTTTCGGGCAATAGCATTGCCGGCCAGGTTGGCAATTCCATACAATCTGCCACCCACACCCATGGCGCAGGTTCTGGTGTTCTAGGCACGTTGTATGGCCTGCAAGGGGCCTATAGCAGTGCGATAGGGGCTGATGCGTTGAATGGGCTGGAGCTTGATCAGCTTGGGGCGCTTAACGATAATCCTGTTTTTGGTGGGGTGCAGGCCATTGGCGTGCAGGCGGGCTTTAATTTTGGGTCCAGCAAATGGTCATCATCCTATAGTAAGGATACTGTCCAGGGATCGAGTGCACAAGCGGGTGATGCCCTGACAATTATTGCCCGCGGTGACCCCACCACCACTACCCCTTCCAAAGGTACTATTACCGCCACAGCCTCAACCCTTGCGGGGAAAGATGTTACATTAGCTGCCCCGGGCGATATTACTCTGCAAGCTGGCACGAACACCACCACAACGCATAGCGACAATCACTCCACAGGGATCAGTGTGGGGGTTGCAGCTTCCATTGGTAGTGAGGGGGCTGGGCTTTCAGCCACAGCCACCGGCAGCCATGGGCAAGGCCATGCCAACGGCACAGAAACCACGGCTGTGGATACCACTGTGACCGGCACCAATTCAGTGACCATTGCCAATGCGGGGGGCATCACCACGCTGAATGGGGCGGAGGTCAAGGGTGGGCACATTGCTGTGCAGACGGGTAGCCTTTCCATCACCTCATCGCAGAACACGGCGCAGTATAGCAGCAAGCAGGACCAAGGGGGTGGCACTGTCAGTGCTTCCTTCCTTGGGGCGGGCACCACAGGGGCTTCTGGTAGTGTTGCACATTCCACTATCACCAATAACTACAGCTCCACGAGTGATGTGCTCTCTGGGTTGTATGCCGGCCAGGAAGGGCTGAGTGTTGATGTTTCGGGCAAGACGTCGCTTGTGGCTGGTGTTATTGCCTCGGAAGCGGACAAGGCACTGAACCATTTCAGCACGGGGTCACTGGAGGCTAAAGGGCTTGAGAACCATTCGGATTATTCTGGCACACCTATGGGCTTTCTGCCAATGGGCTGAATACGGCTTCTGGTGCGGTGAATGGCCCGGTTGCGGATAATATTGGCAGCAATCTGGCATCGAACTCCACAGCCCACATCGGGGACGGCGCCAATCACCATGAAACCAGCACTTCTGAAAGTGCGATTGGTGAGAACATCACCATCGCTACTGGTTCCACCACGGGCCATTACAGCACCGACCCCACCACCGCCAACCACCCGCTAACTAACAAATTCGACCCCCAGAAGGTGCAAAACCAACTCGCCACCCAACAAGCCGGCACCCAGCTCGTTGGCGAAGTTGCAGGTCAAGCCGCTGATGCTTTGCGTGATAATGGCGTGCAGGGCTTTGACGAGGGTGAGTATGGCCGTGTGCTCACCGAAGCCGCCCTCAACGCAGGCGTATTCGGTGCCACAGGCGGCAGCGCCCTCGCCGCCGCCAGCAGCACAGTCGCCAGTGGGTTGCTGACTGATTATGTGAACGAGGCTGCCAATCAGGCGGCAGCGAAGCTGACGAGTGACCCTAAGGCACAGGAAGCGATTGCTCGTGTTCTGGGTAACAGCATGGCGTCTGCCCTTGGATTGGGTGCAGGTGCCCTGACAGGAAGCAGCACGCTGAATGGAGCTTTGGCAGGAGGTGGTTCTGCCTCCAATATCTATCAGTATAACCAGATGGAAGACGAGCGCGAGGGGGAGAACCGTCCGCTGGATGCTGAAGGGCGACCCTTAAGTATTAATGAGGAAGTTCGGACAGAAATCTGGAATAACAACCGTGAAGAACTGAAGCGGCTGGATCCTGATAATCCCGTACTGACAAGGAAAGAGTTACGTCCTGCAAGTGATGCATTGCATTCTTATGTGCCTTCAGAAGCGGAAGCACGTGAAGTTCATGAAGCTCTGGAAGTCGCACGCAAGGTTGAGCGTGCACAAGGAAGCACCGAAGGGCTGAAAGATCTTGTCACCAACGGCAAGGTCGGCTCTGAAAACCTCAAGCAAGCCGCAAGTGGCGGAAAAACCCCTTCTTCCATAGATGATGGAGAGGAAGCCTTTAATCCTGCGGGCACTATGGGCGCTGCACGTCTCTGGACAAAATCTGCCCGTTTGAAGCAAGCACAGTTGCCGACACAAGGTAAAATTCGCTTCGTGCCACCAGATGACTATAATGCTACAGCTTCTTTAGATAGAGGTCCTAGTAAAGGGTATTATGACAGATTTGGTAATGAGTGGGTAAAAGGACCGTCTCGTACGCCAGGGGAGCCGTTTGAGTGGGATGTTCAGTTGTCTTCGAAAGGGCAAGCCCAATTGGGTTGGGCCAGTCGTGATGGCAAGCATTTGAATGTTTCCCTAAAAGGTGAAATAACCCATTAGGAAAGGAAGTAAGGAAATGTTGAAAGATCAAATACCTTTTTACGCAGAAGTTATCGTAAAAGAGAATACTACGCGATCTCAACATACTGGAAAAAAAGGAGCAATTATGGCCATTAGCGAGGAAGATGGGCATATATATGGATATCGAGTAATTTTATTTGATGATTACGAAGATATTGCGGAGAGTATGCTTGAATTTGACAAAAAATCTGCTTTTTTCCCGCCGCATGAACTTGAGGTAACGGGTGTAATGTATAAACGCTCTGATTTTTATGATGGCAATTACATCAAGGTTTCCCCTGAAGGAGAGTGGGACGGAAAGATATATCAGAAGGAAGAGGATGAAAGCGATTCTCCCAAGGAGTAGCTAGATTTTGTTCTTATCCAAACCTTGCCAACTTTACAGGCAACACCCTTGCAGCTGGTGCTGGTGTTGGTGCTGCGTCCTACATCAATGCCTATAACTACCTTGCAGACCATCAGAAGAAGGCAGAGAAGGAAGAGCTTTCAGCCTGTAACGGCAGTGTCGCCTGTGTTGGAGGTGTAGAACTTAAATACGTACTGATCAGCACCAAGCAGGATGCGGCTTTTGCAGCTGGTCTGGTTGCAGGTATTCCTACCAGTCTGATTGAAAGTCTTGGGGGTGCTGTTGATCTTCTTGCCCACCCTGTTGATACGGCAATGCCCTGATAGCTCTTGTGAGCAGTGAGAACGCTATTGGCACAATAGGCAATGGTATTAAGTCAGATTTGACAGACAGACTAACGCGGTTTAAGACCAATTACGAAGAAGCAGGTCTGTCTGGATCAGCCAATGCGGGTCAGGAACTGGGCAAGCTGCTGACGGATGTTGTAACGGTTGCTACAGGGGGTGTAGGGCTGATCAAGGGAGGCATTGCAGCCTCCAGCAAACTGGTCTCTCTCCTCAAAACCGCCGATAATGTTGCCAAAGGCACCGCAACCACCGCAGAACTTGCCGCAAAGGCTAGTGAGCTGGTAGCAAGTGATGTAATAAAGCAAGCTATTACAGGAGGAGAAGCTGCAAAGAGTGTAAATGCTCTTGATGCAGTTAATCGAAAGCTTAGTGCTCTTTCTAAAGCACAAAACAAAGCAGTTTCTGTCCGAGTATTATCCGATGGTCGTATTCGTTATTATGGACCTGAAGCTCCTTCAAAAACTCTAGGTCCAACTCGTGGGGCTTCTCATGTTACAGAGTATGACCCAAAGACAGGAAATGTAAGGGAGTGGCATGAAAATTATAATCAAGCAGGTCAAGTAAACCGTGTTCATCCTAAAAGCATTAATGGTCAGGTTGTTAAAGGTCAGCATTACCCACCAACAGGTAAGGAATTAAGGCAATGATAGAAAAAGTTACAGGAAAAGAGGTTGCAGAAATTTTAGAAAAAGCTGCTAAAAATAAGTATAGTACTTATCAAATAGCTAAAGTGGCTTATGAAATTTATTCTAATCCTGGTAGAGATTTACCTCAAAATATTTCAGATAAAGTATATCCACTAATGTTTATGGATGATGCACCAGAAATGGAATTGACGGAGGAGGAGTTTCGTGAGGTAGTAGAGCAAATTAAGCATATGTAGTTTTTTGAATAATTTTTTCGTTTATTAAAAATTAAATAATACTGATGGTCGCTCTGATGGTTGGGACGAGGGGGGCGCGTATCGTGTTGGTGTTGAATCAGCGCTTAACGGTCTTGTCGCTGCAGCAGGGGGTGGTAATGTTGGTTCAGCTATAGCAGGAACTGCCACAGCAGGCTTGCTTACTCCGCAAAATAACCTCCTGGCCACAGCTCTCTCCCAGGAGGCGGGCCTCAAACCAGAAGAATCCCAGGCACTTGCTAACTTCATAGGCAACAGCCTTGCAGCGAGTGCTGGTGCTGCTGGTGGCCTTGCAGGCGGAGGCAACCTCACCACCTCCGTGCTCACAGGCGCAGGGAGTGCAGGCAATATCTATCAATATAACCAGCTGGCTGATATTGGCACAGCGAAGGGTGTGGCAGCGGCTTTGTCTGGTGCGGGTGTTGGGTATACGGTTGTAGAAGGGGGCTTGCTTCTTGTTCCAGGGCTAGGTGTTGCAATTGCAATTGGTGCTGCAACAGGTGCTGTTATTTACTATGTGAACACGGAAAGTGGCCAGAAGAACTTACAGCAGGCTGTGGATATTGTTAGCAGTGTCTTTCAAGGTTCTGTAAAGACCACTCCTATTGCAGTGCAAGCCAGTAATAATGACGGAGGGAATGCACCTAAGGATGGTCAAGCCTCTACTTCGGCCAAACCTCCAGTTTCCGAAAGCGCTTCACTCCCACCAAATGAACCGGATGAGGATGGTGATAAAAATTCTAATATTTCTAAAAATATTGATGAGGGGCGACAGGGGAAACATGTTCCTGGCCATAATAATAATATTAACCCAAATAAATCAGATCTCTTAAAGGAGATAGATCCACAAGAGTTATTAGATGGTGTCCACAGTGGTAAATATACAATTAAAGGTTACGACCAGCGGAATGGCAACCCAATTGTTGACTTTGGAAAGCCAATTGGGGAGGTAAAAGGGAAGATAACCAACTTAGGAAAAATACATTCTGGTAAAAATGGAGCGCACATTGTTCCACATGTACCATAGGAGTTAAGTGATTAAATGGATAAGATGAAAGAGTTTATACCTGAACTACCGGAAGAGGTTTTGAGGGCATGCGTTGATGGATTGTTAGGAGAGATTTATCCAAATATTAGAGCTATCTCCGCTGGTTTAACAAGAGATAATGTTTTTATATTGCATTATTATTTGGATCGTGAACCTACAGATTATGATCGAGATAGTATTGATGCAGTAGTGAATGAAATTCTTATTTATCTTCCTACAGAAGGAGTGATAGAGAAAGTTTCTACGCATGTTTTTTATGAAAATGGTTCCTATGAAAATATGTCTCGAATGTCTGGCTTTTTATATGCTAGAAGACAGTACAAATAAAGGGTATTGTCAAAATAATTTTGTGTGGACCTGATCTGATATTGGAGGCTATGCAAACTAGAAATTCTTTTTAGTATTACAAGACATCACCTGAGATTATCCGATTGGCACAGTGCGTTATTGGTTAGGAAGCTTTGGTTGGCGCAAGTGCTGCTTCCTATATCAATGCCTATAACTACCTTGTAGACCATCAGAAGAAGGCGGAGAAGGAAGAGCTTGCCGCTTGTAATGGCAGTGTTGCCTGTGTTGGAGGTGTAGAGCTTAAATACGCACTGATCGGCCTTGTCAGATTAACTTTTCTAGGTGAGGAGTTGGTGATATTTGTAAGGGATGGAAAGTAAGACTTTAAATATTACAGGACATCAGCTGAGCTAATAAGATTAGCAGTAATGTATTATATGTGTTAACCATTGAGCTATCGCCAGATTGAAGATCTGTTGTGGGAACGAGGGATAGATGTTTGCCACGAAACGGTGCGTTATTGGGTAGGGGTCTTTGGCAAGAAGTTCGCTGGTTCTATTCGCAGAAAGAGGCAGAATAGTCACTCGAACTGGCAGTGGCATATTGATGAAGTGTTTGTAAAGGTGAAGGGCAAGCTTCATTATTTATGGCGTGCGGTTGATGGTGAGGGAGAGGTTCTGGACTGCTATGTCAGCGAGAGAAGGAACAGGAAGGCAGCAGTTAAGTTTCTACAAAAAGTGATGAGGAAGAGGGGTATTCCGCAGAAGATAGTAACGGATGGGCTTTCCTCGTATAGAGCATCATTAAAGGAACTGGGATTGGAGAAGTGCCAAGAAGTTGGTCGTTATTTGAACAACAGATGTGAGAATTCGCATTTACCGTTTCGAAGGCGTGAATATATGATGCAACACTTTCGGCGTGTGAGATGGTTACAGGAATTTGCGAGCATACAGGGTCAGGTATATAATTTTTTCAATCACGAGAGGCATTTGGTTAAGAGGGACACATACAAGGAGAGACGATCCACGGCGTTGGCTGAATGGATGTGCCTTTTTATTGGATAAAGTCTCGTGATTTTTGCCCTAACTGAGGCTAGTTGCAGTTAGTCTGACAACACCGCCAGCAAGCTTTCACAGTCACTTTTCCTTCGTTTTTCCTTTGTTTTATAAAATAAAGCAGTAGAATTATAAAGCAAAGCAGTAAGTAGGATTTTCCGTACGAACGGCACTTGCATAGAGTCTTAAAATCGACAGGGATCCCCGTTTTCTCCATGTGATTTCTTTGGCAGGAGAATCATAGACTGATCCTGAACAGTCTTGTTCCATGCGCATACGAATTGTGGTTCTCGCAGCCCCTTAATCTCTATCAGTCAAGGATATCACTTGGATTTAAGATCGGACATTGGAGAGGTCAGGGCAGGATCCATCAAAAGCCTTAAAAGCTTCTCTATGCCTTATTTTATGCCTTGTAGGAATATATCCGTATATGAGGGTAGCCCTAACAGCAAAAGCTTTAGGAGGTTTAGTGCATATAGGTCTTTTAAAAAGAATGGAAGCTGAGTAATTTTAACGTAGGGTTCATTTCCTTTCAGAGGAGTGTTCCCCTGTATTTTAAAATTCTGTGTTTTAAAGCTTTGTGTTTTAAAGTTGGGAGTTTAATAGGGTAAGTCTTTAATAAAACCAATAACCGACAAAACAAATAACCCATAAGAACGCTTCCACAGGCTTTACTTTGTAATAGGGGGGGAAGCCTGTATTTTGGGCATGAAAATTTTAAGATAAGAGTTTTAGTTTTCTGCCCAGGCATCGGGCCAGTATCGGGCAGTATGCGGGTAAAAGCCGGCAAGAAAAGGCAAAAAACGGTAAATTTCGCTATAACGAACGGAAATTTGTATTCGCCAATAAGTGTGGCGTAATTCCTGATGGTTGTTTCTGAATGATTTGCCAAGGACGCTATCATTTGTTGACGTTTGTTTTTTTATTTATGAAATTGCGCATTTATAGATAGACTTGTCGTTATGATGAAAGGGGATGAGGACGAATATTATTTCTAGGATAATTTTATGGTATAATCGTTTAAGCTATTGATAGGCGATAGGCCAAATGATAGCTCAAATAAAGTTGTATTCTTGAAAGCTCCACTACGGTTATGCTTAAGAACTTCATACCTAAGAATTTCATACCAGGGGGGACTCTTAAGGGGGCCTTAAGATGGTGTGATGGGGAGGAGGTCGCGGAATTTGGCAGCTGAAAAGTCATGTATTTTTGCCATAGAAAGGGCAAGAGGCTAGTCAGCAACTCGGTGTTTTTTTGCTTATGAAGGCCAACCGTATAGAACGAGATTGAGGGTAATGTTATAACGAAAGCAGCACAACATTAGGCAGGCAAGGATGAAGGTCTTGCATAGCAGGAGCAACGGAAAGTTTAGAAACACATAGAGTTTGCAGGAAATGGAAATAGTCATACGTTGTGGCCTGGCTGAAATAGATGAAGATGACGAAAATTTTTAATAGTGCAGGGATTACGAAAACTGTTTTCACAGGTTTTTGTGTAGGTCTTTGCGTTATTATTGCTTGTCATGCCTTGTTTCTCCAAATGGGTACATGGCATGTAGATGAATATGATTACATGTACTCCCTTGAAACCCAGGGTATTTGGTTTTCGTTAAAGCGCTGGCTCATATGGAGCCCACGCCCACTGGCAGAATTGCTGACATTTCTGTATGCCCGTTTGGTTCTTATTACTCGTTTCCCCCTTACAGGATATGTTTTGGGGGCTATGTGGCTATTATTCTTTGCCCTGGCTTTTAAAACATTTTTACAAAACGCCCCAAAGGGCAGTACAGGCTTTGCCTGCTTGTTTAGCTTGCTCATATGTGTGCTGTATTTGTTAGGCCACCCTGTAGCAGACCTCTATTATTGGCCCATGGCAACATTTGCTTATCTACCGACATTAGGCTCTATAACAGCCTTATTTTTATTGTGTTTTCTTGAGAGGGTGTCGGAAAGAAAAAAACAGAGGATAGAGTTTATCTTGTTGTTAATTGGGCTTGCCTCTAGCGAATCTGGGATGATCTTTGCAAGCCTGTATGCGGGTTTTAAGATAATTCTATGCCAAAACACAAAAGGAATGGCCTTTTTACGGGAAAAGGCATTTTGGAATTTAGTCGTTATTATTGGCCTTGCTGGGGGATTATTGGTATTGGTAAAAATTGGGCGGGTGCCCACAGAACAATCCTCTAGTATTGATATTAAGGGAGACTGGATAGGCAGTTTACGCTATACACTGCCAGCGTTTTACCAGACATTTTTAGCCGTTCAACCTAAGGAGCTCGCTTTTGGTACAGTAACGCTCAAAGATGTTTGGCTTGGTATGGCCTTAAAGCCATTACTGTTTTTAGGGTTTTTTCTTCTTTTTCTGTTTCGGGGGTGGGTCTTTTCAGCGCGGGAAATGCTTGGGGTTTTACTTGCCCTTATGGGCACGGTGTTTCTGACGCTGTATTTTACCTATTATGTTTTTGGTGCGTTGATGACCCAACGTTATCTGTCCTTTCAGATGGATTTGGTTGTGTTAAGTGTAGCTGGTTTTGCAGCTCTGGCTGCTAAAGGTGTTCTGTTCTTATGGCAAAAAAAGGTGGTTGTTGAAAATTGTCGTAGGGTCTCTCATCTTCTTTTGGGAGGTGGGCTTGTCGTTCTTGCTGTTTGTATTGGAATTATGTTCTCATGGCGCTTTCCTGCTCTTCAAAGAGCGTATGCCCTTTACCCCGAATATAGGCAAAATCAACAAGAGCTATGGCAGACCAAAGGGGAGAAGATTATATTCAAGCAGTGTGGTTTTACACCTCTAACCTATTCCTGGGTATGGGAGCCGGGGTATTTTTCCCTTGATCACCCCCCACATAGTGGCGACAAAAAGCTAGAAATGAGTTTTTTACATTCTCGACCTGTTATGCTTTTCTTTCACAAAAAAGAGATGGTTATCTTTTCTCCGTTTTTTCATAAGGATTGCCCTGTCCAAAAGTGAATGAAATGAAAAGAGACGACTGTAGTTTTATTTTGGCTCCATGACGATAACAGTTAATATTTATTAATTTTTAAGTCTATTTTAAAATTGGAACATATTATGAAAGCTTTACAATTTGATCGGTTTGGTGGGCCTGAAGTCTTGTCACTCCAAACAATTCCTGACCCCGTTCTTAAAGAAGGTTTTGCTCTTGTCGCTGTAAAGGCAGCTTCGGTTAATCCTTCTGATGTGGGAAACGTTGCGGGGAATTTTCCTTATACAACCTTGCCACGTGTCCCGGGGCGCGATTATTCAGGTATCGTGATCGATGGGCCAAAAGAGTGGATGGGTGCTGAAGTATGGGGGGCTGGGAATTTTGGTTTTGCCGTCGATGGTACCCATGCTGAAAAACTGTTGGTTCCTGTAGCAAGCCTACGTAAAAAGCCAGAAACCCTTACTCATGAACAGGCTGCAGCTGTAGGTATAACATTTGTTACGGCCTGGCTTGGCGTTGTCGATTATGCCAGCCTTAAAAAAGGGGAAACCTTGGTTGTGGTTGGGGCCGGGGGCGGGGTTGGCTCTGCTGCGGTTCAAATCGGTAAATATTTGGGGGCTCGTGTTATTGGGCTTGTGCGTAACCCTATAGAGAATGGCTCGCCGGTTATTGGTTTGGCAGATCATATAGAGGTTGTTGGGGCGTCAGACTACAACAGCACTGTTCGCGGTCTGACAGATGGGAAAGGAGCCGATGTTATTATCAACACAGTTGGGCGCGATACATTTGAGCCTTCCTTACAGGCATTGGCCCATCGGGGGCGTATGGCCGTTCTGGCTTCTCCGGGGCAGAGGAAGCAAAGCTTTGATTTAATAGATTTTTATCATAATGAAAGCCAGCTTTTTGGAGTGGATTCTCTTAAAAAAGATGTGATTGCCTCTGCCATGATCATGGAAGAAATCAAGAATGGTTTTGATAAGAAGGCCTTTATGCCACCGATGATTGAAAACCGCTTTTCGTTAGAACAAGGAGCAGAGGCTTATAAAGCTGTGGTGGCAGGAGCAAAAGGAAAAATCATTATCGTTCCCTAACATCTCTCTCACCAATGCCCTATCGATATAATTGTTATATGATGGGGTGTTGATAATAAAAATAAAATGACCTTTCTAAATAGAAAACTATTCGAGTATTATTGAAGAATAATGTCATGGAATAAATGGTAAACTCGGTAGGTCGCATAGGGGTATAAAAATGTCTGGGCAGAAAAACGTGGTCTTCATTACGGGTGCAACCTCTGGCTTTGGTCAGGCTGCAGCCCGGCTTTTTGCTCAGGAGGAATGGTCTGTTATCATTACGGGCAGAAGGGGGGATCGGTTAAAGCTTTTAGAAGAGCAGCTCGCTCCCTTAGCATCAATATACCCCTATGTTTTAGATGTGAGAGATGCTGAGAGTGTGGCAGAGATGGTTAGCACCTTACCTGAGGAGTTTTCTCATATCCGTACTCTTATTAATAATGCTGGCCTGGCTTTAGCCCCTGTAAAATCTCAGGAGGTTTCCTTACAGGATTGGCACACCATGATTGATACTAATATCAAGGGGGTGGTGAATGTAACCCACGCCTTACTTCCTAAACTTATAGAGTATGGGAAGGGTGCTAGTATTATTAATGTGGGATCAATTGCAGGTGAGTGGCCTTACCCAGGCAGCCATGTCTATGGGGCGACAAAAGCTTTTTTGAAACAATTGAGCTATAATTTAAGGTGTGATTTACAGGGCTCCCATGTAAGGGTAACAGACTTGGCACCCGGATTGGCAAAAACCGAATTTACCCTGGTTAGGACTGGTGGAGATGAAAAGGCGACAGAAGATTTATATAAAAATACTATCCCCCTTTCTGCAGAAGATATTGCTCAACAGCTCTATTATATCGCAAACCTTCCTGATCACATGAATATTAACCGATTGGAAATTATGCCTGTTTGCCAAGCATGGAACGGTTTTTCCATTGAACGAGAGAAAAAATAAGCGAGAGAAAAAAGACAGTTGAGCTGATTGTGGTGTTTGTAAGAGGAATCTCTCAGCATTGAAAAATAAAAATGAGAGAGAAAAGCAAGCATAAATATACTCATGATCGTGCTAAGGAAGGCGCAAGGCCTGCCGAAAGACTATAAAAAGACTATAATGGAAATGGCCGCGCTTTTAGGATTGGGTTCTGATTGTGCGAAATAGCCGTCATTGCTCTGTGCGATACTCCATGGGGAAGGCTTAATTTTTAGGGCACACATGTCGTATCGATACATGGGGGTGTGTTCTTGGTGGTCGCTATCCTATGTTAGCTGGTGTATTGAAGACACACGATATTGCAAATGCCGGATATCGCAAATGCCGTTAGTGTTGTTCATGGCACAAAGGCTGTAACGGTATCCTCACCGTGATGGCCCAGGATAAGGGGAATAGGAGGATTATTATAACCAAAATGGTAGGGAGGAGAGTAAACGCCATACTGGATATAGTGTAGCCGACATAACCAGACCAGCGCATTTGTCGTAGCCAGTTAATATATTCTCCTATAATTCCCTAAAATATATTGATAGAGATCGCTCCGAAAATATGTGGATCTTTTCACAAAACAAAACCCCGAAACGACCTTGATCATTTCGGGGCTGTCTTTTGCTTGCCCTAATGCTAGCAAATACCTCTCGTAGCGTTTAGATTTGGTTTATTCCTATGTATGGCGTGCGGCCATTTCTTCAGTGAGTATTTCTTCTTTTGAAACCCTTTTGGGTTGTTGCTCTACTTGAATAAAGTAGGTCAGCACAGCAGCGAAAATATAAAGGGCCGTGTAAGCATAGACGACATAAACAAGGGGTAAGAAAAGAAGGATAAGTGAGGCAATTGCTGGGGCGAGGAAGTTACTGAGGCCCGCAGAAAGGTTATAAATGGAGATAGCAGCTCCCTTGTGATTAGGCTCCAAGACTGCGAAAACAGCTGTCATTGGTACAAAGGCTGCAACGGTAATTCCCAACATGATTGCGGGGATAAGGGCAATGAAATAATTATGGCCGAAATGGTAGGGAAGATAGTAAAACGCCATGCTAGAGATAGCGCAGCCGACACAACCAAACCAGCGCATTTGTCGTAGCCAGCCAATATATTCTCCTATAATTCCCCAAAATATATTGGTAAAGATTGTTACGGCAAAGAACATACCCCAGATTTGGAGCCATTCAGAGGTGGTAAAACCAAGAGTTCCTGTAAAAAACAGGGGCATAATAACAGGGAAGCCAAAGAGTGAGATAGTATTAACAATGCGTACTATGCTGCACATCAAAATATGTTTATTGGTAAATAATATCGTTACGGCCAAGCTCAGCTCAGCCAGTTTCTCGTTAAGAGGGAGGTTAACTTTACTCTCATCAGCTTTAACTTTCCTTAAGAGAACAACCCCTAAAATTCCTCCAGCAATGATAAAGGGAAGAGCCATCCATAAGGTTCCTCTCTCCCCGATAAGGGGAATGGCAAAACTTGGCAAATAGCTACCAATAACCCCAATGCCGATAGAATACATAGACCAGAACCAGCCCATAGCTGCAGAAATTTGGTTTTTAGGAACAGTCTGCACAATGAGCATGACAAAAGAATAGATAAAGAGCGGATAGGCAAAGCCGCGTATTCCGTAAAATAGCAGCATGAAGAAATAATTAGGAAGCCCGAGCCCTAAGGTTAAGAAGAGGGTATGCAGGACTGCCCACATGAGAAATCCAATAAGCATGGTTTTTTGTGGGGTGATAAGCTCTGCTACAACGCCCGAGCTCCAAGCTGCCAGGGCTGCAGCAAGACCATAAAAGGTAAATACCATTGCAGCCTGAGAGTCTGAAAAGCCCATATCTGTAATGTGCTTGGAGAGGAAGGCCATTTCAAAGCCGTCTCCACTCATAAAGATAGCAATGGCGACAAACCCCCAAATAAGCGTAGGATTAAAATCCAGTTTTTTTAGCATTGCTGGTAATTCCTTTATTATGGCTCTTTCGTAAAAAGGTCATTGAAGTTATGAGGCAAGCAGGCTTCGTGCCGCTTTTTGCTGATAATATAAGAGCCTGAAAAGGGCAAAGCGTTTGTCCAAGAAAGCCTGTTTTATAGGGTCTGGTTCATATCGCTGAGAAATTGCGGGCTTAATGCAGACATCATCTTCTACACCCCCACATGCTAGCCATCCTAGTCGGGCTGCTCCTAGTGCACCGCCTGCTGCACTCTCCTTATGGGTAAGAATGGGAATGTCCAGAATATCTGAAAGGATCTGGGCCCATATGCTACTTTTTGCTCCCCCACCGATAAGGCTGCATTCCTGGGCATTTGAGCCTGCCTGCTTTAAAGCCAGCAAGCCATCTGCCAAGCCAAAAGCAACTCCTTCTAAAACAGCATATCCCAGATTGGCTCTTTTTGTTTCATGTCTCAAACCGTAAAACGAGCCAGAGGCCAGGGCATCGTTATGTGGTGTACGCTCCCCAGACAGGTAAGGCAGGAATAAGGGACCCCTTTCCCAACTTTCTTGGTCAAGGGCATCAATCTCTTTCATCAAATCTGCCTCAGATACGTTTAGTAGAAGGCATAACCAGCGCAAGCAGCTTGCAGCACTGAGCATAACGCTCATCTGGTGCCATCTTTGCGGTAAGGCATGGCAGAACGCATGGACTGCAGAAACAGGGTTGGGAGAAAAAACCTTATTGACAACGAAAACCACACCAGAGGTACCAAGCGAGATAAAGGCATCGTCGGGTTTTACATCGCCAACACCTACAGCACTGGCCGCATTATCTCCGCCACCGCCGGCAATAATAACAGATTTATCCAGCCCCCATTTCTCTGCAATGGGAGGGCTTAAGGTGCAGGAAGCATCAGAGCCCTCTACGAGTGAAGGCATATGTTGAATACCTAACTCGCAGGCAGAGAGAAGAGGTTCTGACCATTTTCTCTTGGCAATATCCAGCCAAAGAGTGCCCGAAGCATCAGACATGTCTGATATAAACTCTCCAGACATCCGAAAACGCAAATAATCCTTCGGTAAAAGCACATGGGAGATTTTGCTAAAAATTTCTGGCTCATGGTTTTTTACCCAGATCAGCTTGGGAGCTGTAAAGCCAGGCATGACGAGATTACCAGTAATTTTTGTAAATTCAGGATGTTTACGGGAGAGCTCGTAACTTTCCTGGGCACTGCGCATATCGTTCCAAAGTATAGCGGGGCGTAACACATTGTTCTGTTTGTCGAGCAGAACGGCCCCATGCATTTGACCAGAGAGGCCAATTCCTTTTATCTGGCGCCATCGTTCGCCGAGTTTTTGGCGAATCTGGCCTATGGCTTCTTCGGTAGCACTCCACCAATCCTCTGGATTTTGCTCAGACCAGTTAAGGTGGGGACGTTGTAATTTTAAGGGGTTATGGCTTTCAGCAATAATGGCTCCCCTCTCATTGATGACCACCGCCTTTATTTCTGAGGTTCCAGCGTCAATGCCTAAAAACATAAAGGTCTCCTATTTCCCGGACCATGGCTGATCAGGGTTTTGAAGCCAGTTTTCGAGGTTTTTAACAGTGTTTCGGAGCAGGTCTACAAATTGCGGGTTCTGTGCAACACTGCCGAAAAGGGCTGGGTCTGTGGCAAATTTTTGGAGCGGATCTGCTTCTGAAAGTATTTTGTGCATTTCATCAGGGTGAAGGATTCCATCTTCATAAGGATAGGGGAGGGCATTTTTATGCCACCGCTGGAGGAAAATAAAGAAAAGGGCTGGCAGTACCGTCGTAGCTTGAGGGGTTTGGCCCCGTTTATAGGTTTCAATAAGGGTAGGGGTAATAAAACCAGGCGTTTTAGAAAGCCCATCGGCAGCAACGCGCTGGTTTGTATCTTTAATATAGGGGTTGCTGAAGCGGTAAAGGACAACATCACGGTATTGTTCAAGGTTTAAGGGGCTGGGGTTAAGGCAGGGAATGACATCTTCTGTAACATAATTCCAAGCCATTTTATGGATGGAGTTTACTTTTACACTTTCATGGATGAAATTTTTCCCAATCAGGGTGCCTGCCCATGCAATACAACTATGAGGAGCATTTAATACACGAATTTTGGCTTCTTCCCATGGTTGAACAGATTCCACCACTTCAACCCCAACTTTTTCCAGTGGAGGTCTGCCATTGATGAAGGTGTTTTCAATGACCCACTGGATGAAAGACTCTCCCATAACAGGGGCTTTGTCTGTAATTCCCGTAGCTTGCTTTACCCGCTCGGCAATATCGGGTGTAGGGCGTGGGGTAATTCGATCAACCATCGTATTCGGAGAGGTTGTTTTGTTGCGAACCCATTCGAGGAGATCTTGATGATTGATAAGCTCAAGAAAGGAAAGAAAGCCATTACGGAAGCGCTCCCCATTGTGGCGAACATTGTCGCAACTTAACAGGGTTATTGGCTCGTTTATGGTTTTACGGCGTGCTTCCAAGATTCGGGCAAGGGCACCATATATGGTTGTAATTTCTCCGGAGAGATCGGCTTTAATATCGGGTTGTTGGGGGTTGAGGCGATGTTGGGTATCAAGATAATAGCCCCCTTCCGTAACAGTAAATGAAATAATACGGGTTTGAGGATCACATCCTTGCTTAACGAGAGAGGATATGTCTTTATCCCAAGGGAGGATTTTTCTTATAGAGGTGATCTCAGTATAGTCTCTTTCTCCATCAGGGGAAACGGTTTCCAGAACATATCGTCCATCTTGTTCTTGAAGGGTTTCTAGGAGGCTACTGGCATCATCACGAATATTGCCCAAGGCAATTGACCAGTCTTTCTCGCCACTTTGGCGGAGGAGGTGCAGATAGTAAGCTTGGTGTGCCCGATGAAAAGAGCCTGCCCCGATATGCATCCAAATATTTTCTTGGCGTGAAGACATAGACGTTACCAACCTTTATAAAATAAAATTTTGGGGAATAGAATTTGATGGTGTCAGTAAAAGTTTCCTAAAAATGAGGGAATGGTTAATTTTTGTTCGCATAATAGTAGTTTACGATAAGAGTTATCCTTTGATTATTGTACTTGCACTTTTTTTGTGCTAATCAATTTTTTGTGTGCCTATTCGTGTTTGGAGCGCAGAAAATTTAGGATAGTTTTCATAACACTCAGCAGAAAATAGAAAATTTCTTTCTTAATTGTTCCGAATGGCTAATAAAAACGTTTGAATGGAGAACGAGATAATTTTTTGAAAAATATAGTGCTCTATTTTATCTCATTATGATAATAAAAGATTTTATTTGTTGGATATTAAAAAAATTGTGGAATATTTATCCTGTTTTTACTATGACTTGTTCTGTTCTAGTGAACTCTGTACATTAATTGGATAATTGAAATTTTGTAGAACTGAATAGAAAGTAATAAAAATGTATTTTTATTACACAGGAAGATAAAGCAATATACAGAATATTTTTTCTTTCTATTTATATTGTAGGGAGATTTAATTTTTATTGAATAAAAAATAAGTAATTGTTTTGTTTTAAATGTTGAT
Source organism: Entomobacter blattae (assembly GCF_014672835.1). Classification (NCBI taxonomy): domain Bacteria; kingdom Pseudomonadati; phylum Pseudomonadota; class Alphaproteobacteria; order Acetobacterales; family Acetobacteraceae; genus Entomobacter; species Entomobacter blattae. Next base: position 126,322 of record NZ_CP060244.1, on the reverse strand, counting down.
AAGAGTTTTTTTGGTAAAGAGATTAGGGAATGGAAAAAGATCAGGAAATAGATAAAAATAAAAAAATTTTGGAAATGGCAACAACCATTATATCCTCATATATTGCCAATAATTCCCTAAAACAGGAATATCTTTCTGCTTTGCTTACCGAGGTCTATCAGACACTGAGTAAACTCACCAACCAAACTCCTGAAGTTGTTAAGCAGCAGCCAGCCGTAACAATTAAACGTTCTGTTTTTCCTGACTATATTATCTGTCTGGAAGACGGGAAGAAGCTTAAAATGTTAAAGCGGCACTTAAAAAGTGCGTATGGCCTTACACCAGATCAGTATCGAGAAAAATGGAGACTATCGCCAGACTATCCGATGGTAGCACCAAATTATGCCCAAAAACGCTCCACGTTGGCACATAAGAGTGGCTTGGGGAAAAAAGAGCAGGTCTCAGCTTTATCCCGGCGCAAGCAGGCTTCCAAAAATATCAAGGGACAAAGAGATTAGCAAAAAAAAATAGTCTGTTTTCTAGTCGCCTTGTGGGGTAAAGAGTTTAGGCTTAAGCGTTTTTTTTTAAATTGAAGGGGATGTTTCATTCTTAAAATACTGCCATTCTTGAATACTGAATGTTTATTTGAGAAAAACTGTAGTGTATAAGGAAAACTATAATGTTAAAGATGGAAGTCTATTTTTATAATCAGTAGAGGCATTAATGGAATTTAAGCAAGATAGCGTGCTCATGCGCCTAAAATTACGCAGAAGGCTTTTGGTTTGGCGGGTTTTTGCCGTAGTTGCTTTTGTAGCCGCTATTCTTTTTGCTGGGAGCAGCGATTTTAAAAACATAAAATCTGTTGGCGGTAACTCTATTGCGCGCATAAAGGTAGAAGGTACCATTTCTTCAAAAAGCATTAAAGAGACGCTTGAGCAAATTGAAGATGTCTATAAGGACGATACGGTAAAAGCTGTTATCCTTGATATTAATAGCCCTGGTGGTGCTGTGACTTCTGGGGAAAGAGTGCATGATGCGATCGAGCGCTTATCTGCCAAAAAACCTGTGGTTGTCACCATGGAAGGTTTGGCTGCCTCTGCTGGTTATATGATTGCCGTACCCGCTCAGCGTATTTTTGCCCATCGTACCTCTCTAACGGGTTCAATAGGCGTTATTTTGGAATCTCCTGAGGTTTCGGGGTTGATGGAATATGTTGGGGTGAATGTTAATGAATTGGTTTCTGGGCCGATGAAAGGCCAACCTTCTTTTTTTAAGCCGCTTTCTCCAGCAGGAAGGGAAATGTTGCAGGGTGTTATAGCAGACCTTTATCAACAGTTTGTAGCTATTGTCTCTAAGGGGCGGCATTTATCCATTGAGGACGTTAAACGTCTGGCAGATGGTAGGCCTTATACAGGAAGCCAAGCCTTGAATTTAAAGCTGATTGATGAAATTGGTGATCAGGATACGGCAAAAAAATGGCTTATCTCTCATTATCATCTGAATAATGCCATCGAAATAAAGGATGTCTCAGAGAAGAAGTATAAATGGCTATCCCAACAGTTGGGAAGTACTGTTTCTTCTCTATTTATTTCTGCAGCTCAACCTTTTCTCCCTCTTAAAGAAGAAGGAGCTATGGCTATCTGGAAGCCATAATCTTGAAGATAGGGTAGTTTTTATGATCCGCTCTGAATTAGTGGCAGCGTTGGCTGAAGAGAACCCACATCTTATGTTAAAGGATGTGGAAAGGATAGTTTCCATCGTTTTTGATGATATGGTTGTCGCCTTAGCGCGAGGGCATCGTATTGAATTACGGGGGTTTGGGACATTTAGTGTCAAAAAACGGAATGCCTGTATTTGCCGTAACCCGAAAACGGGTGAGCAGGTTGAGGTTGCAGCCAAAAATATTCCTGCTTTTAGATCTGGTAAAGAGCTTAAAAACAGGATTAATAAATAATTTTTTCGGAAAATAGGTCTTGGAAAAACAACTTTCCAAGGGAGGTCCCCTAAAAAATACCCAGTCTTTTAGAATTTTTCGAAAAGTCGATATCTCATAAAAACTTTGAAAGATGAAAATTTTCAAAGACTGGCGCAAAGACTGGGCGCTAGGCTAAAAGGTTTTGGCGGTTGCTTGAAAAACTAGAAAGTTTCTTTTTTCTCTACCGTCGTATCATTTCGCAGTTTATAGAGGAAAGGTTCGCCCGTACCAATTTCCAGCTTAGTAATTTGTTCAGGGGTAAGTCTGTCGAGCACCATTACTAATGCACGGAGGGAGTTCCCGTGTGCTCCAATTAAAATATTCTTCCCTTGCATAACTTTTGGCAGAATGTTCTGGATGTAATAGGGAAGCACTCTGGCAACGGTATCTTTTAGGCTTTCGCCTCCAGGGGGAGGGACATCGTAAGAGCGACGCCAAATATGAACCTGATCTTCACCCCATTTTTTCCGTGCATCATCTTTGTTCAGACCGGCTAAGTCTCCATAATCTCTTTCGTTTAGGGCTTGAGAACGGGTTATGGGGATATGACCTTGCCCGAGGATGGAAAGAATGATGTCAGTTGTATGTTGGGCCCGCTTAAGGTCTGATGTAAAGGCTTCATCAAAATGAACATTTTTGCTTTTCAGCATTTGGCCAGTTTTCTGGGCTTCCTGTTCACCTTGTTCTGTAATATCTGGGTTTTTCCAGCCGGTAAAAAGGTTTTTTAAATTCCATTCACTTTGTCCATGTCGGACAAGGACTAATACTCCAGGCATAAGGAACTCCTGTAAAAACTATTATTAAAAATATCGTTACAATATACATGATAGAACATATACGGTAAATAACACTTAGTATACTATGGTGGCTGTAAAAAAGCTGTGCTAATTTCTACGGTTCAGTTTGCTTTGTTAATAATGGTTTCCTGAAATGTGGAGGTATCATGAAAGGGGCAATAGGCAGAGGAGAGGAGGGACTTTCTGAAAGTCAAAGGGCTTATGAAGCACGAAGGGCTGCAAAAGCAGGGGTAAGCCTCGAAAAATGGATGGAACAAAAGAAACAGAGGCAGCGGGAAGAGCAGAAAATTCAGGATAATTATCAGAATCGCTTAGAGCAGAAAAATAAAAAGAACGGCTTTTTAAAAAGACTCATAGAAAGGCTCCATAAGCCTTTTAGCTAAGGTTTAGGAATGAGGTTGGACTCCTTATGGATAGTGGTGCTGTCATAAAGCAAAAAAATCAGTCAAAGCCGGTTCCTGTCGTGCTATCAGGGGGGGCAGGGTCGCGGTTGTGGCCCGTTTCGCGTGCGAGCTTTCCAAAACAATTATGGCCTTTGGTTACAGAAAAAACTTTGTTGCAGGAAACGGTGCTAAGAACCTGCAAACAAGGTTTTGCTTCTCCCCTTATCGTTTGTAATCAAGAGCACCGCTTTTTAGTGGCTGAGCAACTCAGAGAAGTTGGCGTTGAGCACTCCACTATTATTCTTGAGCCAGAAGGGCGCAATTCTGCTCCCGCTATGGCTGCTGCTGCTTGCTTTCTTGCAAACTCAGACCCAGAAACTGTTATGTTGGTCATGGCGGCAGATGCTGCGATTGGGGATGTAGAGCGTTTTATAGAAGTGGTAGAACCAGGTATCAAGGCAGCAGAAGAAGGGTATTTCGTAACATTTGGTATAAAGCCAGATAAACCGGCAACAGGCTATGGCTATATATGTGCCGGTCAGCCGTTAACAGCTATAGAAAATGTCTATCATATTAAGGGTTTTTACGAAAAACCTGATAAGGCCCAGGCTGAGAAATATCTCCAAACGGGGCAATATCTGTGGAATGCAGGCATTTTTGTTTGTAAAGCTAGTACGCTCATAGCGGAGATGGCGCTATACACCCCTACCTTGCTTCAAGCCGTCAAACAGTCTGTCGACAGACAGCACGTGGATTTGGATTTTATTCGTCTGGAAGAAAATTCGTTTAAGTCTGCCCCTCATATTTCAATTGATTATGCCATTGCGGAAAAAACAAAAAAATCCGTTGTCATACCGGCTGATTTTGGCTGGTCGGATGTAGGGAGCTGGGACGTTTTATGGGATATAGGCCGTAAGGATGCCGATGGAAATGTCGGCATCGGTGTGGTAGAGCTTCTGGATACGAAAAATTCCTACGTTCGATCTGAAAACCATTTGACAGTTCTTCTTGGGGTTGAAAATCTTGTTGTGGTCAATACTGGCGATGCAACCTTGGTTATGGACAAAGCCAAAGCCCAGCAAGTTAAGGAGATAGTGGAGCGAATAGAAAAAAGGGGGCTTAGCCAGGCACGTTTGCATAACCGAATGTATCGCCCTTGGGGATATTATGAGCAGCTGGCTTTAGGGGAGCGTTTTCAGGTGAAGAAGCTTGTTGTCTGGCCAGAGGCGAAGCTTTCTCTACAAAAACATTTCCATAGGGCAGAACATTGGGTTGTTGTGCAAGGTCTTGCCAAGGTAACCCAGGGTACAAAAGAGATATTGCTTAAGGAAAATGAGAGTATTTATATTCCTTTTGAGTGTTTGCATCGGCTTGAAAATGCAGGTGATCTCCCCTTGGTTATGATTGAAATTCAGTCCGGTCATTACTTGGGGGAAGATGATATCGTTCGTTTTGATGACCACTATAACAGATTATAACAAGCAGCTATAAAGGTTTTATATTCGTAAAGCATTGTTTGGTCTAGGGTTTTTGTTTGAGTTCTTCAATCAGAAAGTCCCGGAACAGAGCGATTTTTTTAGAGGCCTTCAATTCTTCTGGATACACAAAATAGGTGTTAATGGTTGGGGTTTTAACATCTGGCAGGATGGGCACCATGTCAGGAAAACTGGAATAGATATACTGGGGTAGAGCGCCAATGCCCATTCCAGAAACAATGGCAGAGGCAATGGCAATAAGGTTGTTAACCTCAAGTGTAGCTTTACGTTGCTGCCCCGAGGGCAAACCAGCAGAACGCAACCAGTTGACATGGGGTACAGGTTTATCATGGCCACCAAAAAGGATAATTTTGTGTTTATCAAGATCTTCCAGGGTTTTGGGCTCGCCATAGGTAGAGAGATATTCGGTAGACGAGAAGAGTGGCAAGGATATATCAGCGATATGCCTTTGGATAAGGTCTGACTGATGGGGCGGGTGCATTCTTATAGCCACATCGGCTTCACGCATACTAAGATTAAGGTCATTATCGTCCAGAATGAGGGAGAGCGTGATATCAGGGTGGGTTTTTAAAAAGCGTGCAATATGCTTTGCAAGCCACGCACTGCCAAACCCAGTCGTGGTGGTAATGGTGAGATGGCCTTGGGTTTTTTCTTTACTTTCTGAAAGAAGCGCCTCTGTCATGGCCAGTTTTGCAAAGACATCTTGAACGGTTTTGTTGAGTAGTTCTCCCTGCTCGGTTAAAAGTAAGCCACGGGCATGACGATGGAAAAGGGGGAGTTTAAGAGACTCCTCCAAAGCCGAGATCTGTCGAGATACAGCAGATTGGCTCAGGTTAAGCAGATCGCCTGCATGGGTAAAAGAGCCTGCCTGTGCCACTGTATGAAAAATACGGAGTTTATCCCAATCCATTCACTATTATACCTTTGTTTGTTTATATTTATTGGTCTTATCGTGACTATTTATCATACAAATCGTAAAAAAATATAGTTCATATATAGGTTATAAAGTGTGTTTTTTTTTAAGGGATTGGGGAAGAGCTATGCAAAAACATGGTGAATGGTTGCTAAAAACCGTTCGGCCTCTAAAGCTGCCATGCACCCTGTACCTGCAGCGGTTATCGCTTGCCGGTATGTTTTATCTTGAACATCTCCTGCTGCAAATACTCCTGGAAGAGAGGTTTGGGTGGTTCCAGGAGTGGTGATGATATAGCCTTCTGAATCCAGCTCGACCTGTTTTTGGAAGAGTTGAGTGTTCGGGGTATGGCCAATCGCAATAAACACCCCATCAAGAGGGAGTGTGGTGGTTGTGTTGGTTTGGCTGTTGTGTACTCTCACCCCACTGACCACGCGCGAGTTGGTATCTTCAAGAACCTCTTCAACAGTGGAGTTCCACAGAACCGAGATTTTTGAATTGGCAAAAAGGCGATCCTGCAGGATCTTTTCAGCCCTTAAACTGTCTCTTCTATGGATAAGGGTAACTTTATCAGCATGGTGGGTTAGGTAGAGTGCTTCTTCCACTGCAGTATTGCCGCCACCGACGACAGCAACTTCCTTGCCTTTAAAGAAAAATCCATCACACGTCGCACATGCAGAAACGCCAGCCCCTTGCAAGCGTGTTTCAGATTTAAGCCCCAGCCAGCGAGCTTGGGCACCCGTGGCTATGATGACACTTTTAGCCTGATAGTGGGTTCCCGAATCTCCTACAAGCTGAAAAGGGCGGCCTTCAAGAATATTTTGCTTCAAATGACATTGGGTGATGATGTCATATTCAATTTTTGCCCCAACATTTTCGGCCTGTTCTTGCATTTGTTGCATAAGCCATGGGCCCTGTATGGGGTTGGCAAAACCAGGAAAATTCTCAATCTCAGTGGTAATCATAAGCTGGCCGCCTGGTTGCAACCCTGCCACAAGAACAGGTTTGAGGTTGGCACGAGCCGCATAGATTGCTGCTGTATAGCCTGCTGGGCCTGCACCAATGATAAGGACATCTGTGAAAATGGTGTTTTCGCTCATAATATATTCCGTTATCTGGTTTAAGTGTTTTGCATATAGAAGTAGAGAAAAAAAGTGTTATATAGCAAGTCGGAAAGGGTGTATTTGAAAGATAACTTTTGCTTATTATTAAATGCAAAGATAGTCAGTATAACCTGATAGTATAATATAGAACTTAATCTTAGATCGATAAGGTATCAAGAATGAGAACGGCTATAGAGCTGGATACAATTGACCGTAAAATTCTAGCAGAACTTCAAGCTGATGGCCGTATAACAAATGTTGAGCTGGCAAAGCGGGTTAAAATTTCTGCTCCCCCCTGCTTAAGAAGGGTGCGCCGTTTGGAAGAAGCTGGGGTTATAAAAGGGTATCATGCTAGTGTAGACCCGGTTATATTGGGTTGGCCCATTACCTTTTTTGCCCTTGTAGGGCTCAATAGCCAAAGTGAAAATGCCTTGCACGCCTTTGAAAATGAGGTAGCCCAATGGCCAGAATTACAGGAATGTCATATGATTCGGGGGGGAAGCGATTTTTTACTCAGGCTTGTGGCGCGTGATGTTATGCATGAAAATGACTTAACAAGAAAATTAACAGAGGCCCAGAACGTAAGCCGTGTTCAGACTTTTCAGACTGTTCGTACATCGTGTGAGCAACATATCTTGCCAGAATAGGCGTGGCTAAAATAGGGTGGGATAAAAAAATTATATGGTGCAAGGCTGGAGGGAATAGAAAAGATTTGAAACGATCAGAGGGGATGCCTTCTCTTAGCACGCCTATTCATTCTTCTGAACGCCTCACCGCTAAGACAGGCCCACGGTTAAGTGTTATTATACCGTGTTATAACGAAAAAGAAAATGTAAGCCTGCTGGTTGAAAAACTTGAAAAAACGCTGAAAGGTATCAGTTGGGAAGCTGTTTTTGTTGATGACTTTTCTCCTGATGGAACCTATCGGGAAATAGAGAGAATAGCCCAGGCTAACAGCCATATAAGGGGAATATGCCGTATTGGCCGTAGAGGGCTATCCACAGCAGTCATAGAAGGGATCTTGTCTTCTTCTGCCGAGATTGTTGTGGTGATGGACGGGGATTTGCAGCATGATGAAACCCGTATTCCAGCGTTTTATAGCCTCATAGTGAACGATGTGTGCGATATCGTCGTAGCTAGCCGTTACCTAGAAGGTGGGAATGCCGCTGGTCTGAGTGGGCCGCACAGGCACTTTTTTTCGCAGCTGGGGGTTACATTCGCTCAAAAATTATTGTCCATTTCCTTGACGGACCCGATGAGTGGTTTTTTTGCCATGAGGCGCTCCTTATTTTTGGCAGTAGCCTCTAAGCTTTCTGGGCATGGGTTTAAGATTTTGTTAGATGTGGTCATGATCCTTCCTGCCTCGGTGCGGATAAAAGAATTGCCCGTTATCTTTAAAGAAAGGGTGGCAGGGCAAAGTAAGCTTGATTTTTCAGTTCTGGCTGCTTTCTTTTTTATGGTGATAGAAAATAGGATAGGCCGGTATTTTCCCCTGAAATTTCTCATTTTTTTAGGGAGTATGGTCCCCACTTTTTTATTGGCTTCTCTCTATTTGCAGAATTTGCAGACTGGTTATTTTCAAACTGGGGAAAATCATACAGCATCTGAAAGCTTATTGTATGGCGTGGGAATTTTTGGAGCTCTTCTCATAGCCTATTTTTTTAATAATTATGTCACATTTTATGACTCCCAGCAAAAAAAGTTCAAGCTATGGGGGTGGAGTGTCTTTTTTATCGTCTGTGCTGTTCTGAGTTATTTTTCACCCCTCTGGGCAACGGAAACCATAGAGTTTCCGGATTCTTACAGCGGTCGGGTGCTAATGTTTTTCTGCCAAACTATCGCCCTTTATATTGGGTCTCGTTTTTTTATCTGGCCGCGCAAGTGATTGGCCGCGCAAGTGAAACGCCCTGTATTTTTCTGTAGTGTCTTTGTGCTTGGTATCACGCTCGTACGGTTATATATGGCCAGTATCATGCCTTTATCACCGGATGAGGCGTATTACTGGGTATGGGCACGCCATCTCTCGTTAGGGTATTTGGATCACCCTTTCATGGTTGCTTTGTGGATTTGGTTGGGAGAGCATTGTGTGGGGAGTACCTTTTTGGGCATACGCTTCCTTTCTCCGCTCTCTGTGGTTGTGGGAAGTCTATTTCTTGCGTCAGCTGTTAGGGGTTTTCATAATCCGTTGCTCAAGGAAGTTGGCCTTTCGAAGGGGTCTGGTATTTCAAAGTCCGCTCTTGCTTGTATTTACATCTACAATAGCATTCTCGCTGTGGGGATTGGGGCTGTTACCATAACGCCTGACACGGCATTATTGTTTTTTGTTTGTGTTTTCGTATGGGCCTGTAGCCATCTGAGAGGTAAGCCAACCCCTTTTTGGTGGATAGTAACAGGGTTTGTAGCCGGCTGTGCCATGGATAGTAAATATACGGCCTCGTTATTAATTATGGGGTTGGTAGGTTGGTGTTTATTAACTCGGGTAGGACGGCAGCATATAAAAACACCCTGGCCATGGTGTGGGGCTTTGGTAAGTATTATAGCCTTTTCTCCCACCCTTTTATGGAATGCTCAGCACGGTTGGGCAAGCCTGGCAAGGCAAGCCGGCCGGGCCGGAAACTGGGCGCCCATAAATGCACTTCGTTTTAGTTTTGAACTTGTTATGGGGCAGATAGGTCTTATAACACCTCTTTTATTTATGGGGTTTTGTATTGCTTTTTCCCGCGCTTTCAGCAGGCAAGCTGAAGGGAGAGATGGGAACAAAATGTTACTATGGTTAGGGATCATCCCTATAATAGTTTTTATTCAGCATGCTTTGGGAGATAGGGTTCAAGCCAACTGGCCAACTGTCGTTTATCCTGTTGGGGTGGTTTTATTAGCCATGATCGGGTGGAAGGCCACACGCATGGCATGTCTTTTGGCCCTTTTTCTGATTGTTCCTGTTTATCTTCAGGCAGGATATTCCGTTTGGGCCATTCCCCGAAAATTTGATATCAGTTTAAAACAGCTGGGGGGATGGCAGGAATGGGCGATGCAATTAGCGGCAAGGCAGCCTGCTTTTATAGCCACAGATGATTATGGTGATGCTGCAGAACTGGCCTATTATCTTCCTCATGCCATCCAGGTTGTGGGGATTGATCCTCGTTGGCAATATTTTAGGCTTTCTGCCTGTACGGTAAGGGGACAAGGACTTTTCGTTCAGAATATAAAAAGAAGAGAACCCCCTGATTCACGAATTTTTTCTGATAAAATCTTACAAGGGACTATGGTCCGGCAAAAACAAGGACGAATTGCCGAAACTTATAGGATTTATCAGGTCGCCATAGCGCCTTCTATTACAGATGAGGCGAAGAAGACCATGGGATGCTTGAAGGGATAGGAGAATCTCGGCTGTTTTTTACGGGGAGAGAGGAGACGAGGTGGGCCGTTTTTTTTCAGCCTGCTCAATAACAGAAAGTAAGTTCTGGATACGAAAAGGTTTTTCTAGGGTAAGATATTCTTGAAAATTTAAGGAGTGGAAGGACTCAAGGTTACCACTCATTAAAATAACTTCACAAGACGTTTTCTTCAGCATTTTTATGAGATCAAAAGAAGTGCCATCTGGCATGTTCGCATCAATAAGCGCTAAGGAAAAGGTCTGGTTTTGTAATGCGTTCGTGGCTTGGCGAAGGGTTGGAAAACATGAAACCTGAAAGCCGGCATGAGAGAGGATAATAGTGATTAAGGTGCTAATTTCTTCTTCATCTTCTAATACAAGGATATGTCTTTCCATTCAAACCTCATGAAAATCCCTTAAAGTTCACAGGAAAGGAGTGTATGAAAATTCCTAACGGGGTGTCAAATGCTTGTTAGACGAAGGGGTTGGGAAAGGGGTCGTATGGACTATAAACGCTTTCCCTTCCATGAGGAAAGGGCCATTAAGAGAGGGTTTGAAACGAATGAAGAAAAATTTGTGCCGCTTTTTCAAGTCCGTTTTTATCCTGCTCAGAAAAGCGCTTGATGAGGGGGCTATCAATATCAAGAACACCAATGACGGTATTATTCTTTATTAAAGGAATTACAATTTCTGATTGAGAGGCGCTATCGCAAGCGATATGGCCTTCAAAATGGTTTACATCATCAACAATTACAGTTTCTTTTTTCTGGGCTGCTGTGCCACAGACCCCTTTGCCTAGGGGAATGCGTACACAGGCTGCTTTTCCTTGAAAGGGGCCTAATACAAGCTGGTTATCTTTCATTAGGTAAAATCCCACCCAGTTGATGTTGGGGAGATATTCGAACAAAAGGGCAGCCGTGTTGGCGGCATTGGCAATAAAATCTGTTTCTTCAGCAAGCAGGGCTTCAAGGGTCGGAAGAATATCATCTTCATAGGAAACGGAGAAAGATGCAGTGCGGGGCTTCAGCATAACGAGAACCAGGCTGGTCAATACCAGATCGTTTGAAAAAAAAGGGCTGGATTAAAAAAGCACGTTTCAAGCGGGTAAAAAGTAGTCCAGAACGGGTAGAGAGCAACCCAGAAATAGAGGGTATAACGGCTTTTGCATGAGGATACTGGCGCACCCGAAAGGACTCGAACCTCTAACCCCCAGATTCGTAGTCTGGTGCTCTATCCAGTTGAGCTACGGGTGCGTTTTCCGTTAGGGTTTGTACTGCAGGGTTTGAAAAAGAGCAAGAGCTTTTTTTGATTGTTTTTATAAATATGGAATTATTCGCCGAAAAAAAGACATTTTTTTATCGATGGGCTTTATTATTTACGGTCTAAAGTAATGTTGGCCCGGCAAGAGGGGGTTGCATAAATACCCTTAAAAAGCTCTTTTTCTTGGTCAAAATGGCCTTCAAAAACCATGGGGAAAGGTTTATGGTTTGTGCCTTGGGCGATAAACTGGGCATGATAATGCGGGTGATCAGGAGAAAATGTACCCTTAAGAATTAAACTTCCCGATCCAGGAATAAAAAGAGTCTCGTCGTTTCTAATCACAAGAGTGCTAGGGCGTTCAGTAGGGCAAGTGCCCTTCTCTGTTTTTAGTGTACCAATCCATATTCCTTGTGCCTCCTGGGCAAAAGCAGGAAAAGAAAAGCAACTTCCCAGAAAGTAACTCCCTAGAAGGGTAAGAGAGAAGAGAAATCTTATTTTTTTTCCCTTGTTTAAAAGAGCAAAGGAAGAAAGAAAGGAAGAGAAGGGCGAAAAGAAAAAGCGTTTCATGGATATTGTCCGTCTGCTTTGGTTTTATTCGGGCTCAAATGAAAGAGAGAAACCCCAAATATAGAAATTTTGGCTCTCATATAAAATCATAATTAAGGCATTCTGGCTTTAATGGTTTATTCTCTCGTTAAAAAAATATATTAATACGTGTCGTTCTCCCATTCTTTGTTTGGTAAGAAAGTTTGAAACCTATGAATTCCACGGCCCAACAACCCTCTCAAGGTGTCGCATATCTGGAAAAAACCCTTCACGATGACCGTATTCTTATTTTGGATTTTGGAAGTCAGGTGACCCAGTTAATTGCACGCCGTGTAAGGGAGAGTGGCGTTTATTGCGAGATATGGCCCTTTAATGTTTCTGCTGAGCGTATTCGTCAATTTCATCCGAAAGGGGTTATTCTTTCTGGTGGGCCAGCAAGTGTAACAGAGGCTCATTCTCCACGGATTCCTTCCATTGTCTTTGAGTTGGGGCTACCTGTTTTGGGAATATGCTATGGTCAGCAGGCAATGTGTGAACAGCTTGGCGGAAAGGTTGAGAATTCAGACCATCGGGAATTTGGGCGTGCGTTTGTGGATATTCAGGAAGATAGTGCCCTTTTTCGTGGGGTCTGGTCGAAAGGAAATCGGGAGCAGGTTTGGATGAGCCATGGGGATAGGGTAGTAAAACTTCCCCCTGGGTTTCAGGTGGTGGGGACTAGTGAAGGGGCTCCTTTTGCCATTATTTCAGATGAGCGGCGCAGGCTATATGGTGTTCAGTTCCATCCGGAGGTTGTTCATACCCCTCACGGGGCCATTTTACTGAAAAACTTTACTCATGGTGTTGCTGGCTGTAAGGGGCAATGGACAATGGCCGGCTTTAAGGAGATGGAGATTGCCCATATCCGCGAACAGGTGGGGAAGGAAAAGGTTATTTGCGGCCTATCAGGTGGGGTCGATTCCTCTGTTGCTGCTATTTTGCTGCATGAAGCGATTGGCGATCAGCTGACCTGTATTTTTGTAGATCATGGGCTATTGCGTGTAGGGGAAGCTGAAGATGTGGTTCGGACTTTTCGACAGAAATACAATATTAATCTTGTCCATCGTGATGCAACGGCATTGTTCTTGGAGAATCTCAAAGGTGTTACCGATCCAGAGCAGAAGCGTAAAATTATAGGGCGCCTATTTATTGAAGTCTTTGAGGAGGAAGCCGTAAAGCTTGGGGGGGCAGACTTCCTTGCTCAGGGAACATTATACCCCGATGTTATTGAAAGTGTCAGTTTTACAGGAGGGCCTTCAGTCACCATTAAATCTCATCACAATGTTGGGGGATTACCAGAGCGGATGAAAATGAAGCTGGTGGAACCCCTGCGCGAGCTGTTTAAAGATGAGGTTAGGGCCTTAGGGCGTGAGCTTGGCTTACCAGAGGTTGTTATCGGCCGCCACCCATTTCCTGGCCCAGGCCTTGCCATCCGAATTCCTGGGGAAGTTACAGCTGAGAAACTCACCCTTTTGCGAAAGGTTGACAGTATCTTCCTAGAAGAGATTCGCCAGGTTGGCCTTTATGATGCCATTTGGCAGGCTTTTGCGGTGTTGTTACCAGTGCGAAGTGTGGGTGTTATGGGTGATGGCCGTACGTATGATAGGGTATGCGCCTTGCGGGCTGTTACCAGCACTGATGGTATGACCGCAGAGGTTTTTCCCTTTGATATGGCTTTTCTGAATCGTGTGGCAAGCCGTATTGTCAATGAGGTGAGGGGCATAAACCGTGTGACTTACGATGTGACATCCAAGCCACCGGGAACAATAGAGTGGGAGTGATCCCGTGTCCGTCATGGACCGGCACGAAAGAGCATGAGATAGATGAGATAGCAGCTAAACCTGCGTAACTTTGGGTTTTTTTCATTCTTGGCTTGGCACTGTCTAGCAAATTTATGCAACGCCAAGACCCGTATTTGTATGGCATGATAGGTGGTACTATCTGAATCTGATGCCAGCTGAAGGGTGGTTGGGATCCACATGACAATCTCCAAGAGCTCGCCACTCCTTGGAATCATCCGAACTCCGGCTCCTTAACCCCTTTCGAAACGGCCTCTAAATTGTAATAATATTTTCAATAGAATATTATTCGCTCAACTGATAGTGTTCTGACTGTGCTCAATTGGATCACATCCTCCAAGTCGGCTGGAAGCATGTGTGGAATCACACTACGAATGAGGCATGGGTGGTCGATTGGAGGTTGCGTGGGACTGTACGAATGGTGGTGCAAAGCCACAAAAAAAGGCGATAAGCGCAAGTACTACTGGATCTATGTTGAGAGGAACGGCGGTCGAAACGAGATTCGCGCAGACCTCGTCAAGACTATTCGGTCGCACTACGACCGCCTTGAACGCATAGCCGAAGACGTGAAGCGCCTCGGATATAAGGGCGCAGCCCAGATTCTTAGTGCAAAATTGCCGCAAACTGCTGAAAGCCGGTCCGGCGATCTCGGGGAAATTCTTGCGGTGGAACTGGTCGAGGAAGAGGTTGACCTACGTGTGCCGGTGTGCCGTCTCCGTTATAAGGACGGCCGCAATGTGGTCATGCGCGGTGACGACTTCATCGGCGTTGGATACAAAGGGGCTGACAAGAGGCTCTGGCTTCTTAAGGGGGAGGCCAAGAGCAATAAGGTGCTTAGCAAGAAAACGGTTACGAGCGCTCGCGAGGTGCTGAATCGTGACAACGGCCGCTGCACGCCCGCTTCCCTCCTGTTTGTCGCAGACCGTCTCCTGGAGAGTAATGACCGGCACGACAACCTGCTTGGTCGTAGCCTTCGCGACGAGGGGGATATGAAGTCCCTCTGTGCCGACTGCATCGACCATATGCTTTTCACCGTGTCGGGTAACGGTCCGCATGCATCGTTGAAAGAGGACCTCGACGCCGTAGGGACGAATTGTAATCACTACGTAGTAAAATCCACGTCGTAGATCACCAGCATTTTATCACAGCCGTGTACCAGGAGGCGGAAAATCTTGGAAACAATTGACGAACTAACCACGTTCTTGACTACCGCGACGGAAGATGATGGCCTGCTCTATCGTGGCGTTGCTTGGTCGTTAATGCGCGAGAAAGGCGTGTTGCCTACGAACGCTCCGTCACTAGGTCCGATGATCGAAACTGATCTTGCCGAATACGGTTTTGCCTTGCTCCGTGGATCGATGGCTCTGCGTGCTCAGGCCGGTGCGTCGGATCTGACAAACAAGGCGTTCGAGTGCGCCGCAATCGCCTTTGAATCCTTGGTACGCAACGGCGATCCGAAGTCCCCTGATCGCGGTTTTCACCGCACGATCGCCGCTGTAGCCTATCATCTGGCTGGCTTTTCGGCCCTTGCCTATTCGCTCTTCAACGATGTCACGGATGATCTCAATGCGTCGCCGGGTGAAACGGCGATCCGGCATTTGATCTTGCGTGATCTTGGCCAGTTGCGAGGATTCGTTCGCGATTGGTTGGGCGATCAGGCTCACGAAGATGGGGAGATCGTTAAGGCGTTGAGGGGCAAAGAGTCTGACATCGACGAGGCTTTATCGGCAATCCTCAACACGACGATATGCCGGGCACTGGCGTGTTTCGATTTGCGCTCGAGACGGACGAATCTGAGTCAATCGAGACCGCGCGGATGCTGCTCATCACCGCAGTCAGCTTGGCGGACAACGTAGGGAATGTTCCGCTGTGGTGGATCTCTAACCTCTGTCGTCACCTGATCGATGACCTCTGACAGCATTCTCTGCACGCAAATTTACCGATTGAACCGCCGGAGGGAACAGAGGAAAAATACCCTGATCTGCGCCGGCTGTTTATCTCGTCGCTCTACGCCCTCAAGACGTCCGAGGTGGAGCTATGGCCATCACAGCGCGAAGCAGCTCGGCGTTCCACGGATGTCACCGACGATTTAGTCGTCTCCCTGCCGACCAGTGCCGGCAAGACTCGCGTGGCGGAGATTGCCGCACTGATGACTCTGTCGTTGGCGTGCCGGATGTTGATCGTGACGCCGCTGCGTGCACTGTCCGTCCAGACCTAGCGATCATTCAGAAAAACATTCGCACCGCTCGGCTTCAGCGTTTCCTCCCTTTACGGTGCTAGTGGCCTTTCGGCTGGCGATGAAGACGTACTGCGCACGCGCGAGATCATCATCGCGACGCCCGAGAAACTTGATTTTGCGCTGAGAAGCGACCCATCGCTGATCAACAATGTCGGTCTGATTGTTCTCGATGAAGGCCACATGATTGGTTCCAGTGAACGCGAGATCCGCTATGAAATCCTCGTGCAGCGTCTGCTTCGGCGCGCTGACGCAGGCGAACGTCGTATCGTTTGTTTGTCTGCGATCCTGCCCAGCGGTGATGAGCTGGATGACCTTACAGCGTGGATACGCTCTGATCCGGGTGAGCCTGTGCGTTCCGATTGGCGCCTCACACGGCAGCGGTTCGGCACGCTCGCCTGGCGAGGCAAGGACGCGCAGCTCCGGCTAGACCTCGATGACAATGATGGTCCGTTCCTCGACAAATTCGTCGTGGAGAAAGCCGCACAGGGGAAAGAGACGAAGCCCTATCCGCGCAAGAACTCGCATCTCACCCTGTTCGCAGCATGGGAATTCGCGGGCCAGGGCAAGCGGACACTGATCTTCTCCACCCAAGCGAATTGGATCGAGAGCTACGGTAAACAGGTGGTGGACCTCCGCAAACGCGGTTATCTGGACTCACTGTTGGAGGATGAAGCCTCGATCGCCCGCGCTCTGGAGGTCGGCAAAGAGTGGTTGGGCGAAGACCATCCAACCGTCGCCTGCCTAAAGGTCGGCGTTGCTATCCACCACGGCGACCGCCGAGCTCGTTCCTTCGCGAACTGGAAGCCCTTCTGTCCGAAGGTGTCCTGCGGGTCATTGTCGCGTCGCCGACGTTGTCTCAGGGTCTCAACCTCAACGCCGCTGTCCTGTTGGTGCCAATGTTGTATCGGGCATCCGAGATGATCAAAGGAAAGGAATTCGCGAACGTTGCTGGTCGCGCAGGGCGCGCCTTTGTGGATGTTGAAGGCCTCATCGTTCATATCATGTTCGATAATGTCAACTGTCGAAAAAATAAATGGAGGAAGTTAGTGGCTTCCGCCAAGGCCCGAACGCTGAAGAGCGGTCTCATCCAGATTATCGCCGAGATTCTTGAGAGGCTGGCCCGTAAAGGTGTTCTGGATCGTGATGATGCTTGGGAATATTTGGCCAACGCACGTGAAGCTTGGATATCCCCCGAGGAAGGAGCTAAAGTCGTAGAGCCCTTGATGACTGGCACGAAGTCTGGTGCTAATGGCGACAATGAGGAAACCATCGAAAAGGAGTCACTATCACAGATCGTCGAGCGTCTAGACGCAACGGTATTTGGTCTGATCGAAGCACTCGACTCCGATCGTTCTGACCTGCCGAAGCTCTTGGACGATGCGCTCAAGGGATCGCTCTGGGCACGCCAGATCGCGCGTGAGGACAAGGGTGTCGCCTCGCAGCATAAGAAGGTGTTCGAGGCTCGCGCCGATCTCATCTGGAAAACCACCACGGCGCAGGCGCGACGTGGGCATTTCGCCATGGATGTCGGACTCGAGGCTGGTCTGCAAATCGACGCCATGGCTGACGAGCTGGCCGAACTTCTAGATCGAGCAGACAATGCGGCATTGAGTGGCGACGTCGAGGCACTTGTTGATGCGCTCGGCGGTCTCGGTGAACGTCTGCTATTCATGCGACCTTTCATCCCCGATAAGGCGAACGCATTACCGGTGAATTGGAGGGCTATCTTGCGTAGTTGGGTGTCTGGTGAGGATGTGGCCAAAATCGGACCCCAGAACATGCGAGTCGTTGAGGAGGCATTCACCTATCGTTTGGTCTGGGCTTTGGAAGCTGTTCGTACCCGCCGCATGTCATTCGGTTGGTTGCCGGAGAAGGTGGCGGGTGGCGGCGCAGCAGCGGTCGAAACTGGCGTCCCGCAATTTATGATGTCGATGCTGATTCGCGCGGGACTTCCTTCGCGGCGTGCGGCCATGGCGGCGATCAAAGATGCTAAGTCGGTCTTCGTCACGCCAGCTGGGATGCGGGCTTGGCTTGAGTCCGACGAGATCACAGCCTACACTGACGCCAGCGACAAGCCCACGCCCGATACGGCTGCGCTGTGGGTGCGGTTTCGAACCGACGCCCTTAACGGCGGCATTCAGAAATGGTCAGTCGAACATTACAAGCATCTGCTTGATGACACTGTGATAGTCCCGCAGGCTGGCTTCTATCGCATAGTTATCAACGAGGGCGATGGGCGGATTTGGCTGATAACACCCGACTATCAACGTGTCGGTGCGTTCAAGAAATCGGCTGTTGATCTCAAGCCTAGCCTCCACCAGGCTGGTTGCCCGGCGGCACCAGACTGGTGGAGGCTTTACGTGTTGGGTGCGGCAAGCTGAAATGGCCTCCAGATGATGCATAGAGGGCGTAGTTTCTGGTAGATGGAGTTAGTTCATAACGGCATATTCACTGGAGCAACCATCATCGAAACCCAAGGCCACTGTGAGCGGTGCTTGAAACGGTCGTATTCTTAGATGAGTCAGGCTCTCTAGACTACTCTTGGTATTTTTTATGGTATTAAAACCATGTTGCGATTTAAAATACTGAATTTTCTATTAAAAATTTGATTGTTTATAATTGAGTAGGATCCCTTGATTAGATAAACGCTAAAGAGGGGCTCTAGTCTATTACTATTATCAGAGGAGCCTTTTTGGTAACTGTGCCTGATCGGCTGGTCGTTCTTGTCGTTGGGGAGTAGTGTTTTCTGTTTGGGCTTAAGTGGCGTGCTTTTTTACCTTCTTTCCGATCTACGCTCCTCATCTTGTGCAGCATGAAGGGCAGAAAGATGGGTTGCTTCTGCTAGGAGAGAGGCTTACAGGCAAAAGAGTAGTTCTATATAGTTGG
Source organism: Entomobacter blattae (assembly GCF_014672835.1). Classification (NCBI taxonomy): domain Bacteria; kingdom Pseudomonadati; phylum Pseudomonadota; class Alphaproteobacteria; order Acetobacterales; family Acetobacteraceae; genus Entomobacter; species Entomobacter blattae. The sequence goes on along the minus strand of NZ_CP060244.1, from coordinate 107,537 downwards.
AGGGTGGCACCAGATTATTACTGCCTTGAGAGGCTTTAATGTTACCCATCTTTTCTGGTGCTATGGTATTCTCATCACGCTTACGAGAAGCATCTATCAGTCAACGAATGGCCAATGCCACTTGTGCTCTGCACGGATCTCAATATGGGGTGGGCTTTACGTGATGCGTTGATTGTTTACGTTTTACATCAGAACTGGGTAGAGGGTAGATCATGGTTTTTGTGCTGAATCGGTGTAAAAGCTGCTCCGGCCGATATCAAGCCTCGTAACCTCACGTTAAAGGACAAGCTTTATGAGGTGAAAGACCTGTAAGGGGCTGGTGTCTGGATCCTCATATCTATTTTTATAATTTTACCATTTTTGAAGGTTCGATTTTGCTTCACTATCATGATGTGATCCACAGCGAAGAAGAGAGTAATGCTGTTCGCTCTTACACGATCAGCTTAGCGGAATGCCCGTGAGTGGGATGGGGAGAAGAGAAGTTAAGAGAATCTCCTATCGGGAATTAGCCAAAGGGGAATTAACCAAGGAGAAAGCATGAGGTAAGGACCGTATTAAGGATGCGAAAATGTTCTATGTATTATGGGTTGAAAAATGGGTGTGTGGACACCCGATGGTTTCTAACACCTGCACTTTATGTCGTGCAGTTTTTGAGCATATGCTGAAATCAAAATAAAATAATGGCCGGGGTCACTCATCAAGGCTGACAGGTCAGTGTCTTTGCATTGATGACCTTCTTTTTGATTTCTTTACCTTGGTAGCGTGTATTATTCTCAAGTCTGTCGGAGAATTTGATAGCTGGTATTATTTTGTGACCCGTTTTGGCTAGAGGGAGCTGCTTTTAGGGTGCTTCTAATCCTTACGCCGAGAAGATTTTGGTAAACTTATGAAAAGATGTTTGTCTGTGGTGGCAGCTAGAGTATTACTAGCAGTATTGAGACTCATGCGTATTGAAGAACGAGGAGAAGAGATTTCCTGTAAGACTTTAGTCACAATTTGCGAATTTTTGATAGTCTGGTTGATCCTTCACCCTTTCTGATTGCTCTCTTTTGAACACTCCCCTTCATCACACAAAGCCAGAATGGCCCTAGGGAAAGTTATGCGGTACGGCCTGTCGGTTGAGACGTGGATATCTGTGAGGTGTGATATTCGGGGGTGGGTTTATTTTCACGTATTTCCTATTGGGTGAAGTTTCTTGTGCTGTCTCTTTTTAAGATCCTGGTATTTAATATTCTGGGCAGGTTGTTACGGGTTGGATACCTCCTCTATGCTTTTTACTTCTTCTTAAAAAACTGAAGAGTATTGTCAATGTTCCGTTAATAGCTATATCGAAACAGTAGATTGAATGCCGCCAGGATAATGAGCCTGTCTGTAACACACATAAGCTTGCCAATAGTGTTATATATGCTTAGGCCTTCTTTTAAAGGGTAGCGATTTTTTTATGGTCTCGATGAGGCCAGTGGGTTATAAGTATTCTTTAGAAAACTCCTTAGCCGTCAGAATATAATAGTTTTTCCCTTTGATATGGCTTTTTTGAATCGTGCAAGAAAAAAGGCCTGACCATAAAAAGAGGGGGAATTTCCCCCCTTTCTTTTGTATTTTAGTCAAATACATCGCTGATAAAATACACTCGGCTAAGATAAAAGACTTAAAGTCTTAGGCCTTAACTTTAGCAGCCATTTTAGCAACATGGTTTCCAAGGAAACGGGCACCAGCAAGATCATTCGCAGAAGGTTGGCGAGAACCATCACCCCCAGCAATGGTAGAAGCACCATAAGGAGAACCACCGGTAATTTCGTCGGTAGACATCTGACCCTGGAAGCTATAGGGCAAGCCACTGATTAACATGCCATGATGGAGCAGGTTGAGATGAATGGAAAGAAGGGTTGTTTCCTGGCCGCCATGCTGTGTGCCGGTAGAAGTAAAGCCTGCACCAATTTTGCCAATAAGGGCACCTTTAAACCATAGCCCACCGGTAGCATCCCAGAAAGAAGCCATCTGTCCAGACATACGGCCAAAACGTGTTGGGGTGCCAACAATAATGGCGTCATAGTTTGGCAGGTCATTCGGAGTAGCAATAGGTGCAGCCTGATCCAGCTTAAAGTTGTTCTGACGAGCAATATCTTCTGGGAGGGTTTCCGGTACCCGTTTTACGTCTGCGGTGCTGCCGGCTTCGCGTGCACCTTCAGCTACTGCGTTTGCCATGGTTTCAATATGGCCGTAGCTGGAATAGTACAAAACAAGGACTTTACTCATAGTAACATTACCTTTTTCTTCTTTAGAGGACGATCCAAAAGGAAATAGCCATTTTGGAAGTTGTATCATAGAAATGCTCCATCTTTTTTACACAGAAAAAGCAGACTGTTGAAAATGCAAATCCGGGAAAATAATTAATTGTTATCCTGCTGCTTTAAATAGACATGATGGAAAACGAATACTAAAAATTGCTTCCGGGAATGACATATAATTGCCTATATCATAATTTCAATTAATAGCAAATCTTACTTTCTGCATAATGGTTTTGAGCTCTGCACAATTAATTGCTTGCTTTTAATATAAAATAAATAGAAACATCAGAAAACAATTATTTCGAAAATTAAGAATTATGTCACGTTTACCAGATTTAGAAGCATGGGCCATATTTGCCAAATTGGCTGAGATTGGCTCCTTTACCGGAACAGCGGCTGAGCTGGGAATTTCTGTTGCAACGGTTTCCAAGGCTATTCATCGTTTGGAACAAAGGGTTGGGGCGACCCTGCTTAATCGCACGTCGCGTCGTGTAATGTTAACCGAACTGGGGAATCATCTGGCGCGCAACGCAACAGATATGCTGGTGAATGCTGAGCATATGGAAACAGAGGCCAAATCCCAGACTTCTACATTAGCCGGCGTTATTCGGATTGCGGTTCCCATGTCGTTTGGGTTTCGGCATGTCGCTCCCCTTCTGCCAGATCTGCTGAAGAAGTATGAAGGGCTTTCGATAGATCTTCACCTTGATGACAGTATAGTAGATCTTATTGGGGGGCGTTTTGACCTGGCGTTGCGGATAGCCAATTTGGCGGATTCTTCCTTGCGTGTTCGCCGAATTTGTAATGTTCGTCGCCTTTTAGTAGGCTCGCCTGAATATTTCCAAAAACATGGCAGGCCAGAACATCCTAATGACTTGGTTCATCATGATTGCCTCGGATATGTCTATTTACCAACACCAGGTGTGTGGCGTTTTATTCATGAACAGTCGGGGGAGACGGTCTCCGTTGTTCCCTCAGGGCGGCTGCGGGCTAATAATGGCGATGCCTTAACAGCTTCCCTCTGTGCTGGGTTAGGCATCGCCGTTCAGCCAGAATTCACTATCTGGAAAGAACTCGAGGCCGGTGCGCTGGAAGCCGTGATGCTGGATTGGTCCTTACCTCATCTTACGCTTAATGCCGTGATGCCCCCAGGAACCTTGCGCCCAGCCCGGGTGATGCTGGTGACAGATTTTCTTGTTGAGGAACTACGGAAAGCTTTATGGGCTTATTATAAATACCATAAGGATGAATAACCCTTTGTAGAAGGAAGTCCTTTTATTCTAGCTTGCTGCTAAAAGGATTTGTCACGAGAGAAGGGAATGTCCTTCCTGAAGCACGGCTTTTGCTTCTTGGCTGTATTTTCCGTCTTCTTGATGCAGGGTGAGCCCAGGGAGAATCCGGCCCATGCCAGCAGAGTATTTATAGGCTTGAATAAGAATGATTTTGGGCTGCTTGCCTGCTTTAGGCCAAAGGGGGAAAAGCGTAATTCTGCCCAGGCTATTTTTTTCCATAAGCTGGCAAGCTTGGGGGTAAAGCCCTGTGGGTAATATGAGGGTAAGGGTTCCTTGCTGTTTGAGTAATCGTGCCAAGCTTGCTATCCACTCACTGAGCATGCCTGGTAAAAGCCTGCGGGCAGCTTCTCGCCGAGGGTTGGGAGAAGGGGTTCCAGAATCTGCATGCCAGGGAGGATTGGCAAAAGCATGATCGAATCTTAGCTTTCCACTAGCTGCATCTTGCATCATGAAAGAAGGAATGTGGGGAATGGTCGCGTGAATGCATTGAAGGTTTTGAAAGTTGTTGATAGAAAAATTTTCTCGCGCCAAAAGGGTGGTTTCTTGGTCTTGTTCTAGTCCAAACCCCCGGATTCCCGGAACTCTATGGGCTAGGCACATCAAACCTGCCCCCGTGCCGCAACCGCCTTCTATTACGGCGTCTCCGCGTTTGGCGGGAATAAAAGCCGAGAGGAGGACAGGTTCAATGCCTGTACGATACCCTGCAGCAAGTTGGTTATAGACGAGCCTTCCTCCCAAGAGGAAATCGTGCGTATAGAGATTAGTGGTTGGGCTTAAGGTGGGCACAGAGAAAAACACTCGTTGGAAAGTTCATAAACAACTAAAAATAGCATAGGAGAAGATCAAAAACAGGGAGGATAAAAAAAGCTAATGCTTGATCGTTTTGTTCTTTTCCGCCTATACAATATTCAGTTTATATTCATGGTGGAAGCCATATTTAAAGGGTATGTCCCACATTTATTATAAAAGATTGCATTATCCAAACTCCAAAGCGTGTTGAAAGAAAAAGTTATGAGTACAGCCCTCACCGGAAATGAGGAAGCATTACGTATACTGGCTGATTATCTGAAAGATGATATGCAGGCTTGTAACCGCACTATTATTTCTCGTATGGATAGCCCTGTTCCACTTATTCCTCAGCTTGCTGCTCACCTTATTGCAGCGGGGGGCAAAAGGCTCAGACCCCTTCTTACCTTGGCTTCTGCACGGCTGTGTGGGTACCCTTATGGCCCAGAGCATCAGCGCCATATTAAACTTGCAGCATGTGTTGAGTTTATCCATACGGCAACCCTTTTGCACGATGACGTTGTTGACGATAGTAATCTGCGTCGTGGTTTGGCGAGTGCCAACGCCGTTTTTGGAAATAAGGCCTCGGTTCTGGTGGGCGATTTTCTGTTTGCTCGCTCCTTTCAGCTTATGACGGATGATGGGTCGCTGAAGGTTATGGGCATTCTGTCCTCTGCTGCTGCGACTATTGCGGAAGGGGAGGTTTTGCAAATGTCTACCCAGAATGACCTCTCAACCTCCATAGAGAAGTATCTGGATGTTATTCATGGGAAAACGGCTGCCCTTTTTGCTGCAGCTTGTCGTATTGGGGCTATTATTACCGAACGGCCAGAAAGGGAAGAGCTTGCATTGGAAAGTTTTGGTACGAATTTAGGCATGGCTTTTCAGCTGGTTGATGATGCCTTGGATTACGCAGCTAACCAGGGAACTTTAGGAAAAACGATAGGGGATGATTTTCGGGAAGGAAAAATTACCCTTCCTGTTCTGGCGGCCTACCAGAAAGCCGAAGGTGTAGAAAAAGTTTTTTGGAAACGGGTTATTGAGCAAAATGAACAAACAGATCAGGATCTTGAAATGGCCTTATCCTATATTGAAAAAAGCCATGCCATACAGGCGACAATGGACAAGGCAGACTGGTATGCTCAAAAAGCGATAGACGCTTTAAACGTTTTTGAAGAAACGCCCCTGCGAAAAATGTTGGTTGATACTACATACTATACGGTTAATCGGGCAAGATAGCCGATGGAGAGAGAGAGTTTTTAAAAGCAAAAATTTTCATTTCTCGGTTAAACCCGTAAGGAACCAGCCTTTCTTTTAAGGCTTCGGGGTAAAGGGGGGGGGCTGTAAAATATATGTCTTCTGCCTGGGAAGTCAGCTTGAGTTGGTTACGGGTTTTAAGAGAAGATCCTTGCTGGTGAGTAAGAACTTTTATAGATTGACGGGCTACTGCATCTGCTGGATCCAGCCAGGTGATGGAAGAAGAGGTTAGCTCCTGAAAGATACCCAGTAAAAAGCTATAATGGGTGCACCCAATGCAGACTGTATCAATCAATTCTCCACCAGGTTGGCTAAAAAGTGCCAGAAGCTCCCTTTGAATGGCCGTTTTATCAATTGTCCTATTTCTAAAAACGTCTTCAGCGATGGGGGCTAATATATGGCTACCATGGGTTAAAAGGCGGCAATTTTTGGCATAACGTGTATAAAGCTCGGAAAGGTACTGCCGTTTAACGGTAGCAGGAGTAGCTAAAAGGCCGATATAATGGGTTTTTGTACTATCTGCTGCCCATTTTATTGGCGGGACACATCCAATAAAAGGCATGAAGGAAAAGGCCTGTCTTAGGGCATCTAGGGCTATGGTGCTCGCTGTGTTACAGGCTATGACCACAGCATCAGGTTGCAGGGCCGTAATGGCTTCGCCCATTAGCGCGACAATTCTCTTTTTAAGGGCTTCTGCCGGCACCTCTCCATAGGGGAAAACAGCATTGTCAATTAAATGATCGATCAGGATATCTGGAGCCTGCTTACGTATGGCACGAACAATACTGAGGCCCCCTATCCCGGAATCAAAAGTGAGTAAACGCTGTTTTATTGGGGTCATGGTCTTCTTTTGGTCAGGCAAGTGATCAGTAAGACAAATCAGGCGCTTTGGGTAATTTTGTGTTGTAGGGCTTCTTCCACACTTCCAACCCCTCCACGCTGTGCTGACCAGGCGCAGGGATTCTCTAGAAAATTCCGCACTTCAGTGGTAGATTTCTCGTCAAAATAAGGGCGTTGCGCACAGGCATCCAGCACATCCCACCATGTGCATAACGCATGCAGGTTAATACCCATATTCGCCAAGGTCTCATGAGAGCCAGGAAAAACACCGTAGGAAAACACAACAAATGTATCTTCAATAATAGCACCAGCTTTGCGCAGGGCATTGGCAAAATGCACTTTTGAACCCCCATCTGTTGTAAGATCCTCTACCAAAAGAGTCCTCATCCCTTCGGGGACATCGCCTTCAATTTGGGCATTTCTGCCAAAACCTTTGGGTTTTTTGCGAACATAGGCCATGGGGGTCATTAACTTATCTGCAATCCAGGCAGCGAAGGGAATGCCAGCCGTTTCACCGCCCACTACGGCTTCTATCGTTTCATAACCAATGTGGCGCCCTATCTTTTCTGCTGCAAGCTCAATAATTTTTGTTCTGGCACGAGGGAAAAAGATAATGCGCCGACAATCAATATAAACAGGTGATTTCCACCCAGATGTTAGGGTGTAGGGGGCCTCGGGTCTAAAATTTACAGCCTTGATTTCCAGCAGAATGTTGGCTGCTATCAATGCGGCTTCCCTATCCCAGTCAAGAGGGGAGGAGAGAGAACGATTTTCTGCTTTTTTGGAATGTTGCATAAGAGAAGAATCCTTGTGCAGTATTGCTGAAGAGGAAAGAAGGCGCGTGCGCAAAATAAAGATGGGTATAAACACATCAAGAAGATTTACAGTTCAATAGCATGAAACAGCTTTTGGTATCTAGAGCTATTGTAGGGGAGTTCCTTTTACGGAATAGAGGGATTATGGCAGAAAAATCTGGAAAATTTACAGCAGGAAAATAGCGTAAAAAGCAAGAAGGGAAGGAACGGAAGCCCTTCTTTTTATGTTAAATAGGTTTTGGGAGTGAAAAATTTTAGAATGAGCTTTGTAAATGAACTTGCTTTTCTTCCCGTATAGGGTGCATAATTAGCAGCCTTAAGAATTATTTGCATTTTTGGAGTATATGCTGTGGTTGTTTCCACCCATCAGCTTGACCGGATTACGCGTAAGTGTGAAAAGGCAGTTATTACCGCCTATCAGGAGTTAAAAGGGATTGGGCGGAGTGATGTCCAGGCTTTTGATAGCTGTACAACCTTGTATCGTATCCACCATCCTGAGGCCTCTATTAATGAAGCCCGACTCCTTGTTTCAGAGTGGATTGACCATCATGTGGTTAAAAAGGCTACAGGGCCAACACCAGGTTGCCGGTGTGATTAATCAGTGTGAGTAATAAAGGCGCCCCGCTGGACACACAAGAATTATAGCTCGCAGTTCGTGCCCCCGATATTTGTTTTTCCAGGATTGTTTTAAAAAAGGATTGTCCCTTTCTTTTTCAGAAGAGAAAGGGTTTTTTGTATGAGCGGGACAATTAATCGCGGGTGGAGATAGGGGTAAAGTGCCTTAAAGAAGCACCAGTATAAAGCTGGCGGGGCCGATTAATCCGCTGGGTTCCTTCAATCATTTCCTTCCACTGGCTAATCCAGCCTGTTGCTCTGGCAACGGCAAACAGGGGTGTAAACATGGAAGAGGGGATCCCTAGTGCCCTGAAGATGATCCCTGAGTAGAAATCCACATTGGGATAGAGCTTCCGCTCGATAAAATAAGGGTCTTCAAGGGCAATTTTTTCAAGCTCCATGGCAAGTTCTAATAAGGGCTCGTGGGTAATGCCCAATTCGTTAAGAACATCGTGGCAGGCGTTTTGCATGATTTTTGCACGGGGATCAAAGTTTTTATATACTCTGTGCCCAAACCCCATAAGGCGAATACCGCTGTTTTTATCTTTGACCTTTTCAATAAAAGCGGGAATATTTTCTTTGCGGCCGATGGAGTCAAGCATCTTCAAAACGGCTTCATTGGCCCCTCCATGGGCTGGCCCCCAAAGGGCTGCAATTCCTGCGGAGATACAAGCAAAAGGATTGGCCCCTGTTGAACCCGCAAGTCTGACAGTGGAGGTTGAGGCATTTTGCTCATGATCTGCGTGCAGGATTAAAATGCGGTCAATAGCCCGAGCGACAACGGGGTTCATGACGTAGGGCTCCATGGGTGTGGCAAACATCATGTAGAGAAGATTTTCTGAATAAGAATATTCACTACGGGGATACATAAAGGTCTCCCCTTGGGTGTATTTATAGGCCCAGGCTGCAATGGTAGGAATTTTGGCAATAAGCCGGATAGCAGAAAGCATACGGCTTGCTTCGTTAGAAATATCTACAGCTTCATGGTAGAAGGCTGAAAGGGCTCCTACGGTTCCGCATAATATAGCCATGGGGTGAGCATCTCTACGGAAGCCATTAAAAAAATTTCTGATTTGCTCGTGTAGCAGAGACTGTTTTTTAAGAAGTTGGCTAAAATGACGATATTGCTCCACATTGGGGAGTTCCTCATTCAAAAGCAGATAGGCAACTTCAGTAAAGGTGGCGCGTTCAGCTAGCTCTTCAATAGGGTATCCTCGGTAGAGAAGCAGGCTCTTTTCGCCGTCAATAAAAGTAATTTTACTTTCGCATGAAGCAGTCCCAACAAAACCTGGGTCGTAATTAAGTAGGCCAAGCGCAGAGGATAAGGCGTGGATATCAATAACATCTGGCCCCATTGTTCCTTTGATGATGGGGAGAGAAACGCTTTCATCTCCAGCAGTTACAGAGACACTCGATACAGGCTTGGTCATGTTAGGCTCCAAAATTCGGGGTTTGGATGTCATTCTTATTTTTGTGGTAGTTTGAGGCCAAAGAGGAAAGGGGATATACCGGCAAAATAGGAAAATATAAGGATATTATTTTTTTGGGTTTTTGGCGGCTATGGCTTCATGATGGCAAATCACCTCACGGATGATGAAGTTAAGGAATTTTTCTGCAAAATCCGGATCAAGATGGGCTTCTTGCGCCAATCTTCGCAAGCGGGCAATCTGCTGGGTTTCCCTTTTGGGATCAGCTGGGGGGAGAGAAAATTTAGCCTTAAGTTTACCAATAGCTTGGGTATGGCGAAAACGCTCAGCAAGCATGTGAATAAGAGCTGCATCGATATTATCAACCGACTGGCGAAGCGCGAGAAGGATTTGATCGGAAGAAGTATTGTCATCATCAAAAAAAGGGAGATGGGCCGTCATAAGGGGGACATATCCTGAAATATACAGTGTTGCACTGTTCATAGTTACATCTCTCTTAAGAAGAGATAAAGGGGAAAAACAAAATTTTTAAGGATCTTAGCGAGTCCTTATCTATAGAGGAATAGCTACAAAGCAGACTCTATCGGCCCGCTGAGAGAAGTAAATAGAATGGGTTTGGTTAAGGGAAAAAAAGGGAGTGCTGGCATTCTTATTCAACAATATTCGCTATGGCAGGCTTTGCGCTAGAGGGACATATTTGCACCATTTTCGCGGTTAAGAGAAAACGAAAAGCGTGTTCAATATCAGCCACAAGATCCTGCCAATTTTCAAGCTCAACGTAAAAACGGCACATTGGCCTTGGAAACGGCTTGCTAACATTGTGGGTGACAGACCCTAAACTTGGCAGCACCAAGCTTTCATATTCCCCCATATAGTGCAGTGGAAAGGCTATGGCGTTTGTAGCTGCCCGTGGGATTGTAATTTTTACTTGCTACGAGGGTCGAACGGGGGAAGGCATGCGAATGGGCATATGACCTTTTTGCTGATGGGCAGAGAGACGGTTTTGAAAATGCACCAGCAGGTTTTCAAAAGGTGCTTGTGGCCTATGAGGGGGGAGTGATGCGCTGATTCATGGATTGGGAGGAAGATCTATCCAGGAAAGGTGTCCTCCTTTTCCTGCTCCTGTATCAAGGAAAACTGCTATTCCACCTGCGTTGCCCTGTATAGTCCAGGGTGTTCCATCTTCTGAGCGTTGATCGTGCCCGCAATAAAGGGTGAGGCCGTGGGGGATATGATCAACCCAGCTAATGGAGCGTTTGGGGTAGCCATCCTCCTTTATCTCGCTCATAACCTTGCCGAACAGGGCGCGGGCAAGAAGGGGAGTCATTTTTCCTGTTATGGGTGGAGGATCTTCTACCAGCATAGAGGGGTGGAAACCTCCGTGGACAAAAAAATAAGATCCTATCTTAAACCAGGCAGGAGCTTCCTGGATGGCTTTCAGAAATGGCGTTATAAGATGTCTATGAGTAGAAGAATGAAGCATATCCAATGTGTATTGTAAGGCAGGGCCGATGGTAACATTTTTTCCTTCTAGGGCACGGGCCAGCTTACGTTCATGATTTCCAGCAATAAAAAGCCCTTTGTCGCTTTGGAGAGTATGAAGCATAAGCTCAATAACGCCGGCACTATTAGGCCCGTTATCAACCAGATCACCGAGTTGGATAACAAAATGGGGGGTGTTCAGTGCACAAGAAAAAGCCTCTTTTTCTCCATGAACATCCCCCACTACCCGTAATGGGGTAGTTTTTAATAGGAAAGACTTGATAAACAAGGAAGAAGTCATAGTAAGATCCCGAAAGAGGGCGCCTTTGACAAATGATACGTGCGAGAAAAATGCCGGTAGTATGATTGATAATGGGCTGGGATGTTGAGCATGTGGACAGGATAGAAGATTGACATTCAGAAATGTTGCATGAATATGAGAGCCGTTGCAACTAAGGTCTCAACGGTTGTGAAGAGAACTGTTTGTTTTACAGTCTAATATTTTGTTTACACTCCAATATAAAGGGAAAGTGGGTATGGAAGGCATAAAGCGTGTAGGATATAAGCCTTTTCAGGCAAAAATCTGTAGTGCAGAAGAAGCAGCCCTCCATATTCAGCATAATGACCTTGTCGGGATGAGCGGATTTACGGGGTCTGGCTATCCCAAGGATATTCCCCAGGCCCTTGCCCAGAATGCCCAAAGGCTTCACACTGAAGGAAGGCCTTTTTCCATAAGGTTAGTGACGGGGGCTTCAACTGGGCCAGAGCTGGATGGCTCTTTAGCCCAGGCCCAGGCGGTGAGTTTCCGTAGCCCCTATAATTCTGAAAAGGCCATGCGAGCGCTCATTAATGCGGGCCAGGTGGCGTATGTTGATGGGCATTTGAGTCGCACTGGTGATAGTGTGGATGCTGCGATATGGGGAGAGATGGATGTTGCTGTTATCGAGGTTTCAGCCATAACCGAAGACGGAGCCCTCATCCCTTCGTCCTCTGTGGGGAATAACCAGACCTGGTTGGATAACGCAAAAACCGTTCTCTTAGAGGTTAATAGTTGGCAGAGCGCGGATTTTTTAGGGTTTCATGATATTTATCGGCATGAAGGGCAGGGGGCATTTCAGCCTATTCCCTTAACCGAGGTGAATGGCCGGGTTGGTAAAAATACTTTCTGGGTTGATCCGCAAAAAGTCAAAGGCGTGGTGCTTACCCATACTCCGGATCGAAATGCCGATTTTTCTGCACCCGATGATGCAGCAGAAAAAATTGCGGGATATTTGTTGGATTTTTACTCCCATGAGGTCAAAAAGGGGCGTCTACCACCTTCTCTTTTTCCATTGCAGTCTGGGGTGGGTAATATTGCGAATGCTGTTTTGGCGGGTTTGAAAAAAGGGCCTTTTCGGAATCTTCAAGGGTTTACGGAAGTTATCCAAGATGGCATGTTGGAACTGCTCGATGAAGGCGTTATGGAAAAAGTCTCCGCAACAGCTTTCTCCCTTTCCCCAGCTCAGGCTGCTGCTTTTAACACTCATGCCCAGCGCTATCAGGGGCGGGTGATTTTGCGGCCGCAAGCCATAAGTAATCATGCAGAGCTCATCAGGCGTTTTCATATTATTGCCATGAATGGGCTTTTAGAGGCTGATATTTATGGGAATGTAAACTCTACTCATGTTATGGGGTCTGCCATACAAAATGGAATTGGTGGTTCGGGGGATTTTGCCCGTAATGCCCTACTGTCAGTTTTTATGACTCCCTCTATAGCAAAGGGTGGAAAAATTTCTACTATCGTGCCGGCTGTTCCCCATGTAGATCATATCGCACAGGATGTACATGTGGTGGTGACCGAGCAGGGCCTGGCCGATTTAAGGGGGCTTTCTCCTGTTCAGCGGGCGCAGAAAATTATTGCAATCTGTGCGCATCCCCTTTATCGCCCTATGTTGGAAGAGTATTTTCAGCATGCTCAAAAACAGTCTTTTTCATTCCATAAACCTGTTTTATTGCCTCAGGCCTTTTCATGGCATCAGCGTTTTATTGAGACGGGGAGCATGCTTGTTTCTAGCTGAAATGATTTTTTTAAAAGTAAAAAACGCCACATCCTTCTTGGTGTGGCATTTTTTAGGCTCTTAAATCCTTCAAAGGGAAGATTTTTAAAAAAGGGACAGACTTTTAGAGAAGGAAAAACCTTAGCGCATAATCCCTGTATGGCCAATAGAGAAGCGGCCAGGCTGGGGCCATACTGTAAGCCCGTGAGGTTCCTCCCCCACGGCGATTTTTTTCATGGCGCCCGTTTCGGTATCAATAGCGTAAACGACATCGTCGAAGCGGCCTGAAAGCCAGAGCGTTTTTCCATCAATACTCACATTGCCCATATCTGGGCTCCCTCCATCGGGAATGGGCCATGTGGCGATAACCTTATTGGTTGCAAAATCTATAACGCTGACACTTCCCTTTTTACTATGGGGTTCACCATGGATTTTATGGGTGCCACGATTGGCAACATACATTTTAGTCGCATCCCTACTGGGATAAAGGCCATGAGTCCCTACCCCTGTTGGGATAAATCCAATCTCCTTAAGGCTATCACCATCCACAATAAAAACGCCATCGGCTAACATGTCAGCGACATAAAAGATTTTACCATTCGGTGCAGCGAGTACGTCTTGGGGCATCCCTCCCTTTGAAAGTTTAAGATAGCCCATCACCTTGGGTGTGGAGATGTCAATTTTTGCAATATAGCCACCGAACTCGCAGGTAAAGAGGGCATAACGACCATTCTGCGAATAGGCTGCATGGTTGATGCCCTTACAGTTGGGGACTGAGAGCGAGTGTTTGAGTTCCATGGTATGCGGGTCGCGAAAATCAAGCCGTTTGCGGGCTTCAGCGACAACAATGGCATATTGGCCATCGGGGGTAAAATACATATTGTAGGGGTCATCAACAGCAATGGCTTTCCCAGGTTTTCCGGTTTTGGGATCGATGGGGGTCAGGCTGCCATGTGTTGTACCTTCGGCGTTATTAGTGACCCAAAGGGTTTGTAAATCCCATGAGGGGACAACGTGCTGGGGGCTACGCCCAACCTTAAAAGTATCGACGACTTTCATACTGGTTGGATCAATCACAGAAATACTGTTGGAACGAAGGTTAGGAACATACACACGGCTTAGGGCCTCTTTTGCCGTAGCGGAAAGGTTAGAGGGGTTGGCTTCACTATAAATATTATTGGGGTTAACCACCGGTGGCATATGATCCAATGGAGGAGCCGTTTCTAGCGAGGAAGAGGTGTTGGGAGATGTAGGGGATTCTTCTTTGGGGGCTGGAGCGGTTGATGGGGCAGCAGGATCATTGGCATAAACAGCAGGGCTGACGGAAAAGAGAAAAGTTGAAGAGAGGCTGACCATTAAAAACGAGGCTTTTAAAAATTTATATGGTTTAGTTAATATATTTTGCATGGATTATTGTCCTGAAATTAAAATTTGTTTTTGTTGAATAGCCTTAATTGTCGCTTTAATTTGGTATGTTATTCCCTGCTGCCCCAGTTCAGCACTGGCTTTTCTTGGATCTCCACCGTAAATACCCTGTTGGGCCGTGGGTGCTGGTGCATTGCGCAGCTGCACTAAGCGGACATAAGAGGGGTCGACAGCAAGCATCAAGGAAGTATCGTTGATATCGGCATGCTTGCCTATATCCTGGCCAAAACCATGCTGGCGCAAATAGGTATTAAAATGGGTTTGAAGGACCGAATAATATTCAGGCACATAAAGAGCGTAACTTTTTTCTCGGGCCCGACCTTCTTTGGCCCAGCGTTTGTTCAGGGCTTGGGCAACATCGGCCACAATATGTTGGTAGCCCCCGTGGTCGCCAATAAAAACAATAAGGTTGAACCCATGGGTTTGGAAGCTTTCAGCTGTAGATATGAGTAGGGATTTGAACGTTTGTTCAGGAATGGAAATTGTTCCAGGAAAACGCATATGGGATGTCGGGGGCGTAATATTGCCTTCAGGGACGTACGCTATCACGGGTGCTACCAGGGTATGCCCAACTTGTTGGGCAATTTGTTGGGCAAGGCTTGCAACACGTGCATTATGTTTGCCTATAGCTATATAAGGCCCGCTTTGTTCTGTACCCCCTATAGGGATAATGATCGTGCGGGTACCGGCTTTTTCTTTTTGTAGGATTTCAGTCCAAGTCAGTTTTTCTAGCTCAACCTGTTCCTGCTCTTGGTCTTGAGCCTGGGCCGGAAAAGCAAGGTATAAAAGAATAAAAAATAGTCTGCTGAGGGTAAAAAAACGATGCTGGGAGAAGGAAAAAATACATTTATTGCCCAGTCGGCAAAAGGGAAAGCGGCTCATAGGAAAAATTATTGGAAAGGTTTGAAAGTGGGAGGGAGAATGTGGGTCATATTATAGTTCAGTTGTTCTTCAGTGAGTTGAAAGCCAACCTCTATTTGGTAACCTTCTACATTCAGTGTATCGGAAATCGGCAGGGAAATCTTTACAAGCTTTGTGGATGCTGAAATTTGCGAAATATTTTCGGGGAAGGTTATTTCCTGTGAGTATTCATATTTATTTTGGATTGAGCCATTATGGAGGACCGCAACAAAATAAGGAATATTGATTGTTCTACTCTTGGCAGCAGGGCCCTGCTGGATGGTCATTTTTAGGGAGAGGCGGGTCGCAATCGCTGTTTTTTCTTCATTGGCATAGCCACAATCTCCATGGAGAGAGGCAATATTAGCTCTGGTGATCAGATTGGAGAGATCTGAACTGCCTGATTGGTGGTTATAATAGTCTGCTGCGTTTTTTAATACTTCTACATGAGGGCATTGGGGGGCAAAGCTTTTTGAACTGCCAGAGGAACACCCTCCCAGTATCAGAGAACCACCTGCTAGAAGGGTGATAAGGAAGGGTGAGAAAGGTTTGGCTTTCGAGGAAAACAGGAAGGGAAAAAACATATTCTGGTTCCACATTATAGGTCTTGTAAGAGTATTTGGCAGTTTTAACGCAGGGCGGTTTCGTCCGTGTAGATGACTGAAACACTCCTTGGTGGCGTTATCATTGTGGCGTTATCATAGAATAATCTATAAAAAACAGTAATCATGAACAATTTCTCATGAGCCTGTAGCGAGAATACCACGCTCTTGTGTAAGGCCAGAACGTAAAAAAATTAATACTGGTAAAAACTTATAGTATCCCCCATATATTTTCAGTATAGCTATATGAGTGAATAAAGTGTGGTTTAGTGTTCTTTCTCCCCATTTTGAACAGAAGGCTGTAATGTCCCAAACGGTGTTGCCCCAGACAAAATCTAAAAATCCATCTTCTTCTTCAAAAACAGCAGGTACGTTACCACGACTGAAAGTCCTTCTGGCTGGCCCAAGGGGCTTTTGTGCGGGAGTGGATCGTGCCATTCGGGTAGTAGAAGAAGCCATACGGCGCTATGGTGCTCCAGTCTATGTCCGCCATGAGATTGTTCATAACAGGACTGTGGTGGAAATGCTTGAAAAGAAAGGGGCCATCTTTGTAGAAGAACTTGATGAGGTTCCAGAAGATGCCCATGTTGTTTTTTCTGCTCATGGAGTGCCCAAAAGTGTTCCAGTGGAGGCCCAAAGACGGAACCTCCTTTATCTAGATGCTACCTGCCCCTTGGTTTCAAAGGTGCATCGTGAGGCAGAACGTCACTACGCCAATGGTGATCCTGAAGAAAGCCGCCATATCCTGATGATAGGCCACGCTGGTCACCCTGAAGTTGTAGGCACTATGGGGCAGCTTCCGCCAGGGGCTGTTACACTTATTAATGATGCCGAAGAAGCTCGAACTGTTCAGCCAGAAAACCAAGATCGGTTGGCTTTCATTACCCAAACAACCCTTTCAGTTGATGATACAGCAGAAATTGTAAAAATCCTGCGGGAACGTTTTCCCAACATTGAGGGGCCGCGGCGTGAGGATATTTGCTATGCGACGACCAACCGTCAGGAGGCCGTTAAGCAAATTGCATCTTCTTGCGATTTAATGATTGTTATAGGTTCGCCCAACTCTTCCAACTCTCAAAGGTTGCGCGAGGTAGCTGAACGTTCTGGTGCCCCTCGGGCTATTCTTCTCCCTCGTTTGGATGATCTTGATTGGTCTGTGCTGGAAGGGGTTGAAGCTCTCGGGATTACGGCTGGAGCTTCTGCTCCTGAAAGTCTGGTTCAGGAAATGGTGCAAGCTCTTTCCCATCGGTATGAATTGCAGATAGAAGAACGGAGCGTTAAGGAAGAGCATGTCACGTTCCGTCTTCCCTTTCCGTTAGGGTAGTAGTGTAAAAAGGGTGTTATGGCTGTTTATACCAATTTGGCAGAAGAAAAACTCAGGGCATTTCTTCTGCTTTTTGATGTGGGTGAATTGTTGACCTTTTCAGGAATTAGTGAAGGGGTAGAAAATTCCAATTTTTTTGTTCAAACCACTCGGGCTCGCTATATTCTTACCTTGTTTGAAAAAAGAGTATCGTCGCAGGATTTGCCATGGTTTATGGAACTTATGCAATTTTTGCACGCCCAGGGAATCCACTGTCCCCGTCCGGTAATGGATAGAAGTGGTACAATCATTCATCTTCTGGAAGGACGCCCAGCCACATTAACCACATTTCTGAATGGGCAGTGGAAAAAAAATCCTCATCAGCAGGACTGCAGGGCCCTTGGAGTAGCAATGGCTAAATTCCACTGGGCAGGGAAAGGTTTTGTCCAAGAACGTCTTAATTCTGTGGGTATTCATACTTGGCGGGGGTTATGGGCGCAGTGTGAAGAAAAAGCCGAAATATTCGAAGCGGGTCTTAGTACAAAAATTGGTCGTCTTCTGACAACGGTTGAACAGCAGTGGCCTTCTCAGCACGCCGGATTACCGAGAGGGCAGATTCATGCAGATCTCTTTCCCGACAATGTCTTTTTTGAAGGAGACGTGATTAGCGGCATAATAGATTTTTATTTTGCCTGCACAGATTTTTTGGCCTACGATGTTGCCATTGCCTTGAATGCCTGGTGTTTTGATAAAAGTTTTCTTCCGGAGAATGTCAAGGCGTTGTTGGATGGGTATAGAAGTGTCCGGCATTTTCAACCCCAAGAATGGCAGTCCTTGCCAATTTTATGCCTGGGGGCGGCGTTGCGCTTTTTTCTAACACGCCTTCATGATTGGTTTGCTACCCCTGAAGGGGCACATGTTATTAAAAAAGATCCACGGGAATATATGATGAAGCTGGATTTTTTTTCTCAGCAAAGAGATTTTCTCGTAGCTTTTCAGGCCTGAATTTTTGCACGCATGATAGAAAAAGGTTTAAAAAAAGTAGATATCTGGACGGATGGTGGCAGTAAACCCAATCCTGGCCCGGGGGGATGGGCAGCCCTTTTACGCTTTGGAAAACATGAGAAAGAAATTTCTGGGTTTGAACAAGAAACAACCAATAACCGCATGGAACTTACAGCGGCGGCCAAGGCCTTGGAAACGTTGAAGGAGCCTTGCGAGATCAATCTTTATACCGATAGCCAGTATGTCCGCCGAGGCATTACAGAGTGGTCAGCGGGGTGGATAAAGCGTAACTGGCGCGGAGCTTCGAATAAGCCGGTATTAAATGTGGATTTATGGCAGAGAGTATTGAAGGCTGCGGAAAGGCATATCATTACCTGGCACTGGGTAAAGGGACATGCTGAGAGCGCAGAAAATAACCGGGTTGATGAACTGGCAACGCTGGCACGCAAAAGCGCAGAGACACAGACCTAAGGGCCCCAGCCCTCTACCTTCCTGCAGGGATTGAAACTGCAAGGATTACAACGTTTTTCTCATGGGGCGTATCTCTTTGCAAGTGTGGCTTCTAGAGCAGGGGAATGCACCCTTATGAACAAGCCGTTTTGTAGTTTCTGTCTTAAAAAAAGTCAGAATGACGTTTTACTTTACAAAGAAATACAGCTTCTGGATTTTCTACCCTGTGGGAGAGGGAGAGGGAGAGGGAGAGGGAGAGGGAGAGGGTAGGCATGCCCTTAAAAATCTTCTCCCTCCTCTCTTGAGTTTGCTTAGGGTTCTCCAGCGGCTCCCTGTTGGCCTGTCGCATTCCATCCACCGCCTGGTTGGCCGGCATAAGTGGTATAGGTCGAAGATGCGTTATAAGGAGGCGAGACGGGGGCATTGAAAAAGAATCGCATTCCTCCTGCTTCCAGAGCTGGACCATTATAAGGTTCGCGGGGAGTTTGGTTGGCTGTTACAGAAGGAAGGCCAGAGGGTTTTTGTGATGTGACACTATCACTGCTGGAAGTTTCTGTGTCATAAGTGACGGGTTTATAGCGGGAATAGTCTGTATCAGGTGTAGCGGTCGAGGTAGGGGCAACATTATCGCTGCGTGGTATAGCAGAAGGCTGGGTACGTTGGCTATTTTGGGCAAAAGTAGGGGTGGCAATCATAAAGGCCAAAGCAAAGTAACTTCCTGCAAGCAGGGAGGGTAAAAGAACAGTTTTCATAATATCTCCAATCCCGAATGGGTTAGTCTCGCAGATGGGTTTGTTTTGAACATGTTTTTGATCGGGCAAGAACCCTGCTCAGAAAATATGTTAATGACATAACGCCTGTTAATTCCATAGGCATGAATGGCACGGTTTGGCTAAATTATGCTATAAAGGCTAATGGAAATAAGAATGGTTGAATATAGAGAGTTCATCAATACCTTATTAATATGATAATTTTTCTAGTGACAATGCAATGTCTTGGGGAAAATATTTTATTTTTGTGTTTTTCGATCACAAGGCGTTTATGTCATGTATATCATGGTGAAAGCAATAAAGCTGGCATATTCGCAAACCACAAGGTTACTGGCCTATGACAAGATCCATTTTGGTAAGGCTGTGCCTCTAAGGTCGTACTATATTCTTGGTGTGGTGAAGCTTGCGTTTGGGTTAAAGAGTATCAGAGGTCTTAGAGACCGTGGTTGATAAGGTTTTTTCATTACAATAGCCAATAGGGTTAGAAAACAGGTAGGGAGAGTTCAGACAAGATGCAAGAAAAACCTTCTAATGATGCTTCTCATAAAGAGCTCACTGAGTCTTCCCTTACGGTAGAGGATCTTTCAGCGCTGGAAAAAGCCCTTGAAGATGTTGAGCAACGCCGAAATGTTCTTGTTCGGTTGGCAGATCTGATGGGCGGGGCTGTAGGCCATATGGCAAGCCTAGGCATGCAGGGGATTAGTATGGCTCCTGCAGTCCAGAAAAAACTTCAAGGCGTGGTTCAGTCCTCCTTGAGCAGGGCTTTTGATGTTGCTGTTATAGGGGTAAAACATGGTGGCAAAAAATCCCCGGCAAAATGGCGGGAGCCTTTTGTCCATGCTGCTGTGGTGGCCTCTGGTGTTGCCGGGGGATTTGTGGGTGCGCCAGGCCTTGTGCCCGATATTGGGTTTACAACCCTAACCATCATGCGCGAAATTGCAAGGATTGCCCAAGAAGAGGGAGAGGATCTGAAAGATCCAGAAACCCGGCGGGCTTGCCTTGAAGTGTTTGCCTTACGATCGCTAAACCAAAAGGATTCGTCAGAGCGGGAAATAGGGTTCTTTTCAGCGAGAACATTACTGCGCGGGCGTCCGTTGATTATGCTGGTTTCAGAGGTGGCAGGGCATTATGGTTTGGCTCTTTCTCGCAAGATTTCCTTACAGATGACCCCTATTGCAGGCGCACTGTGTGGGGCTGCGCTTAATGCGGCTTTTTTGGCCCATTATAAGGCCTTGGCACGAGCGCATTTTGTTATTCGCCGCCTTGAACGCGAAAGGGGAGAATTAGCCCGTAATGTGGCCCATTCTGTGTATACAGCCCATCAAGAAAAATGGTCAGAAAAACAGGGGAAAGATACTCCCTTTTCATAAAAGGGAGAGCGCGTTGTGTTAAAGGATTTCGTACATAGAGTGGCCGGTTTTTGATGGATGAACGTAAGAAAACAAAAGGGCTATGGTAAAATCTGTGGGTTTTCCTTCTCAATGGCAAATAGATCCTGCATTGTTGGTACAGGCTTATCGTCAAGGGATCTTTCCCATGGCAGACTCTGCCCAGAGTCTGGAAGTTAGTTGGTATCAGCCCCAAAAAAGGGGGATCCTTCCCCTTGAGAGTTTTCATCTTCCCAAGAGCCTTAAAAAGAGAGTGCTTTCAGGCTATTTCACCATTACGGTTGATACAGTTTTTGAGCGTGTTATTGCCCTTTGCGCAGAAAGCACACCGCAGAGAGCGCATACATGGATTAATGCCCCCATTCAGGAAGTCTTCTGTTCTCTTTCACAGCAGGGATTGGCCCATAGTATAGAAGTGTGGGAAGGCTCGCAATTGTGTGGGGGGTTATATGGCCTGGCTCTGGGGGGAGCGTTTTTTGGAGAAAGCATGTTTAGCCGTACTCGTGATGCTTCAAAAGTGGCTTTGGTGCATCTGGTGGGAAGGATGAAAAAGGGTGGCTTTACCCTTTTGGATACCCAGTTTGTTACAGACCATCTTGCCCAGTTTGGTGCTGTGGAAATAACGGCCGAATCCTATGCAGAAAAATTGCATGCAGCCATCAAGAGAAAGGCCGATTGGTTGCCCCAGATGACTGCAAAAGAGGTGGTAGAAGAAGCCCTTGGACTTAAACATTTCCTCCAGCTCAAGGATTATGGCAAAAGCACTTAGATGAAGAGAAAAACTGATGGTATTATCCTTGTTTATACAGTAGGAAGAGGAAAAGAGCGTTTTGTTTTTCCCTTTGTTTTTTTGTGAATAGAGGGATAGATTTTTACGGAATTTGTTGGGTAAGGCTAGGGGCGTAGCAGCAAACGGTAGTACTACTTTGAGTGGAGGAATAAAATGAAGATGTGTTTTCGGTATGTCTATGGGAGTTTACTCATAAGCAGTCTGGTCGGGGTTGCTTTGCCGGTTATGGCTGCTGAAGATGTGCCCATCTCTTCCTCTTCTGTTAGTAATACTCTTTCTGCTCCCCCGCTTATGCCCCAAAAAGATGTAACGGTGACGTACCTAGTGCAGGCTGAAGATCAACCTAAGCAAAAATCGGTAAAAATTTATTTTTCCGGTAAAGGCGATTTGCTACGGATTGACGAGGTGGATGGCCAGGGGCAAATAGTTCTGGATCGTAAAAAACAGCTTATTACGATCATTATGAATGCCGATCGGGTCTATACCCAGATTTCCAAGAAGAAGGAAATCCGTAACCCGTTCTTGTTAGATAGCTCCATGCGCTTTCAGCAACAAGGCCGTAAACAATTGGTCGGGCAGGCTTGTACTGTATGGCAAATTCAGTCTGATCATGGAGAGTCTATCGCATGTGTTACTGACGATGGGGTGGTTTTACAGCAAGATGGTGCAGATGGAGCGGGAGTTAAGGGGCATTTAATTGCTCAAAGTGTCGTTTATGGAACTTTACCCGTTGCCTTGTTTGAACCCCCAGCTGGGTATGAACGGCGTGATCCTCCAAAGCCGGGCGAAGGGGTAGCCAAGCACGTTGACAAGCCAGAGAATGAGTAGGGTTTTTCTAGGGTATAGCGGAAAGAAGAGAGGGTTATGAAGAGATTTTCACAGATAAGTCTTGCTCTACTCGCAGGAGTGGCCTTACTAGCCGAACAGGCTTTTCAGCCTCTTGTGGCGTGGGCAGAAGAGAAGGAGCGTCAAGCACCTTATGTGACCCCACAGCGCGATGTAGATGTTACCTACTCCCTTCTTTCTCCTTTTCCAAAGGAACCTCCTGCTCTTCAGCGTATGCGTTGGTCGGTTTCAACCTTAAGACAGCGAGTGGATCCCGCTAAAACGGAAACTTACATGGTAACCAATTATCGGAATAATACCCTCACCGTTGTTGATCCTGT
Organism: Entomobacter blattae; assembly: GCF_014672835.1. NCBI lineage: Bacteria > Pseudomonadati > Pseudomonadota > Alphaproteobacteria > Acetobacterales > Acetobacteraceae > Entomobacter > Entomobacter blattae. The sequence goes on along the minus strand of NZ_CP060244.1, from coordinate 84,900 downwards.
TAGAAAAATTATTACGATAACTCCTGCTCCAGGCGGTAAAATTGCTTTGCCAGGAGAAAAACCCTCAACAGGCGAATATCGTGCTCAGGGGAAGGCCACCCTTGTAGGTTTGAGTTGTACAGATTGGCATGTCACTGATACAGAAGGCAGGCCCAGTGACGTTTGTTATACAGATGATGGGATTATGCTCAGGGTAGTACAAGATGGGTTGGTAATGGTAAGGGCAACAAAAATAGATTTTACAAGCCAGCCGGATTCTGTCTTTGAAGCACCCTCAGATTACAGGAAAATCCAACCCCAGCACTAAGATTTTTTATGATTACTCTTTCTTTCTCCTCGTAACCACTTTTTCCCTTTGGGGTTGCATTTCTTCTTTTTCCAAAAGGCAGGTGCTGTATGCAGAGCTCATGTAAGTCTGTATACAGGTTTTAGCGTTTGCATGCGTATGGGCAGAAGGTAAAAGGCAGAGGCCAATAAAGTGAGATATTGAAAGTTATGAGCCTGAAAGGGCTTTCATAACGGCTTCAACATGGCCAGGAATTTTTACTTTATACCACACTTGCAGAATTTTCCCATCCGGCCCGATGAGAAAAGTGCTTCGTTCAATGCCCATATATTTGCGTCCATACATGGATTTTTCTACCCACACACCGTAATCCATACATGTTTTCCCTTCTTCATCTGAGGCCAAGGGAAAGGTCAGATTGTATTTTTCAGCAAACTGCATAATGGCCTTCATAGGATCACGAGAGACCCCAATGACAGGAATATTGAGGGTTTTAAAAGCTGGAAGGGCCTCTTCAAATGCACAAGCCTCCTTTGTACAGCCGGAGGTATTAGCCTTGGGGTAAAAATAAAGCACAAAGCTTTTGCCTTTCAGAGATGAAAGGCTGATGGTTTGGCCTGTGCTGGTAGGAAGAGAAAAATGGGGAGCAGAATCGCCAGGAGTCAACAGATGTGTTGTATTCATTCTTGTACCGTCTGAGTGAGTTTAAGGAAATAGGGGTAAGAAAGGTGTAAGAAAAAAAGACGTATTTTGTGTTCAGTATTACCTGAAAAATTCAGGATAGGACATAATTTTTTGTTGATGAGTTTTTAGTCTGGCTTACCAATCAGCTCACTGAATAGGATCCTTACGGTTTTGGCATAGGAGGCCATAATGTCGGGAAGGTTTTCTAGGGTTGCATGAGGAAATTTTTTGTATAGATCTTCAAGCAGGATCTTTCCATTAAAAGTGGAAAGAGGGAGAAGGGGCGTTTTAGGGACTGTGGTGCCAATAAGCAGGCGCAGTTGACTTTGGAGGGTTCGCCAGAAATATTCCGCCTCAGAAAGCTGGTGCGCTTGGGCTGGTGTTATTTCACCCAAAGAGGCAAGGGCTTTGAAAACTTGGGCTGCTTGAGGATGTCTGGTAGAAGGATGAGTAGAAATAAGCTGTAAGGTTTGGGCAATAAACTCCACTTCCATTAAGCCGCCTGCCCGTAATTTTATATCCCAGATGCTCGCTGGTGGTAGGTCTTTAGTCAGGCGGTTGCGCATGGCCAAAGCATCTTGCTTGGTCGTTTCAGGGCCCTTCTGGTGTTGTAAGGATAAAGCCTGCTTAATAGCAACATGCACTTTGCGTTTTATAAAAGCTGGTCCGGCAATAATATGGGCACGGGTTAAAGACATGCGCTCCCATGTCTGGGCCTGGCTCTCGTGATAGTGCTTAAAGGAGAGTAACGAGACAGCAACGGGCCCTTTACTGCCTGAGGGACGTAGGCGCATATCCACAGCATAAAGTGGGCCTTCGAGCCCTGGGCTTGTAAGGGCTGCAATGAGGCTATGGCAAAGCCTTACAAAATATTGTCCAGCGGGAAGGGGGTGTTGCTTACGAGTGCCTTTTCGGCCAGCAGGGGAAATAACACTTTCTGCATTATTTTCGGGGTGATCAAATATCATCAACAGATCAAGATCTGATCCGGCCATCATCTGCTGAGAGCCTGCTTTGCCAAGGGCTATAATGGCCATACCCCCTTGAGGGATGCGCCCATATTTTTGTTTGTGCTCATGATAGACAGACTTGTAAAGGCTGGAGATAACGGCCTCGGCAAGGTTTGTACGGGCTACCCCTGCTTCATCAACATCTATTCTGCCCTCAAGCTGTTCTACAGAGATCTGAAATTGTTCTGAACAGACAATATTGCGTAAGTGGGGAATAAGTTCTTCGGTTGAAGAATATTTTTTTGCCAGCTCCGCAATTTGGATTAGGGCTGATTGATGGACTTCTAAAGGGTTTTCCGTACTGAGTAGGCTTTCTATGGCAGCAGGGTTTTCTGCCAGATAGGTGGCCAGGAAGGAGGAGCTTCCCAACAGGGTGATAATACGGGTTATCAGGGCTGGATTATATTCCAGAAGAGAGAGGAATTGAATGCCTGCTCGATGGACGGCTAGAAGGTGGTCAAAGCGTTTTAAAACAATAAGCTGGGAAGGCTGTTGAGAAATTGCGGTTAAAATTGGCACAAGAAGGGTTTTGAGAAGTTTGCGAGCCCGATCGGATTTTAAAGCTCTTAGCCCATCTGTTTCCCAGTAGGAAATAATGTCAGCGGCTTCTTCAGGGGCATCAAAACCAAGCTTTTGCAAATATCCGATCAAGTCTGCAGAAACAAGATCAGCCGGCGTGCTGGCAAGGTGGGAGGAGGCTACAAACTGGGTTTCAAATGCCGTATGGACTTGGAGAAAAATATTGAAGAGGTTGGTAATGAAATGGTCAAGATCAGGAGCATTATTAAAAATGGCGCAGGCTTTAAGCCCCTCTATCGTTGTCGGAAGACTGTGTGTTTGCCTATCTTCGTACATTTGAAGCCTGTGTTCCACCTGGCGAAGAAACGTGTATGAGGTGATAAGCTGCCGTGTCAGGCTGTCATCAATAAGCTGGTTTTTAGCCAAAAGACTTAGGGCTTGTATGGTGGAAGGAGCGCGGAGCTCTTCGCGTTTGCCCCCCCAAACCAGTTGCATGGCCTGAGCCATAAATTCGACTTCTCTTATCCCCCCTTGTCCTAGCTTTACGTTATAACCCAGCAGGAATTCTATTTTTTCCTCTAGGGAGGCCTTGGAAAGATGGGTAAGCTGCTGAAGGGAAAGATGCTTGCGGCTATGATGGTGGTTGATGCGCAGCTTCATGCCACGAATATCGTCCAGCAAGGCAAAGTCCAGATGTCGCCGCCAGATAAAGGGCGCTATGGTTTTAAGAAAATCCTCCCCCGCTGCAAGATCTCCTGCAATGGGACGGGCCTTGATCATGGCAGCACGTTCCCATGTTTGGCCCATACTTTCATAATAAGTTAAAGCTGCAAGAAGAGAGACTGCTACAGGGGTAGAGGCCGGATCAGGCCGTAAACGTAGATCAGTACGGAAAACATAGCCGTTTTCATCGGGCTTTGACATAAGGCTGACAAGATCATGGCATATTCGGATAAAGGTATGGCGTAGTGAGTCGTTCTCTTGATGGCAGGCTGGATCGTAGAGTATGATCAGATCGATGTCAGAAGAATAATTGAGCTCATAAGCCCCTAGCTTTCCCATGGCAAGTACAATAAAACCACTTTTATAAGAGGGGTCGGTAGGAGAAGAAAGCGTTATGGTCCCTGTTGCGTGAGAAGTGAGTAAAAGATGGTTTACGGCAATGTTTAGTGTATGTTCTGCAAGGAGGCTAAGGGTCTTTGTAATTTTTTCTAAGGGCCATAAGTCACCGATGTCTGCCAGGCCGCATGTAAGGGCCATATAATGTTTGGCCTGTCGCATGACCTTGGCTGTTTCTTGCCGAGAAAGGGAAGGAGAGACCTCACGCAAAGACTGAAAAACCTGCTTTGTTATGGTATCGGGTCCATGATGGAGAAGTTGTGCAAAAAAAGTGGGGTCTTTCAGGGACAGCTCAGCCAGGTAGGGGCTATTTCCGCCTATCGCTGCAAGCAACGCAAGGGATGCTTCTTTTTGGTGGATAGGGTTTTTCAACCCCATTGTGCTCCACAAGTGGAGTATATCTTTAATAAAACACTGTGCTCGCGAGCTATTGGCAGGTTCAGGCCACGGACAGTTTGCCCAGCCGGAAAAAAAAGGAACCTGGTTTGTCATGAAAGCGTTGGCCATTTTGTTCTGTTCTCTAAAATATTTTGCTTTCAGGATAATGCAGTAGGGTATCAAGGACAACGGGGATGATACACGATACGGAGAACCTATTGGAAAAGCCAACGCAAGAGAGAGGGGTTCGAGCCTTTTTCCTTTCGCCGTGGTGGCTTGCCATTAAGGTCGTTGTTTTATTTCTTTTAAGTCTTTTAGGGGTCCCCCTTATTGCCTTGGCCGTATTGATTTTTCGGCTCGGATATGGGCCTTTGGATGTTTCTGTTGTGGCGAAAGGGTTTTTCCCTGTTGTTATTATGTCTGGTCAACCCGGTAAACCCCCGGCTGCATCCTTAACAATTGGCCGTGTCTTTTTAAACTGGAATGGGTTTCATTATGGTTTGAAGGCTCCTTTCAGTATTAAGCTTGTGGATGCCAAAGTGCTGGATGCTAAAGGGCAAGTGGTTAATTTAATAAAAAGCAGCGAAGTCTCGCTCAGGCTTCGGTCTTTGCTCAAGGGAGCGGTATCTATTAACTCCATTAATATCCAGGGTGCTGATATTCATTTGCTTCGTCAGAAAAACGGAGACTTTACTTTGGATGTGCCAGGCGGTGTTGCGGATAATGCCCCACCGCCTAAGATTGATTTTTCTCGTTTCAAGCTTGTTCAAGCGTCAGATATTCACGCGATTATTCGTGATGAGGCGTTGGGGTATTCCTGGAATGTTACCAAGTTGGATATCAAGCTGAATGCTTTAAAGTTACAAAAGCGGATTGGTTTTGTGGGGGATATTAATGTTGCCCTTAACTTTAAAGATGTTGTGCCAATGAGCTTTCATGCCCATGGGAGTGCTGTTGAGCTTACCAATGGGGAGACAGGGTTGAAATGGCAAATCAGTCTTGACCCTGTTAACCCAGCAGCTTTTGTTTCTGTTTATCCACAAATGGAGGGTTTAAAGTCTGCCAACCTTCCGATTGGTTTTAAGGCTGAATTTATTTTGGCCGCCTCTAAGGATCAAAGTCAATTTGTGCTTCCCTCTTCCTTGCAGGCAACAGTTACCGTAGGAACAGGGTATATCCAGGTAGGGGATGGTATAATCCCCATGATTGATGGCGCCACAGAGGTTGAGGCCAAGCTCCCCTCCACCCTCGATGGAGCATTAAAGGTGACTATGAAGAAGGGGCTATTTCATTTGGCCTCTTCAAAATTTCCTCAAGATCGTGCTTATCAGCTTGCGGTTAAAACAAGTGGTTCTCTTTCTCTTCCGAACGTGCAAGAAAGTAAGTTGATAGATATGATGCTGAAGTTAGATACCCCCAGGGTCGATCTGGCGCGCATTATGGAATATTGGCCACGGGGTATCAGTCAGGGGGCGCGTGACTGGGTGGAAGAAAATCTTGTGAGTGGGCAAGCCAGCAATTTTCATATGGATATTGGCCTGGGAAGCCATGCAGGCTGGGAAAACCTTGATATCGCCTCATTAGGGGGGCATGTTGACGCCAAAAAAGTTAAGGTTTACTGGATGCGCCCTATTCCGCCGTTGGAAGATATCCAGGCAAAGATGCAGTTTGTCAACAAAAACAAAATTCTGATCACATTTTTTCATGCCACCCAGATTGCCCATCCTGATGTTAAGCGCATCGGCTCAGCAGGTCCAGGAAAGATACAGTTTGACAAGGGGACAATGGAAATTTCTGGCTTGATGGATAAGGTTCAAACCGGCGTGGTGCACGTTCCTATTTCTGGAGATGTCCGTGACATTCTTGCCATTCTGGATGAACCCAAATTTCATCTCTTTTCCCGATCGGCCCCTCTGCCGTTAGATCATCCGCAGGGGAAAGCCAAGGTTGCTCTTTTTGTGCAGCTGCCATTGGTTAATGATATTCATCTTAAGGATGTCAAGATCCGTGCAGATACCTACCTTACCGATGTTTCCATACAAAATATCGTCATGAATAGGCCGCTTGAAGGGGGGAATATTCATTTGGTTAGCACAACCGAAAATTTGGCTTTAAAGGGGAACGGTAAGCTCTCGGGTATCCCTTCAAGTTTTTCATATGCTATGAAATATGCAAAAGTCCCTTCTGGAAGCTTCTCCCAACAGGCTGATGTGCAAATGCGTCTTTCGCGAAAGGAAGTGGCTCGGGAGCTTCCCTTCCTGCATGATTATATCTTCGGGAATGCGGCTTTATCCGTTCAATATAGAAAATACGGAAGTGGTCATATTGATGTCGTTATGCATGCTGATCTTTCTCAGGCGAATATTGTCACCCCATTCTGGGAGAAGCCTTATCATGTTCCGGGAACATTACAGGCTGTGATGCATCCCGTAGAAAGCGGTGGCAACTCATTTGATAGTTTGATCATTAATGCGCCAGGTTTACGTTTTTCTGGGCGGGTTATGCTTTCTTCCCGCTTGCCGGAAAATTTGGTGGAAGGGGATTATATTCTTGATCACTCGCAAGGCTATATTCGTGTGGCCTATCCTGTTGTTGAGGGGGGTGGACAAAAGAATGGGTCCATTCATATTACCCTTAATGCCCAACATATTGATGCCTCTTCCTATCTGCAAAAGGATAGCTCGAAAACGTCCTCTGGTTTTGATGTCCCACCTTTATTAACAGGCTGGCCAGCTGCCCCTCAAAGGCCATGGGATATTAATGCCTACACCAGGGATTTTTTGGTTGAGCCTGAAAAAATTATTCGTGATGTCCGTGTTCAGGTTGACAGCGATGGAAGAAGAATTAGCCGTATTTATTCCAACATTGCCGATGCCGGGGGAATGCGCCTGTTAATGTTTAGGGAGAGAGGATTCCGGCCCCTTTATTTCCAGATGAAGGATTTGGGTCATTTTTTTGGAAGCATTGATTTTATTAAGGATTTCAGGGGTGGCCCGGTGGATATTCATGGGTATTTTGATGATGAAAAGCCCACTGCACCTTTTACAGGCAGGTTCAATGTCGGGCCTTTTCACATGATGCAGGCTCCTCGTAGCCTTCTTTTAGCCAATAATCTTTCCATTTACGGTTGGCTGTTAGGTCCCAAGCCACCTCAATTTGATTTAAACCACATTCATGCCGAATTGGAATTGAACGATAATATTATTCAGTTAAAAAACGGGCAGGCCGGTAATTCGTCCCTTGGGGCGACCTTTAAGGGACCGATTGATCTTCATAAGGGTGAAATTACTGTGGATGGGACCATTGTGCCCGCCTTCATCATTAATACCTTGCCTGGAAAACTCCCATTGATTGGGGAATTGTTTAGCCCAGAAGAAGGGGGTGGGCTTATCTCAGCGACTTTTGACGTTCGGGGGCCCCTGAATGATATGAATGTGCATGTTCATCCATTTTCTGTGTTGTTACCGGGAATCCTTCGGGAGTTGATACAGTAAGTGTTATACGGTTATGACCCCCTCAAACAGGTGAGTTTCATAATAGGGAAAGGAGAATATCGTGCGGGAAGAATTTGCGTTAGGCTTATTAATAGTGCAGATTTTTCTGCTTTTTCTTCTTTGTTTTGGTTTTTTTCTGCTTTGGCGTAAAGTTTCTCAAAGCAACGAGGCACAACCAGAGAAAGAGCAGTGGAACAAGCTATTTCAGATCCTTCATTATGAGGCAGAGTATTCAACCCGCCGAAGTGAACAGCTTTTAAATACACTTGCCGCTACAGAGCGTGCTCTTACAGGACATCTTGGGCGATTAAAAACAGAAATTATGGAAAAAAGCACTGATGCCTCAGCAGCCTTGTTAAAAGAGCAGGCAGAAGCCCGCATTATGCAGGTGACAGCCTTAAAGGAAATGGCTGAAAATAGCGCAAAGCAACTTCATGAAATTAGGGCGAGTGTTTCAGAGCGTTTGCACGAAGCTGTAGAAAAGCAGATGCAAACCTCTTTTAGTCGGGTATTGGAACAATTTGCCTCTGTTCAGAAAGCCATGGGTGAAGTGTCTTCGATGACTGCTCAGATAGGGGATTTAAAAAGATTATTTTCAAATGTCAAAACCCGTGGGGGGTGGGGTGAGGCCCAGCTCCGCTCGATTCTGGACGATATTCTTCCCCCGGATGGTTTTCTTATAAATCAGAAATTGGATGAAACCAGTGGTGTGTTTGTTGAATTTGCTCTTTACATGCCGGCCAATACTCAAAATAAACCGCTGCTTGCCATTGATTCAAAATTCCCCACCGAATCCTACGAGCGCCTCCTTGACGCCCTTGAGGTAGGAGATGGAGAGGCAGAGCGCAAGGCACGCCGTGAGCTGGAAAGCACTGTACGTTCAGAGGCAAAAAAAATAGCGAGCAAATATATTGTTCCTCCTGTCACTGTTGATTTTGCCATTCTCTATTTGCCAACGGATGGCTTGTATGCCGAGGTTTCCCGCATGGCCGGACTTATTGATGAACTTAATCGTTCCCACAGAATTCTGGTCATGAGCCCAGCCTTGATGCCCGCTTTTTTGCGGACAATTCAAATCGGGCATGTCTCTTTGGCGATGGAGGAAAAAACTCAGATGGTGGCAGCCTTGTTGGGCGCTACCCGCCAGGAGATGATAAAGATGGATGGAATTTTAGAAAAACTGGCCAAAAATACTGTCACCATGGGCAATTCTATAGAGGCTGCACGAACACGCACACGTTGGTTTGCAAAGAAACTTCGTAATGTTGCAACACAAGAACAAAATATTGCAACCCCCGAACAAGAGGAAGATATGACTTCTCAGTCGCTTTTGATACAGGAAGAATAATGGGCCTCTTTTGAGATTAGCTTGACAGGAAGAGGGGAATTGTCTACATATCCGAGCTCATAACGAACGCGGGAGAAGGCTGGCAAAGTAAAAGTAATCGGCCAGTTTTCGCTGTAACCGCGGTTCGGGCGAAGCTAATGGATTTTATAAGGAGCATCCCGAATATGGCCAAGAAAATTGTTGGCTACATTAAACTGCAAATTCCTGCAGGCAAGGCTAACCCTTCCCCTCCTGTTGGTCCGGCTTTGGGGCAACGTGGGCTCAATATTATGGAATTTTGCAAACAATTCAACGCCGCAACACAGTCACTGGAGCCAGGCATGCCAATTCCGGTGGTGATTACGGCTTATGCTGATCGTACGTTTAGTTTCATTACCAAAACTCCTCCTAACACCTATTTTCTGTTAAAGGCTGCTAAAGTCTCCAAAGGTGGTACAACTGTTGGTAAAGGCAGCCCTGTTGGAAAAATCACCACTGCACAGTTGCGTGAAATAGCCGAACAGAAAATGAAGGATATGAACGCTAACGATATTGAGGGTGCAGTCAAAATGCTTGCAGGTTCTGCCCGTTCTATGGGTCTTACTGTGGTGGAGGGTTAAGATGGCCAAAAACAAACGTCTTGCAGCCATTAAGGCCAAGGTAGATCGTAATCAGTTTTATGCATTGGTAGAGGCTGTTAAGCTGGTAAAAGGCAATGCGACGGCTAAGTTTGATGAAACAATTGAAATTGCCCTCAATTTAGGGATTGATCCTCGCCATGCAGACCAAATGGTGCGTGGGTTGATTTCTTTGCCTCATGGTACTGGCAAAACACTTCGCGTGGGGGTTTTTGCTCGTGGTGCCAAGGCTGATGAAGCAAAGGCTGCTGGGGCAGATGTGGTCGGTGATGACGATTTGGCAGAGAAAATCCAGGCTGGTACTATCGAGTTTGATCGATGCATTGCAACACCGGATATGATGGCTTTGGTGGGTCGCTTGGGTAAAATTTTAGGCCCACGCGGACTTATGCCCAACCCCAAGCTTGGCACTGTTACAATGGATGTTAAGTCAGCCGTTGAAGCAGCTAAGTCTGGCCAGGTTGAGTATCGTGCAGACAAGGCAGGAATTATTCATGCCGGCATTGGCAAGGCCTCTTTCGATGAAGCTAAGCTGCAAGAAAATATTCTTGCTTTGGTTGATGCTGTTCAGAAAGCACGCCCATCTGGTGCAAAAGGAACTTTTTTGCAAAAAGCAGCCTTGTCTTCCACTATGGGGGTTGGTATCGCTGTGGATGTGGCAACATTAGCTGGTTAGTGATTCAAGAAGGTCTCTTTAATGGGATGGGTCTTGTAGAACTCTCTGGTAGAAATGTTGTGTAACGTTGTTTTATAGCGTTAATGAATGATGAGTAAGAATCTCCACTCCAGCAGAAGATAATGCTGGGGTGGCGTAGGGAAGCAATTATTTGTTTTCCCGATCCTGTCCGAGACCAGACGTGGCATAAGCCTTAATTTTACGGCTGGGAGACGGGGCCAGATACAGGAATTTTGGTTTTTGTTATCGTGGTTTTTTCCGTTTTTACTTTGGGGCAGGCGAGCTGGAGCATACTTCAAAATCGAGGTAGCTCTTAAGGGTAACCTAGGCAGAATGCTTTAGAGAAGCACTCTGTCGAATGAAGGAGACGGGAATTGAACCGTACGGAGAAGCGTGAATTTGTAGCCTCCCTTTCGGCTGTCTTCGCAGAAACGTCTATGGTTGTTGTAACCAGAAATGATGGGCTGACGGTTGCTGATGCAACAGAGCTTAGAAGGCGTATGCGGAGTGCTGGTGTGGGCTATAAAGTTGCCAAAAACCGGTTAGCGACCCTCGCTCTGAATGGCACCCGCTTTGACGGTATTGCCCCCTTATTAAAGGGGCCAACGGCACTTGCTTGGTCTGATGACCCTGTTGCTGTTGCAAAAACTGCCGTTGAGTTCGCCAAGATCAATGAGAAATTTGTTATCGTTGGTGGCGCTTTAGGCGAGCAGGCACTTGATGTGTCTGCCATCAAGACATTGGCTGAACTGCCATCGCTTGATGAGCTGCGTGCCAAGCTGGTGGGTCTTATTTCTACACCGGCAACACGAATTGCTGGTGTATTACAGGCGCCAGCAGGACAGATTGCTCGGGTTTTGGGTGCTTATTCATCCAAGGGTGGGGCGGAAGCCGCCTAATAAGAGTGTTTTACCCTTCTTTTGGGGAGGGTATTGTTGTGTTTAGTAAATAGAGAAAGAAACCAAAATGGCTGATTTAAATAAACTTGTTGATGACCTTTCTGCTTTAAGCGTTCTTGAAGCAGCAGAACTTTCTAAACTTTTGGAAGAAAAATGGGGTGTTTCTGCAGCAGCTCCTGTTGCTGTGGCTGCAGCAGCTCCTGCTGCTGGTGGGGCCCCTGCTGAAGAAAAGACAGAATTTACAGTAGTTCTGGCAAAATCTGGCGAGAAGAAAATTAACGTTATTAAAGAAGTTCGGGCCATTACAGGTCTAGGCTTGAAAGAAGCTAAGGATCTCGTGGAAGGGGCTCCAAAACCTCTTAAAGAGGGTGTCAATAAAGACGAAGCAGAAAAAATCAAAAAGACCCTTGAAGAACAAGGGGCTACTATCGAAATTAAATAAGAGGCTTAAATTTTTGGTAGTAAACCTAAGTTATTTTTGCTACTTTAATTTAAGTAGGGGTGAGAATCTGTTCGGTTCTCACCCCATTTGGCCGTTTACCTCCTAAGGAATGGCGGGGGCGTTAAGGGTAAATCGGTGGTTTTCCGCTAATGGCATTAAGGGCAAGTGAATTTATTAGGTATGGTGTGCCCATTTTAAAGATATTAAGCGCGTTATTTCGGGTAAGTTTCTTACGTTAATGGAGCCTGAATGCAAAATAGGGATAGTCTGTTTTTGTTAGGCAAAAATCAGAGCACGAGAGTTAAACGCACAGCGGTGTGGATGGAAATTTCAAGCAAGATGGAGCAGGGAAAGCGATGAACGCAATCACAAAATCGTTCACGGGGCGTAAGCGTATTCGCAAGAATTTTGGTAGAATTCCAGAAATTGCTCCCATGCCCAACTTGATCGATGTGCAGAGGGCAAGCTACGAGTCTTTTCTTCAGATGAACGTCTCGCCAGATAGCCGCACGCGTACGGGTTTACAGGAAGTTTTTGTTTCGGTTTTTCCTATTAATGATTTCGCAGGTCGTGGTCGTCTAGAATTTGTGGACTACGAGTTAGAAGAGCCAAAATATGATGTTGAAGAATGTATTCAACGTGGTCTTACCTATGCCGCTCCTCTTAAGGTTGTCTTGCGTTTAATAGTTTGGGATGTGGATGAAGATACCGGTTCCCGCTCTATTCGTGATATCAAAGAGCAGCCTGTTTATATGGGTGATATGCCGCTTATGACAGATAACGGCACCTTTATTATCAACGGAACAGAACGTGTCATTGTTTCGCAGATGCATCGCAGTCCTGGTGTATTTTTTGATCATGATAAAGGAAAGACACACTCTTCAGGCAAGTATCTTTTTGCAGCCCGGGTTATTCCTTATCGTGGTTCATGGTTGGATTTTGAGTTTGACAGTAAAGACCTCATTTACGTTCGTATAGATCGTAAGCGCAAATTGCCCGTTACCACTCTGCTTTATGCGTTGGAGAGTGAATATTCCAAAAAAGCTAGGGCAGAGCGTCTTGCTGAGGGGGGCGATGTTGATGTCATGGAAATTAAGGGGATGGATGACGATGAAATCCTTTCCTATTTCTATGAGACGGTTGAGTTTCGCAAAACTAAAAAAGGCTGGGCCCGGAGTTTTGTTCCTGAAGCTTTCCGTGGAATGAAGCTTTTATCGCCTCTCGTTGATGCCAAAACCGGGGAAGTGATTGCTCAGGCAGACGAAAAGCTTACAGCGCGGACCGTACGGAAAATTGCCGAAACAACCAAAGAAGTTTTGGCAACAGAATCTGATCTCATTGGTCGTTATATCGCCTGTGATCTTGTTAATGAAACAACAGGGGAAATTTACGGCGAATCTGGGGAAGAGATTACGGAGGAGCGTCTTGCTGCTATTGAAGCTGCAGGTCTAAAAAGCCTACCCACTCTTGCTATAGATGCCAATAACGGCCCTTGGATTCGTAATACCCTGATGGCTGACAAGAATGCGAGCCGAGAAGATGCGTTAATTGACATTTATCGTGTTATGCGTCCAGGGGAGCCTCCAACAAGAGAGACAGCTGAATCTCTTTTCCATGGGCTTTTCTTTGATTCTGATCGTTATGACCTTTCCTCTGTCGGGCGTGTTAAAATGAATATGCGCTTGGGGCTTGAGGAGAATGATGACAATCGGGTTCTTACAAAGCTGGATATTCTACGCACGATTAAAGTGATGTGCGACCTTAAAGATGGCCGCGGTGCGGTTGATGATATTGACAACCTCGGCAATCGTCGTGTGCGCTCTGTAGGCGAATTGATGGAAAACCAGTATCGTATTGGCCTATTGCGCATGGAGCGCACTATTCGTGAGCGTATGGGTTCTGTCGATATCGATACAGTGATGCCCCATGATCTGATCAATGCCAAACCTGCGGCAGCTGCTGTCCGTGAGTTTTTTGGATCTTCCCAGTTATCCCAGTTTATGGACCAGACCAATCCTTTGTCTGAAGTTACCCATAAACGGCGGTTGTCAGCACTTGGGCCGGGAGGGCTGACCCGTGAACGTGCAGGGTTTGAGGTGCGCGATGTTCATCCAACCCATTACGGTCGTATTTGCCCGATTGAAACCCCTGAAGGGCCCAATATTGGGCTGATCAACTCTTTGGCAACCTATGCTAAAGTAAACAAATACGGTTTTATTGAAACCCCTTATCGTCTTGTGCAGGATGGCGTTCTTCAGGATGGGTGGAAATATCTTTCTGCCATGGAAGAGGAAAGGTTGGTCGTAGCACAGGCCGATGCCAAGCAGGATGCAGATGGCCGTTTGGTAGATGATCTGGTTTCTGTCCGCAAAGGAAGTGATTTCCGCCTGGTTCAGCCTGAGGAGGTTACCGCTTGTGACGTTTCTCCCAAGCAGCTGGTTTCAGTAGCAGCAGCACTAATACCATTTTTGGAAAATGACGATGCTAACCGTGCCCTTATGGGTTCAAACATGCAACGCCAAGCTGTTCCGCTTATTCAGTCTGATGCCCCATTGGTGGGCACGGGAATGGAAGCGGCTGTTGCCAAGGATTCAGGGGCTACCATTGTGGCCAAGCGTGGGGGAGTGATTGACCAGATTGATGGTGCTCGTATCGTTATACGAGTAACGGACGATTCTGGGGCGACGCAGGGTGTCGATATTTATCGTTTGCGTAAATATATGCGCTCTAACCAGTCTACATGTATTAATCAGCGTCCTCTTGTACGGGTAGGGGATAGTGTTGGGGCAGGTGATATCATTGCCGATGGTCCCTCAACAGATCTTGGTGAGTTGGCCTTAGGGCGGAATGTTCTTGTGGCTTTTATGCCCTGGAATGGCTATAATTTCGAAGATTCTATCTTGATTTCAGAGCGGATTGCCCGTGATGATGTTTTTACTTCGATTCACATTGAGGAATTTGAAGTGATGGCTCGCGATACCAAGTTGGGGCAAGAGGAAATCACCCGGGATATTCCTAATGTCGGTGAAGAGGCTCTTCGTAATCTGGATGAGGCCGGCATTGTCTATATAGGGGCAGAGGTCAACCCTGGCGATATCCTGATTGGAAAGGTTACCCCCAAAGGGGAAAGCCCGATGACCCCTGAAGAGAAGCTGTTACGTGCTATTTTTGGTGAAAAAGCCTCTGATGTACGCGATACTTCTTTAAGGCTTCCTCCTGGAACCTCGGGAACGGTTGTAGATGTGCGGGTGTTTTCTCGTCGTGGAGTGGATAAGGACGAGCGCGCCATGGCCATTGAGCGTGCAGAAATTGAACGCTTGGCAAAAGATCGTGATGATGAGCGCGCTATTCAGGAACGTTCTTTCTATAACCGTTTAAAAGAGAAATTAATTGGCCAAACAGCTGAAGCAGGCTTCAAGGGAATTCGTTCTGGGGTTGTGATCACTGAAGAGGTCTTGGGCGAACATCCCCGCGGCATGTGGCGGAATATCGTTGTTGAGTCCGATCGTGTGATGGAGGAGATTGAGGCCCTTAAACGGGAATTCGATAGCTCTGTTCAGCGTATCCAAGACCGGTTTGAAAATAAGGTCGAGAAGCTTCAGCGAGGTGACGAGCTTCCTCCTGGTGTGATGAAGATGGTAAAGGTCTTCATTGCCGTAAAGCGCAAGCTTCAACCTGGCGATAAAATGGCCGGGCGGCACGGCAATAAGGGGGTTGTCTCTCGTGTTGTGCCTGTTGAAGATATGCCCTTTCTTGAAGATGGAACACCAATGGATATTGTTCTTAATCCTTTAGGTGTGCCATCACGTATGAATGTGGGGCAAATATTGGAAACCCATTTGGGTTGGGCCTGTGCCAATACGGGCAAAAACATTGGTCAGCTGGTTGACGACTATCAGCGCAATATGGAGACTAAGCAGACCCTTCTTAATAAACTCAAAGAGGTTTATGGGGAAAGGGTTTATGAGGAAGACATAGCCAGCCTTGAAAATAGCCAGCTTATTGAGCTGTGTGACAATCTACGAAAAGGTGTGCCCATTATGACCCCCGTGTTTGATGGGGCAAGCATTCCCGATATTGAAAACATGTTAAAACAGGCTGGTGTTAGTCATTCTGGTCAATCCCGCTTGGTAGATGGGCGAACAGGAGAGATGTTTGAGCGGGAAGTCACTGTTGGCTATATTTACATGCTGAAGCTTCATCATCTGGTTGATGACAAAATCCACGCTCGTTCTATTGGGCCTTATTCTTTGGTCACCCAGCAACCTTTGGGTGGTAAAGCCCAGTTTGGTGGTCAGCGCTTTGGAGAGATGGAGGTCTGGGCTTTAGAGGCTTACGGGGCTGCCTATACCCTTCAGGAAATGCTGACAGTTAAGTCTGATGATGTTTCGGGAAGAACTAAGGTATATGAGGCCATCGTGCGCGAGCAGGATGATTTTGAAGCAGGCATACCAGAAAGCTTTAATGTGCTGGTAAAAGAGCTCAAATCTCTCGGTTTGAATGTTGAGCTTGAGCAAGGCTCTGAGTAAGAGAGACCACTGGTTTGTCTTAATATAGGTTTGATTTTTTCTTTATTGCCTGGTTGGGGAGGGGTAAATCCTTCAATCAGGCTCCCTCAAGGGTAGGTTTATAGCATGAATGAAATCATGAAGATCCTTGGTCAGAATGGCCAAACATTGTCATTTGATCAAATCAAAATTCAGCTGGCTTCACCTGAGCAGATTCGCTCGTGGTCCTATGGTGAAGTAAAGAAACCTGAGACGATTAATTATCGTACTTTCAAACCAGAGCGTGATGGGCTGTTCTGTGCGCGGATTTTTGGCCCCATAAAAGATTACGAATGTTTATGCGGTAAGTATAAACGTATGAAATTTCGTGGGATTGTCTGTGAAAAATGTGGGGTAGAGGTTACCTTGGCGAAAGTTCGCCGCGATAGGATGGGCCATATTGAGTTGGCTAGCCCAGTTGCGCATATATGGTTTCTTAAATCATTGCCAAGTCGTATTGGTTTAATGGTGGACTTTACCCTTAAGGATCTTGAAAAGGTCTTGTATTTCGAAAGTTACATTGTTCTAGAGCCTGGCACTTCACCTCTTAAGCAATACAGCCTTTTGACAGAAGAGCAGTATTTTAGTGTTATGGAAGAGTATGGGGATGAAGGGATTGAAGTCGGTATTGGTGCTGAGGCGATTAAAAAGATTCTCTCTAGCATTGACTGTAACGAGGAAAAGGAAAAGCTGCGAGTTGAGCTGAAGGAGACTAATTCAGAAGTCAAACGCAAAAAGCTGGTGAAGCGTTTGAAGTTGGTAGAGGCCTTTGCGGAGAGCGGCGTTCGTCCGGAATGGATGATTCTTGATATTGTTCCTGTTATTCCTCCTGAATTACGTCCTTTAGTGCCTTTGGATGGAGGGCGTTTTGCAACTTCTGACCTGAATGATTTATATCGCCGTGTGATCAACCGTAACAATCGTCTAAAAAGACTGATTGAGTTGCGTGCACCCGATATTATTGTCCGTAATGAAAAGCGTATGCTTCAGGAATCTGTCGATGCTTTGTTTGATAACGGGCGTAGGGGGAGAGCCATCACAGGGGCTAATAAAAGACCTCTGAAATCTCTTTCTGATATGCTGAAAGGAAAGCAGGGGCGTTTCCGTCAGAACCTTCTTGGTAAGCGTGTGGATTATTCCGGTCGTTCTGTTATTGTGGTGGGTCCTGAGCTCAAATTACATCAGTGCGGTTTACCTAAGAAAATGGCACTGGAGCTGTTTAAGCCGTTCATTTATTCCAAGCTTGAAAAATATGGTCATGCGACAACTATCAAGGCTGCAAAGCGGATGGTGGAAAAGGAGCGGCCGGAAGTATGGGATATTCTTGAGGAAGTGATCCGGGAGCATCCTGTTATGCTCAACCGTGCGCCTACGTTGCATCGGCTGGGCATTCAGGCCTTTGAGCCCATTTTGGTAGAAGGTAAAGCTATTCAGCTTCATCCGTTGGTTTGTACGGCCTTTAATGCCGATTTTGATGGCGACCAAATGGCGGTGCATGTTCCCTTAAGCCTTGAAGCCCAGCTTGAGGCGCGCGTGTTGATGATGTCGACGAACAATATTCTCAGCCCTGCCAATGGGAAGCCGATTATTGTGCCGTCACAAGATATTGTGTTGGGGCTTTATTATCTTAGCCTTGAGACCCCTGAATTTAGAAATACGCCTGACCAGAGCGAGTATGATGATCAGGGTCGGCTGGTAAGGGTGGGTGCTACGGCCTTTGCCTCGATTGGTGAGATAGAATATGCCCTTAATAGTGGTGTCATTAAACTGCACGACAAGATCCGTGCCCGTTATGAAGCAATTGACGCTGAGGGAAGGAGTGTTCGCCAGACTGTGGTCACCACACCAGGAAGGATGCTCATTGCACAGATTTTACCTAAAAATCCAGCCATCTCCTTCGACCTTATTAATAAACAGCTCACCAAAAAGACGATCTCTGATGTCATCGATATGGTCTATCGTCATTGTGGACAAAAAGAGTGTGTGATTTTTGCTGATCGTTTAATGGGCCTCGGGTTTGGCCAAGCCGCTAAAGCAGGTATTTCCTTTGGTAAGGATGACATGATTATCCCTGCTGAAAAGCAGCCTCTCGTTGAGCGCACAGCTAATGAGGTTAAAGAGTTTGAACAGCAATATCAGGATGGTCTTATTACTGCAGGTGAGCGGTACAACAAAGTTGTTGATGCCTGGTCTCGATGCACGGATGAAGTCCAGGCTGCGATGATGAAGGAAATCTCCAAACAGGAAGAGGGTAAGCCTATTAACTCTGTCTGGATGATGAGTCATTCAGGGGCTCGTGGGTCGCCAGCGCAGATGAAACAGCTGGCGGGGATGCGTGGGCTTATGGCAAAACCTTCGGGGGAGATTATTGAGCAGCCCATTATAGCTAACTTTAAGGAAGGGCTATCTGTTCTTGACTACTTTACCTCTACCCATGGTGCGCGTAAGGGATTGGCCGATACAGCACTGAAGACTGCAAATTCAGGCTATCTAACCCGGCGATTGGTAGATGTTGCCCAGGATTCCATTATTATTGAACAGGACTGCGGAACAGAACGTGGGTTAAGCCTTCGTGCCGTTATGGACGGGGGCGAGGTTATCTCATCCCTTTCAGAGCGTGTCCTAGGCCGCACGGCAGCTGCAGATGTTGTGCACCCTGTTTCAGGCGAAGTTATCGTCAAGGTTAATACCTTAATTGAAGAGGCTGATGCTGAGCGTATAGAAAAAGCTGGCGTTGAGAGTGTTCTTATTCGTTCTGTTTTAACCTGTGATAGCAAGGTTGGCGTGTGTGCGAAATGCTATGGGCGTGATCTTGCTCGTGGGACTCCGGTTAATATTGGTGAGGCTGTGGGTGTTATTGCTGCGCAGTCCATTGGTGAGCCTGGCACACAGTTAACTATGAGAACCTTCCATATTGGGGGGGCAGCTCAGCGTGGTGCGGAGCAATCTATGGTTGAAGCCTCTCGTGATGGTGTCATAGAAATCCGCAATCGTAACATCGTTCATAATAGTCAGAATGTGCCTATTATTATGTCTCGTAACTGTGAGATTCTCTTGAAGGATGAGCAAGGTACAGAGCGCGCCCGTTATCGTGTGCCCTACGGGGCGAGGCTTTTGGTGGAAGATGGTGCCAAAGTTGAACGCCATCAGAAAATGGCGGAGTGGGACCCTTATACACTTCCTATTATAACCGAACAGCCTGGCACGGTTGAGTATCTTGATCTGATTGAGGGGATAACCCTTATTGAACGAATGGATGAGGTTACGGGCCTTACCTCTAAGGTTGTTGTGGATTATAAACAGGCGTCGAAGGGTGTAGATTTACGCCCAAGGCTTCAACTTAAAGATGCCAAAAGCAACGTGGTTAAACTCTCAAATGGGAATGATGCGCGTTACTTCCTGTCTCCAGATTCCCTTCTTTCTGTACAGAACGGCGCTGTGGTGAATGCAGGGGATGTCTTAGCCCGTATTCCTCGTGAAGGCTCGAAAACGCGCGATATCACTGGTGGTCTTCCTCGTGTGGCAGAGCTGTTTGAAGCCCGCCGGCCAAAGGATCATGCTATTATTGCTGAAGCACCAGGTCGTGTTGAATTTGGGAAGGACTATAAGGCCAAGCGTCGTATTGTGATTAAGAACGATGAAACGGGGGAAGAGACGGATTATCTTATTCCCAAAGGGAAACATATCTCTGTTCAAGAAGGGGATTTTGTCATGCAGGGCGATCCTTTGGTGGATGGTCCTAGGGTGCCGCATGATATCTTGAAAGTGCTTGGGATTGAAGCTTTGTCGGAATATCTCATTAATGAAATTCAAAGTGTTTATAGGCTTCAGGGTGTCAAGATTAACGATAAACATATTGAAGTCATCGTAAGGCAGATGCTGCAAAAGGTCGAAATTCAAGAGCCTGGTGATACAACATATCTTATCGGAGAAATTGTTGATCGGGCTGAGTTCGATCAAGAAAACAGTAAATATCTTGCACGTGATGAAAGGCCTGCGGTAGCGACTCCAGTCCTTCAGGGGATTACCAAGGCCTCATTGCAAACTCAATCCTTTATTTCTGCAGCCTCGTTTCAGGAAACGACTCGTGTGCTCACAGAGGCCGCGACTTCTGGTAAAGTCGATACCCTTAATGGGCTGAAAGAAAATGTGATTGTCGGGCGTCTTATTCCTGCGGGAACGGGCAGTGTTATGAATCGTCTTCGTGCAGTTGCTGCTCAGGATGATCCACAGCCTATTCAGAAAATGTCTTCAACAGAAGGAGATGTAGAGGCCGCTGAATAGCCTTTTTATTCACTACTGGATGATATTGTGTGTTCAAAATAAGTCAGATGGCAGGCTATCTGACTTATTTTTTTTAAAGTCGCTATTTTATTTTGTAAAAATAGTAAAACTATTGTAAAGAGAACTCTATACAGAGAATGGCAAAACATTCACCCTATTGCGGGCTTGACAAAAGCGTAGCTGTTTTGTAATTCTCGCGCCCACAGCAACCTGTTATTTGGGAATAGCAGTTGCAGACGAATACAACACTCGAATCGTATGGTGCCGTTTGCATAATGCACAACTTAGGCCATATGTGTTATGTATTCCCCGTGAGGATGGTGTTACACTATCTAAAGCGGGTTTTTGTTATGAATAATAGCCGTAATATTCTGTTGGGTATTAAGGCTTATTTTTAGATGAGGATTGGGAAAGGCGCATGCCGACCATCAACCAGTTAATTGCTAAGGGTCGTGAGCCAGCGGCCAAGCGCAATAAAGTGCCTGCTTTGCAGGGTTGTCCGCAAAAGCGTGGTGTCTGTACGCGTGTTTATACAACGACACCTAAGAAGCCGAACTCGGCCTTGCGTAAGGTTGCGAAGGTTCGTCTGACAAATGGTTATGAGGTTGTGAGTTATATCCCTGGTGAAGGGCATAACCTTCAAGAGCACAGTGTGGTCTTGATACGCGGTGGTCGTGTTAAGGACCTTCCTGGTGTTCGCTATCATATTTTACGTGGTGTATTGGATACGCAAGGTATTGCAAAACGCCGTCAGCGTCGTTCGTTATATGGCGCCAAGAGGCCGAAGTAAGAGGGAATTAAGATATGAGTCGCCGTCATCGCGCAGTTAAGCGCGAGATTCTTCCTGATCCAAAATTTGGAGATGTCGTTATCACGCGCTTCATGAATGCGCTTATGTATGATGGCAAGAAATCAATCGCTGAAGGGATTGTATACGGTGCCCTTGATGCATTAAAATCTCGTGGTGGGAGCTCTTCTGGGGATCCTGTTCAGATGTTTCATGAGGCTTTAGACAATGTCAAGCCAGTGGTTGAGGTTCGTTCGCGCCGTGTGGGTGGTGCTACCTATCAGGTTCCTGTTGAGGTTCGTGCAGAGCGCAGGCAGGCATTGGCCATTCGTTGGCTGATAGATGCTTCTCGGAAGCGTGGTGAAAATACCATGCAGGAGCGTCTTTCAAATGAGCTGCTCGATGCGGTAAATAACCGTGGTGCAGCTGTAAAAAAACGTGAAGACACGCATCGTATGGCTGAAGCCAATAAAGCGTTTAGTCATTATCGTTGGTAATTTGGTTATTGAGTATATTAGATTTCTACATGCTATTTTGTCCCAGTGGGCACCAGAACGGAGATATTGAATAATGGCAAAGGCAAAGTTTGAGCGGAATAAACCGCACTGTAATATTGGAACCATTGGTCACGTTGATCATGGAAAAACCACCCTCACGGCAGCGATCACAAAGGTTTTGGCTGAGGCTGGTGGGGCATCCTTTACTGCCTATGATATGATTGATAAGGCACCTGAAGAGCGTGCTCGCGGTATTACTATTTCAACAGCGCATGTTGAGTATGAAACTGGTAAGCGTCACTATGCTCACGTTGATTGTCCTGGTCACGCTGACTACGTAAAAAATATGATTACGGGTGCTGCGCAGATGGATGGTGCTATTCTGGTGGTTTCTGCTGCAGATGGCCCAATGCCTCAAACACGTGAGCACATTCTTCTAGCCCGTCAGGTAGGTGTTCCTGCTCTGGTGGTTTTCATGAACAAAGTTGACCAGGTTGACGATCCAGAGCTTCTGGAGCTGGTTGAGATGGAAATTCGTGAACTGCTTTCTTCTTATCAGTTCCCTGGTGATGAAATTCCAATCATTAAAGGTTCTGCTCTGGCCACCCTGGAAGATGGTGACCCAGAAATTGGAAAAAACCGCATTAAAGATCTGATGGACGCTGTTGATTCTTATATTCCGCAACCAGAACGCCCTGTTGATCGTCCATTTCTTATGCCAATTGAAGACGTTTTCTCAATCTCTGGCCGTGGCACCGTGGTGACTGGCCGTGTAGAGCGTGGTGCTGTAAACGTTGGTGATGAAGTTGATATTGTCGGTATTCGTGATACTGTTAAGACAACTGTAACCGGCGTTGAGATGTTCCGTAAGTTGCTTGATCGTGGAGAGGCTGGTGACAATATTGGGGCTCTGCTTCGTGGAACAAAGCGTGAGGACGTTGAGCGTGGACAGGTTCTTGCAAAGCCAGGTTCAATTAATCCTCATAAGAAATTTAAGGCAGAAGCTTATATTCTGACAAAAGAAGAAGGTGGCCGTCATACCCCATTCTTTACGAATTATCGTCCACAGTTTTATTTCCGCACGACTGATGTGACCGGTGTTGTTCATCTGGCGGAAGGAACGGAAATGGTTATGCCAGGTGATAATGCGGCGATGGATGTGGAATTGATTGCTCCAATTGCTATGGATGAAGGTCTTCGTTTCGCTATTCGTGAGGGTGGCCGCACAGTGGGTGCAGGCGTTGTATCCTCTATTGTTGAATAAGTATTATTAAGTGTTTGACTCTGGAGGAAAATCCTCCAGAGTTTTGTTTGGTCTCGGGTGTCTCCGAAAAAATTAGTTGGACAGATACAGAAAGATGGATAACCAAAACATCCGCATTCGTCTTAAGGCATACGATCATCGTGTCCTTGATACCAGCACGAAAGAAATCGTGAATACGGCAAAACGTACGGGTGCGCAGGTTCGGGGGCCTATCCCGTTGCCGACGCATATTGAACGGTTCACTGTTAACCGCTCACCGCATATTGACAAGAAGAGCCGTGAGCAATTTGAAATGAGAACTCATCGCCGCTTGCTTGATATTGTTGAGCCAACACCGCAGACCGTGGATGCCCTCATGAAGCTCGACCTCGCCGCTGGCGTGGATGTTGAGATAAAGTTATAAGGCCCAGACGATGCGCACCGGATTGATCGCAAAAAAATTAGGGATGACCCGTATCTTCAAGGAAGACGGTACTCATGTTCCTGTTACAGTCTTGCATATTGATAATGTGCAGGTTGTGGATATAAAAAACAAAGATAGAGATGGCTACACCGCCCTTCAGTTGGGAATTGGTACTGCAAAAGTAAAAAACGTTAGCAAGCCTAATCGTGGCCATTTTGCAAAGAACAGGGTTGAACCAAAGTCCAGACTTACAGAATTTCGTATTTCTGAAGATGCTGTTGTTTCCGTGGGAGAGACTCTGACTGTTTCACATTTTGTGATTGGTCAGCGGGTTGATGTAACGGGAACAAGTAAGGGGAAAGGCTTTGCTGGAGCGATGAAAAGATGGAACTTTAGGGGGTTGGAAGCAACTCACGGTGTTTCCATTAGCCATCGTTCCCATGGTTCTACTGGTAATAGGCAAGATCCTGGCAAAACATTCAAGAACAAAAAGATGGCTGGCCATCTTGGTTGTGAACGAATCACAACCCTTAATCTGGAAGTTGCAGCTGTCGATGTTGAGAGAAATCTCATCATGATTCACGGTTCTGTGCCGGGCAGTAAAAATGATTTTGTTTTAATACGTGATGCGATCAAGAAGGCGCGCCATGCAGATGCTCCGTATCCTGCAGCCCTTCAGACGGCAGAAAGCTAAGGAAGAAGGGTTATGGATTACGAGATTAAAACCCTAGAAAATCAATCTGCAGGTAGTACTACACTGCCAGACCAGATTTTTGGGGTTACACCGAGAAAAGATATTATGGCTCGGGTTGTGCATTGGCAGTTAGCTAAACGTCGGGCCGGCACTCATAAAGTAAAAGGTATGGGTGAAGTTTCTGGCACAACTAAAAAGCCTTATCGTCAAAAGGGTACGGGTAATGCTCGTCAGGGCTCTTTAAGGGCTCCTCAGTTTAGAACGGGTGGTGTTGTACACGGGCCAGTTGTTAGGGATCATGGGTATGATTTACCTAAAAAGATGAGACGTCTTGGGTTAATTTCTGCTCTTTCTCAGAAGGTAGAAGAGGGAAAACTGGTCATTCTTGATCAAGCGTCTGGTGTAAGCAAGACTTCGGACTTGGCCAAGAAAATTAAGGTTTTAGGCTGGAACTCAGCTCTTTTGGTTGATGCTCATCTGGATGATGCTTTTGCCCGCTGTGTGCACAACCTTCGCCTGGTGGATATTCTTCCTACAGTGGGTGTGAATGTCTATGATATTCTCAAGCATGAGATGCTGGTGATGACCGTGTCTGCTGTTGAGGGTCTTAAGGAGCGCTTGTCATGACCAATATACTTGCACTTCGCCGCAAGGCGGAAGGAATGTCTCGTGAGCAGATGTTTGACATTATCCGCGCCCCTTTGATTACTGAAAAGGCTACGGCTCTTTCGGAAAAAAATCAGGTTGTATTTCGTGTAGCGCCCTATGCGACCAAACCGCAAATTAAAGTTGCTGTTGAGACCTTGTTTAATGTTAAGGTGTTGAACGTCAATACCTTGGTGCTTAAGGGTAAAACAAAACGCTTTAAGGGGATACCAGGTAGGCGTTCGGATACGAAAAAGGCTTTTGTTCACCTAGCTGAGGGTCAGTCTATCGATCTGACCTCAAAACTATCCTAAGGGGTGAGATTGATGGCTTTAAAACATTTTAAACCAGTTACGCCAAGCCTTCGTGGAACTGTTCTTGTTGATAGATCAGATCTTTGGAAGGGGAAACCTGTAAAGACCCTCACGGAGGGAAAGAGTAAAACAGGTGGTAGGAATAATAACGGGCGAATTACATCGCGCTTTATTGGAGGCGGGCACAAACAGTCTTACCGTTTTGTCGATTTTAGGCGTCGCAAATTTAATATACCGGCAACTGTAGAACGTTTGGAATATGATCCCAATCGTACGGCTTTTATTGCCTTGGTGAAATACGAAGATGGTGAACTCTCCTATATTCTCGCACCGCAACGTTTAAAAGCGGGTGATGTCGTCGTTTCCGGCGAACGAGCTGATATTAAACCCGGAAATGCGATGCCTTTGTCTGCTATACCTGTGGGTACGATTATTCATAACATTGAATTAAAAGCTGGTGCTGGGGGGAAAATGGCCCGTTCAGCTGGGACTTATGCTCAGCTTGTTGGGAAAGACGGAGGTTATGCACAGATTAAAGTACAATCTGGCGAGCTTCGTCTTGTTCGTGGAGAATGTATGGCCACAATTGGAGCTGTATCTAATCCTGATAACATGAACCAAAGCTTTGGCAAGGCTGGTCGGACACGTTGGCAAGGACGTCGGCCTCATAATCGTGGTGTTGTTATGAACCCTGTTGATCACCCTCATGGTGGTGGTGAGGGTCGGACCTCGGGTGGTCGTCATCCTGTTACCCCATGGGGTAAACCCACTAAAGGATATAAGACCAGAGTAAATAAACGGACTGACGGTTTGATTATCCGCCGTCGCAAAACAGGTAAGTAAGGGGCAGGTAAGATGGCACGTTCTGTCTGGAAGGGCCCGTTTGTAGACGGGTATCTTCTCAAAAAAGCTGAAGCTTCAAGGGCTTCAGGGCGTAATGAAGTGATTAAAATTTGGTCACGTCGATCAACTATTTTACCGCAGTTTGTAGGGCTGGTTTTTGGTGTCTATAATGGCCACAAATTTTTACCAGTTCAAGTGACGGAAAATATGGTTGGGCACAAGTTTGGTGAATTCTCACCTACACGTACTTTTACTGGCCATGCATCAGATAAAAAAGCTAAGCGGGGTTAGTGATGAGTAAATCAAAAAGATCTCGTGTTCTCGGTGATGATCAAGCCCAGGCTTTAACACGTAATATGAGAACAAGCCCTCGTAAGCTCAATCTGGTTGCAGGTTTAATTAGAAATAAGCCTGCTCATGAGGCTTTGGCTTTGTTGACGTTCTCAAAACGACGTATTGCCCAGCAGGTCAAAAAAACCTTGCAAAGTGCAATTGCTAATGCAGAAAACAACCATCAGCTCGATATTGACCAATTGGTGGTTGCACGTGTGGACGTGGGAAAATCTATTGTTATGCGACGTTTTCATGCACGTGGTCGAGGACGGTCAGCAAAAATTGAGAAATTTTTCAGCCATCTCACGATCGTTGTAGCGGAGCGAAAAATGACTGAGTCACAATCTGAGAAGAAGGCAGCCTGATATGGGTCATAAAGTTAATCCTGTCGGGCTTCGTCTCGGCATTAATCGTACGTGGGATAGTCGTTGGTATGCTGATGCTGATTATGCACAATTGCTTCATGATGATTTCAAGTTAAGGGATCATTTAAGAAAGAAGCTGGCAAGTGCTGGTGTTTCTCGTGTTGTTATTGAACGTCCTGCTAAAAAGCCAAGAGTAACCATTTATGCGGCTCGGCCTGGTGTGGTTATTGGGAAAAAGGGTCAGGATATTGACTCTCTGCGTAAAGAGCTTGGTCAGATGGCTAAAGCTGATGTTGCTCTTAATATTGTAGAAATTCGTAAACCTGAAATCGACGCCACTCTTGTTGCCGAAAGTATTGCTCAGCAGCTTGAAAGGCGTGTGGCTTTTAGAAGAGCAATGAAACGGGCTGTTCAATCTGCTATGCGTTTGGGTGCTCAGGGTATTCGTATAAATTGCAGTGGTCGTCTTGGTGGTGCTGAGATTGCGCGGATTGAATGGTATCGTGAAGGGCGTGTTCCCTTGCATACTTTACGGGCGGATATTGATTATGGCACTGCAACAGCGCATACAACGTATGGAACGTGTGGTGTGAAGGTTTGGATTTTCAAGGGTGAGATTATGGCGCATGATCCTTTGGCCCAGGATCGTCGTGCGACAGAGCAAGCCCCCCAACGATAGGGGTATTGGTTAATCTTGTAAGGTGTATGGGGGAGAAGAAGAATGCTTTCGCCGAAGAGAACGAAATTTCGCAAGGCTCATAAGGGGCGGATCCATGGCCTTGCCAAGGGGGGCACGGAGCTGAACTTTGGGGCTTTTGGCCTTAAGGCACTGGAGCCTGAACGGATCACAGCCCGCCAGATTGAGGCCTCAAGAAGGGCTATTACTCGCGCCATGAAACGTGCCGGGCGTGTGTGGATTCGTATATTTCCTGATGTTCCTGTTTCAACCAAACCCGCTGAGGTTCGTATGGGATCAGGAAAAGGGTCACCGGAATATTGGGTAGCACGTGTTAAGCCTGGTAGAATTCTTTTTGAAATTGAAGGGGTTCCAACAGATATTGCTCGTCAAGCATTAGCGTTGGGCGCTGCAAAATTGCCAATTAAAACAAAATTTGTAATGCGTATCGGAGAATCATGATATGGCTAAGGCATTGAAGGCATCTGATCTGCGTGCAAAGAGTAAGGATGAACTTTCTACTTTATTATTGGATCTTAAGAAAGAACAGTTTAACTTACGTTTTCAAAAGGCCACTGGACAGTCTGAAGGGACTGATCGTGTTCGGCAGGTGCGAAGAGATATTGCCCGTATTAAAACAATAGTAAACGAACCTGCTAGAGGTTAAACCGTCTAACAGTGTGATTTATAATCCTGAGGGGGAGAATGAGAGATGCCGAAGCGCATCCTAACAGGAAGAGTAACGAGCGATAAGATGGACAAAACTGTTACCGTTTTGGTCGATCGGCGTGTTATTCATCCATTATATAAGAAATTCATTAGGCGTTCGAAAAAATACGCTGCGCATGATGAGCTAAATATTTGTAAAATTGGGGATACTGTACGCATTGTTGAATGCATGCCATATTCTAAACGTAAAGCATGGGCAGTTATCACTCGTAATGGGGAATCTGTTTCTGGTAATGATGTGCGCCCCATCCGTTCTAGACAACAAGCCTGAGAGGGGATTAAGCGATGATACATCCCGAGACCAATCTTGCCGTGGCCGATAACTCTGGTGCACGCGAGGTGCAGTGCATAAAAGTACTGGGTGGTTCAAAGAGAAAGACCGCCTCGGTCGGCGACATAATTGTTGTATCTGTTAAAGATGCAATTCCTCGTGGCAAGGTCAAGAAGGGCGATGTGCACCGGGCGGTTATTGTAAGAACAGCCTATCCCGTCCGTCGGTCTGATGGAAGTGCGATCAGGTTTGATCGGAATGCAGCCGTGCTTATTAATAAGCAAATGGAACCTATTGGAACGCGTATTTTCGGTCCTGTGGTAAGGGAATTGCGTGCTCGCAAGTTCATGAAGATCATTTCATTGGCGCCGGAGGTTCTGTAATGGCTGCTCGCATAAAAAAAGGTGATACTGTTCAGGTCATAACGGGTTCATCTAAGGGTGTTCAGGGTGAGGTTTTGCGCGTGTTTCCAAAAGAAAATCGTGCTGTTGTTCGAGGCGTTGCTGTAGCCAAACGTCATACAAAACCCGGTAATGCAGGGCAGCCAGGGGGTATTCTTCCAAAAGAGCAACCTGTGGATTTATCAAATCTGATGCTGGTCGATCCAAAAAGTGGGAAACCGACCAAAGTGGGTTTTCGTGTTTTGGAAGGTGGTAAAAAGGTTCGAGTTGCCAAAGCCACCGGCGAAGTTATTGAATCATAGGAGATATAGAATGGTACAAACAGGTGAAGCTCCTATGCCCCGTTTATTAGGGCGCTATAATAGCGAGATACGAAAACAGCTTACTGAGCAGTTCGGCTACGGGAATGTTATGCAGGTTCCTACCCTTAAAAAGATTGTTCTTAATATGGGTGTAGGGGAAGCTGCCGGGGATCAGAAGAAGCTGGACTCCGCCTATGAAGAAATGATGCTGATTGCAGGCCAGAAGCCTGTTAAAACTTTAGCTAAAAAGGCTATTGCAGGATTTAAGATCAGAGAAGGTCTTCCTATAGGATGCAAGGTTACCCTTCGCCGGACCAGAATGTATGAGTTTTTGGATCGTTTGGTGACCATTGCTTTACCAAGGGTGAGAGATTTTCGTGGACTGCCAGCCAATAAAGGCTTTGATGGCTGTGGCAATTTTGCAATGGGTCTTAAAGAGCAAATTGTTTTTCCCGAGATTAATTACGATAAAGTAGATCAGATACGTGGCATGGATATCGTTTTTGTGACAACAGCCAAAACGAATGAAGAAGCTAAAGCTCTGCTTAAAGCTTTTGATCTTCCGTTTGCTGCTTGATTTTTGTCGATATTGATGGCACATACAATTCAAATCATTGGAAAACCATCAGAGGGTCTGAATAGGTTCCGGAGGTAATAAGAAATATGGCTAAAACATCAGCCGTTAAAAGAAACGCAAAACGGTTGCGTATGTCTAATAGAGACAAGGAGAAACGCTTGTCTCTAAAAAATATAGTTATGGATCGTAGCCTTCCCGTGGAAGATCGCTTTGAGGCGTCTTTAAAGCTTGCAAAACTGCCAAGAAATGGTGCGCGAGTGAGAGTTCGTCTGAGATGCTCTTTAACAGGACGGTCTCGTGGCAACTACCGAAAATTTGGTTTGTGTCGTGTAGCGCTTAGGGATTTGGCATCATCTGGCCAAATTCCAGGCATGGTAAAGTCAAGCTGGTAAGGGTATTATATCATGGCACTTTCCGATCCATTGGGGGATATGATTACTCGTATCCGAAATGCACAGCGTGCTCGGCATACTGTGTGTGTTGCGCCTTCTTCAAAATTGCGTGCAAATGTTCTTGAGGCCCTTCGTCGTGAAGGTTATATTCGTGGCTATACTGTCGAGGAAATAAGAGCAGGGATTTCTCAGCTTCGTATTGAGTTGAAGTATAATGAAGGAGAGCCTGCGATTAAGGAACTCCAACGCGTTTCTAAACCAGGGCGTAGGGTTTATTCCAAGATTAAAGAGCTGCAGAAAGTTTATGGTGGTTTGGGGGTTTCCATTCTCTCCACGCCACGGGGTGTTTTGTCTGATATTGAGGCACGAGCTGCTCATGTTGGTGGCGAAGTGCTTTGTCGAGTATTCTGAGGGGGATGCGGATATGTCACGTGTGGGTAAATATCCTGTAGAAATCCCTCAGGGAGTACAGGTTACAATTTCGGAGAATGTCCTTGTTGCTCAGGGCAAGTTAGGTAAGGCAAACCTTACATTGAATGACCATGTAAAAACCGAGGTTTCTGACGGTAAGGTTGTTGTTAATCCAGCAGACGATTCTGCATTTGCCAGAATGATGTGGGGAACAACGAGGGCCCTTATTGCTAATACTGTTAAAGGGGTCTCTGAAGGATTTTCCAAGACACTGGAAATAACAGGTACAGGTTATAGAGCTGCTATCCAAGGGAAAAATCTTGTTTTAAATTTAGGTTTTTCCCATGATGTTATCTACCCTATTCCAGCAGATGTTAAAATTTCTATGCCTCGACCAACAGCTGTTACTGTTGAAGGAATTGACAAACAGCGTGTAGGCCAAGTTGCCCTAGATATTCGTAGTTTTAGACCGCCTGAGCCTTATAAAGGGAAAGGGGTGCGTTATGAAACTGAGACTATTCGCCGCAAGGAAGGTAAGAAGAAATAATGTCTACACAACAGGATTTGAGAGAGCGTCGCCGCAAACGGTTACGTTTTCAGATTCGTCGCAAGAGTGGTAATCGTCCACGTTTGTCGGTTTATAGGTCTGGGAAGAATATCTACGCTCAGGTTATTGATGACAGTTCTGGAAAAACTTTGGCAGCTGCCTCAAGCCTTGATAAGGGTTTGCGGGGTGAGTTAACAAAAGGTACAGATGTTAAGGCAGCAAGCGCAGTTGGAAAGCTGATTGCCCAGAGGTCTTTGGCAGCTGGTTTGTCTATGGTTGTGTTTGACCGCGGGTCTTATTTGTATCATGGGCGTGTTAAAGCGTTGGCAGAGGCGGCCCGTGAGGGCGGCTTGGCCTTTTAGGAAGGGGATGCGCGAAAATGGCTCGTGAACCAAAAGAAAATACACGAAATACACGTGAGCGTGACCGTGAGGGTGATGATTTAACCGATAAACTGGTTGCAATTAACCGTGTCGCAAAAGTGGTAAAGGGTGGACGTCGGTTTGCTTTTGCTGCGTTAGTTGTGGTTGGCGATCAAAAGGGTCGTGTTGGGTATGGCTCAGGTAAGGCTAGAGAAGTGCCGGAAGCGATACGTAAGGCGACTGAGCGTGCAAGAAAAACGCTTGTTCGGGTGCCTATGAAAGAGGGCCGGACCTTACATCATGATGTTTCTGGTCGTTTTGGGGCTGGAAAGGTTGTGTTGCGTTCGGCAGATGCTGGAACAGGAATTATTGCCGGTGGCCCAATGCGTGCAGTGTTTGAAAGCCTTGGGATTAACGATGTTGTTGCTAAATCCGTAGGAACTAGAAATCCCCATAACATGGTGAAGGCAACGTTTAATGCGCTTCAGAAAAGTGCAAGTCCACGTTCTGTAGCTTCACGCAGGGGAAAGAAAGTTGTTGATATCTTGGGTAAGCGCGAACACGTAACAGGAGAAGGTGTCAATGGCTAAGGCAGTGGAAACTTCATCTGAGGGAACTGTTACAGTAACGCAGATTGCTTCTGGGCAAGGGAGACTGAAGGCACAACAGGCCACTCTTGTTGGGTTAGGTCTTAATAAAATCGGGAAAACGCGTGTATTGCAAGATACAGCAGAAGTGCGTGGAATGATCCGTAAGGTAGCCCATCTGGTTAAGGTGGAGGGATAGATGAACTTAAATGAATTACGTGACAATGTTGGGTCGAGATACCGAAAAAAAAGGCTAGGCCGAGGGATTGGTTCTGGGAAAGGCAAAACTTCGGGTAAGGGTGTTAAGGGGCAGAAAGCTCGGGAAGGTGTATCGCTGAATGGTTTTGAAGGCGGTCAGCTTCCTATCTATAGGCGTTTGCCCAAAAGGGGTTTTAAGAACATCTTTCGTAAAGAATTTGCTCCCGTTAATTTACATGCTATAGCGAAGGCTGTAGAAAAAGGAAAGATTGACCCATCCTCTCTTGTGACAGAAGAGGTTCTACGTCAGTCAGGTTTAGTGGGTTCGGGTAAATATTTTGGCATTCGTTTATTAGCGGATGGTGAGTTATCGACGGTTTTAAATTTTGAAGTTTCTTCTGCTTCCCAGGCTGCGAAAGAAGCGATTGAGAAGGTTGGTGGAAGCATAAAGCTTTTATATGCAGGTCGTTCGGCCTAAATATAGAACGTGATAAAACCTCTGTTGTCTGCTGTTATGAGTAAGATGATGAGGTGGTTGTTATGTTTCTTAATAGATCCCGTAAGAGCGTCTTGCAGCTATGCAGTGACGCTTTTTACGTCTTAAAGAAGGTAGGTTTGTATGGCCTCTGCGGTAGAACAGCTGGCGGCCAATCTTAACTGGAGCACTCTTGCTAAGGCGACAGAGCTCAAGAAGCGGATTTGGTTTACTCTGGGTGCGTTAATAGTTTATCGTTTAGGGACTTATATTCCTGTTCCTGGCGTTGATGCTGCTATTATGGGGCAGCTGCTAACGCAGCATCAGGGTGGCATTCTGGGCATGTTTGATATGTTCTCGGGAGGGGCCCTGGGAAGAATGACCGTCTTTGCCCTCAATATCATGCCTTATATTAGCGCCTCTATCATTATTCAATTGATGTCGGCTGCCCTCCCTTCTCTAGAAGCTCTCAAAAAGGAAGGAGAACAGGGGCGTAAAAAACTTAACCAGTATACGCGCTATTTGACGGTGTTTATTGCCCTTTTTCAGGCATATGGGATTGCTGTCGGCTTGGAAACAATAAAAAGCAGTACTGGTGTTAGTGCTGTTATCTCGCCAGGGATGCTTTTTATTGTGTCTTGTGTGGTGACATTGGTCGGCGGCACCATGTTTTTGATGTGGCTGGGTGAGCAGATTACTTCTCGTGGGATTGGAAATGGCATTTCGCTCATTATTTTTGCAGGGATTGTTGCGAATCTTCCTCAAGCATTGGTAAGTTTTTTTCAACTTGGTTATACAGGCGCTTTTTCACCCTTTTTTGTTTTGGTGTTTCTTGTCTTGGCGGCTGTAACTATTGGTTTTATTGTGTTTATGGAACAAGCGCAAAGACGTGTTGTAATCCAATACCCTAAAAGGCAGATTGGCCAGAAAATTTATGGGGGCGATTCAACGCATATGCCCTTAAAAGTTAACACAGCTGGTGTCATTCCGCCCATTTTTGCATCATCTGTTTTGTTAATTCCGGTTACACTCTCTGGTTTTATGACGAATAATAGCCATATGCCAGGCTGGCTTTCAACGCTTGGGCGCGAGCTTGGGCAGGGGCGACCTCTCTACATGCTCTTTTATGCAGTGATGATTATATTCTTTTCGTATTTTTATGCTGCTGTAACATTTAACCCAGAAGAGACTGCAGATAATTTGCGAAGACAGGGCGGATTTATCCCTGGTATTAGGCCAGGTAAGAACACAGCAACTTATTTTGATGTGATTTTAACACGATTAACAACTATAGGGGCCCTTTATTTGGTGGCAGTATGTCTGTTACCCCAAATTTTAATTAGTCATTACAATATCCCTTTCTACTTTGGTGGCACTAGCCTTATTATTATTGTCTCAGTAACGATTGATACCGTAACGCAAATCCAGTCACAGTTGATGGCTTATCAGTATCAGGGCTTGATGAAGAAGAATCGTTTTGGAAGATCGGGGCAAAATAGCAGAGTTAAATTAAAATGAATCTAGTTTTTTTTGGCCCTCCAGGTGCAGGAAAAGGAACGCAGGCTAAGCGTCTAGAACAACAATTTCATATCGCTCAGATTTCAACAGGTGATATGTTGCGTTCAGAAGTAAAGCAGGGATCTGAAATTGGCAAACAAGCTAAGACAATTATGGATAATGGTGGCTTGGTTCCCGATGACGTGATCATAAAGATGCTTTCTAAACGTGTTCGCGAAGAAGATTGCGATAATGGTTTTATTTTGGACGGTTTTCCTAGAAATCTGTCTCAAGCGCAAGCTATGGATATTATGCTTGAAGAGTTAGGGCTGAGAATTGATATGGCCTTACTTCTTGAAGTGGATGATGAGCTCCTTATCAAACGTATTTCTGGGCGATATACTTGTGCGCAATGTGGTGCGGGTTATAATGATTATTTTAAACCCGTTAAGGTTGAGGGAACTTGTGATGTTTGTGGTGCGCATGAGTTTCTTCGCCGAGACGATGATAATCGGCGTACTGTTGAGATTCGCTTGGAAACTTATCGACAGCAAACAGCTCCAGTTATCGACTATTACCGAAAGATCGGAAAATTATCGGCTGTGGATGGGAGTCAAGATATCAAGCAGGTCAGTGAAGAGATTGATAGGCTTGTAAAAAAGATACAATAGCTATAAAAAGAGTCAAAAATCTTGACTCTAAAGGGTAACACAGTATAGTTCGGCCTTTGAACAGTGAGTGCTTTTAAGAGTAACCTTTAATATCTGCCGCTTTAATGCCGAAGCTTTATGAATAAGGCTTGAGTGGTGGCAGTTTTTCCATTAAGGGGTATTTTTAGTTAAAGTGAAGTTTGTTATTGCCAGTATGGCAAACAGGGAGAGATTGGCGTGGCACGTATCGCCGGAGTAAACATACCAACCAATAAACGGGTTGAGATCGGGTTAAGGTACATTTATGGTATTGGCCCATCAAAAGCGCATAGTATATGTAAGCAACTTTCAATACCTGATGATCGCCGGGTTAATCAGCTGTCTGATGATGAGATATTAAAAATCAGAGAGCTGATTGATAGCGAATATCAAGTTGAGGGTGATTTGCGTCGTGAAGTTTCCATGAACATAAAAAGGTTGGTGGATCTTGGATGCTATCGTGGTTTGCGGCATCGTAGAGGGTTGCCTGTTCGTGGCCAACGTACGCATACCAATGCTCGTACCCGTAAAGGTAAGGCTGTAGCCATTGCAGGTAAGAAGAAGGTAACCCGTTAATTTCAGCGGGGTGGTTGTTTTGATTAAGATCCTATTCTAGTTACGGGATCTTTAGAGATAAGGGCAGGAAAGCGAACATGGCGAAAGCCGCTGCATCACGTATACGTAAAAGAGAGCGCAAGAATATTATTTCCGGCGTTGCTCATGTACTTTCAACTTTTAATAACACAATGATAACAATCTCAGATGCACAAGGTAATGCAATTGCTTGGTCTTCTGCGGGTGCGCAGGGTTTTAAAGGGTCTAGAAAATCTACTCCTTATGCTGCTCAGGTTGCCGCAGAGGATGCAGGGAAAAAAGCTCGAGAACATGGCATGGAAACACTAGAAATTGAAGTTTCTGGCCCAGGTTCCGGGCGTGAAAGTGCATTGCGTGCTCTTCAAGCTGTTGGCTTTACTATTACTTCCATTAGAGATACGACACCTGTACCTCATAATGGATGCCGCCCACGCAAGCGTCGTCGTGTATAGGGTTGGGCTGTTAAAGTTTTAAAAAACTTCTCAGCCTTGGGTGTTTCTTTCATTAAGCGATCTGTTTGATAAAAGAAACTTAATTGCCGCTTTAGCGGCTTCTGTTTTGAAAGGCACATACCTTGGTGCTCCAGAAAAACTGGCAATCCCTGATTAAGCCGGAAAAATTGGATGTTGAAGCTGGTGCCGAGCCATCTCGAATTGCAACAGTCGTTGCAGAACCTTTAGAACGTGGCTTTGGCATGACGTTGGGCAATGCGTTGCGTCGTATCCTTCTCTCCTCATTGCAGGGGGCAGCTGTAACAGCAATACAGATTGATGGCGTTTTGCATGAGTTTTCTTCAGTTGTTGGTGTTCGTGAAGATGTGACAGATATTGTATTGAACATCAAACAACTTGCCATGCGGATGCATGGTGAGGGGCCCAAAAGAATGATGCTAACAGCGGTAGGCCCGGGGGAAGTTAAGGCTTCTCAGATCCAGACAGGTCATGATATCGAAATTATGAACCCAGATTTGGTTATTTGCACCTTAGATGAAGGCGCAGCCTTGGGTATGGAATTGACGGTGAACATGGGTAAGGGCTATATGCCAGCGGTTGCGAACAGGCCCGAGGATGCTCCTATTGGTCTTATTCCAGTAGATGCTATCTATTCCCCCGTTAAACGAGTCTCCTATAAGGTTGAACCAACCCGTGTAGGCCAGGTCACCGACTACGATAAGCTTCTATTGACTGTAGAGACAAACGGGGCGGTTACTCCGGAAGATGCAGTGGCTCTGGCAGCCCGCATTCTGCAAGATCAGTTCCAGCTCTTTATTAATTTTGATGAACCCAAGCCTGCCCAAGCTGAAGAGCAACATGATGATCTGCCATTTAACCGCAATCTGTTAAGAAAAGTTGATGAACTTGAGCTGTCGGTTAGAAGTGCTAATTGCCTGAAAAATGATAATATTGTCTATATAGGTGATTTGGTACAGAAAACTGAGCAGGAAATGTTGCGTACGCCTAATTTTGGACGTAAATCATTAAATGAAATTAAGGAAGTTTTAACTTCTATGGGGCTGTCTTTAGGCATGACAGTTCCTGCATGGCCTCCTGAGAATATTGAAGACCTTGCTAAACGTTTGGATGAGCCTTTTTAGATCTATAAATAATAATACTGATTGGAGATAAGTTTCATGCGTCATGGTGTATCAGGTCGTAAGCTCGGAGTGACTACTTCCCATCGTCAGGCTATGTTCCGCAACATGGCTGTGGCTCTTATTAAACACGAGCAGATTACAACAACCCTGCCAAAGGCTAAAGAATTACGGCCTGTTGTTGAGAAGCTCATTACTTTAGGCAAAAAAGGTGGGTTGCATGCTCGCCGTCAGGCTTATGCACGGTTAAGGGATGAGAAAATAGTTGCAAAACTTTTTTCCGTTATTTCTGAAAGATATGCAGGGCGTTCAGGCGGATATGCTCGTATTTTACGAGCCGGTATCCGTTATGGTGATGCTGCTCAAATGGCAGTTATTGAGCTGGTTGACCGTGACAGAATGGCTAAAGGGCAAGATAGTGGGCCTCTGATAGATAATCAGCAGGCAGATGCTAATGATATAGCGGCCTAAACATTGTTCTGATAGAGTTTAAAAGGGTTGAAAGTTTTATGGCTTTCAACCCTTTTATTTTGGAGAGAGGTCTCTTACTAGAAACGCCGATTTTATTACTATTCTATATTATTCATGAGCTGGGTGGGGTAAAAACTTACTTAACCCTATTGCAGGAAATACCAAGGCTGGTTTGATATAGAAAAAGCAATTGTTGGCAATATAGCTGTGAATCTATTCTCTAAGAATTTCCTCTAAAACGATGTGGCTGCTCTTTTAGAGGTTAGAGTAATTATGCCAATGATTGCCAATAGTTTTCGAAATATTGCCTATATTTAATTCTTTTACACTTTGTGTGATTTTACGGCGCAACTGTTCTTTGGAACATATAGGAAAATGTAAAATACAAAATCTGTTTTTTATCATGCTGTGAGCCGCTTTCTCACAGAAGGAATAGTTCTCTACGTAATGTCAGAGCTCAGTTGGATATTGAAACCAGTTTTGTAGGCAGTTTTACTTATATAGACTCACATTTTTTTAAAGTATAAACCAAGTATAAAGATGAGAGGAAGAAAAAATATTTGTAAAATTCATGAGAATATTTCTTGTGTAGAAAATAAAATTAATTGTGCCCAGTGAAAATACAAATAACTTTGTGTTTTTCGTCGGTCAACATAGTATCCTGCTGGTCATTGCAGAGACAATGTCGGATTTGTAGCACATGATAAGTTCATCTGTATTTATAGGAAAAATTCACTCTAGAGGTTCATCATCGTCGCTTGAATGTTTTTCTACAAAGTTGGCAATAACAAAGTTTTAGCTGCTGTCTGTAAACTTTTGAAAAATCGGTAAAATAAAAAACACCCTTAAAATACCAGTATTTTCGTGAGAGTTTTTAAAGTCAAAAATTATTTTTGTGTCTTATCCTTGCTCTTGTTCTCTAAAATAAAAAATCTTCTGAACCCAAGCTTATAATAATGTTTAAGGTTGGCACCTATAATATCTTCTCCATTTTTTATTATAAGAATAAGGTTTTACTATAATAAGGGCAGCACGTTTTAAAGTGGGAATGGTTATTTCATTGAAAATTTTCCCTGTGCTGCTTTGCTGCTTAACCTTAATAAATTATAGGCAGAAAATGTATTTATTTTCCCAATGTTTTGGGGCCAGTTCCTAATGGCCTATCGCTTGAATATATTATATCACCAGGCTCTTGAATTTCGACTTTTTGCAGCCTCTGTCTCACGATGACTTCAATATGGTGATCATTAATCTTTTACGCTCTGAAGCCTGCGATATTTTGAATGTCATTAATGAGATATTCCGACAAAGCTTCAATCCCAAGCACTTTCAAGATATCATGCGGTACCCTGGGACCATCTACCAAAGGATCGCCCTGCAGGACAAAATTCCCTTCTTGAACAGAACTATGTTCCCTTTGGGGAATAGTTAACCAAAGTTCATATTTAAATAATATTTGTATAAGGTAAAACGATTTGCATCTTTTTATAAATACTCTCGTTAGATAACGAGAGTATTGCAACGCTTTGTGTTAACTGGAAGAGAGGGGTAGGTATGTTAAAGTGGGCGCTATTTTTCTTTATAATTTCAATTATTGCTGGCTTTTTTGGTTTTAGCGGTATTTCTGTTGCAACCTCTGGCATTGCACGGATTTTGTTTTTTACAGCCATTATCCTATTTGTGATCTTTTTAGTGGCCGGCATATTGTTTGGGAAGGCTATATTATGAAGATTCTTATATTGCCTAGGAGATACTTAGTTATGATTTCTATCAATTATGGTTTCTATCAATAAATTTAGGGACGAAGGGTAAGTCTGAATTTAAGGACTCATCCTCAGGGAGTCGTTTTGTTGTCCATCCTCCGCCGAGCTGCTGTATTAAGTTAACACTCGCTATAACGCGCTGTTGTTGAATGCCTAGGGCCGTTTGTTGGTTGTTTAGGGATGTCAGCTGTGCAGAAACAACCGTGGTATAATCTTGCGTTCCAGCTAGATATTGGTTGAAAGCGATCCGGGCTGCTTCTTCTGAGGTGTGAACTGTTTGGTATTGTACTTTGGCTTGTTGGCCTAGAATACGAAGGTTTGAGAGTTGATCTTCAGTATTCTGTAAGGCTGTGAGCACCGTTTGCCGGTAAGTGGCTACGGCTTGATCATATTGTGCTTCGGCAGCGCGAACTGTAGCAGAACGTTGCCCTCCATCGAAAACCGTTTGACTGGCTGCGGCCCCTAAAGACCAAATACGGTTACTAACCTGTATAAGGCTACCAAGAGGATCGCCATTATAACTTAGGGCTGCGCTGAGAGAAATATCAGGGAAAAAGGCGGCAATGGCTACCCCAATCTGGGCATTTTGCTGCTGCATCCGTCGTTCTGCTGCGGCAATGTCTGGTCTTCTTTGGAGTAGGGTTGCGGGAATGGTTACAGGTGCTTCTGGGATATAATCTGTCAAGCGACCAGGGGCGATCTTGAGTGCTTCGGGAGGATGACCCATAAGAACAGCAATGGCATGTTCATATTGCGCTCGATTAATCCCAGTTTGAACAATCTGCGCTTCAGTTTGGTGGAGCTGTGTTAGGGCTTGATAATAGGCTGTAGGGTCTATTGTGCCGGCTTCATATTGGTTTTTTGTTACCCGTAGGGATTGTTTGAAGAACTCTAGGTTACGTTCAAGCAAAGTTTTAAGAGAGTCCTGATATCGTAAGTTAAAATAGGCGATGGCCAGTTGAGCCTGATAAGAAAGCCGGGCATTAGCGAGATCAGCAGCGCTTGCCTGTGCGGCTGCAGTTTGGCTTTCGATATTGCGCCGGATTTTACCCCATACATCTAAGTCCCAGTTCGCTGTAGTCCCTAAAGAATAGGTATTGGCAACTTGGCCGGTGCTGTAGTCAATAATTCCTCCACCAGTACTGATACTGCGGGCACTTCCACCATTGCCCTGGCGGTTAAAACGAGGTGTAAGGGTCAGGGTGGGAAATAGACCGGCTCTTGTCTCATCAATAATGGCACGGGCTTGGCGGTAGGAGGCTTCTGCTTCTTTGAGATTTTGGTTAGAGATATCAATTTCTTCCTCCATCTTATTCAAAAGCGGATCGTTATAAAGGCGCCACCATTCCCCTTTTGGGAGTTCTGCCAATTGTGGGTTAGCGTATTTCCATCCTGCTGGGGGTGGAGCCTCCTTGTAAGAGGCTGAAATAATGGCTTTGGGCCGTTCATAATCAGGGCCCATCATGCAACCGGCCTGTAAGGTTCCAAAAAGGAGTGGAGAAAGGGTAAGGGCTGTTTTTCTCATCCCTCCTTTTTTGACCCTCTTTTTTGGGAATACCCTCAATAGGTAAGTTCCAGTAGGTGAGGAGCCCCAATAGGTGAGCCCCCAATAGGTGAGCAATGAAAAACCAGGAATAAAGGGATAGGGCATAACGTCAGGCGTCCTGATGAGGTCTAAAAATACGGGAGAAAATTCTTTTAAAAGTTTTGCGTTGCCATTTGCTGTAAGAATCAAGATAAAGATAGACAATCGGGGTGGTATAAAGGGTCAGGGCTTGGCTTACGATTAGGCCGCCGATAATGGCAATCCCTAAGGGGTGCCTGAGTTCTGCTCCGTAGCCATTTCCAAAAACAAGAGGAACGGCGCCAAGAGCTGCGGCAAATGTTGTCATCATAATGGGTCGAAAACGAAGCAGCGCCGCCTGGTGAATGGCCTCGAGAGGGGGAATATTTTGGGAACGTTCAGCATGAATGGCAAAATCCACCAACATAATGGCATTTTTTTTCACCACTCCAATGAGGAGGATGACCCCGATAAGGGCGATAAGGGAAAACTCTTCTCCAAAAATCTGAAGGGCCAGTAGGGCTCCTACTCCAGCTGAGGGGAGAGTGGATAAAATGGTTAATGGATGAATATAACTTTCGTAGAGAATGCCCAAAATAATATAAACCGCTGCCAGTGCTGCAAGAATCAAAATAGGCTCATTATTAATGGCTTGCTGATATTGGGCAGCGTTGCCGGCAAAAGTGCCATGAATAGTGGAAGGGAGATGGGTTTTGACCTGCTCTTCATCCACAATCTTTACCGCATCGCTTAAAGAGGCACCCTTGGCAAGATTAAAGGAGATGGTTGCTGCCACGGTTTGCCCTTGATGGTTAACGGAAAGAGGCATGAGGTCTGGGGTTGGGGTGGCCACAACAGAGAGAGGGACAAGCGTTTCTGAACGTGTAGAAACAGCAGAGCCGGTTGAGGCGTTTTTGCCACCTGCAAGGCTGTTGGTCACTTGGTTACGGAAGTCCTGATCGCTGATTTGCTCTGACGTGCTGGTGGTCGGCGAAGGAACCCGTATGGTGTTGGAGGCAGTGCCTCCTTTGGCTGTACCCCCTGCTGTACTGACCCATGTTTGGTAGAGGATATCGGGTGTTTGGGTATAACGCGGATCAACCTCCATAATCACTCTGTATTGGTTAAGGGGTTTGTAAATGATCGAAGCAGATCTTTGCCCGAATGATCCGTAGAGTGTATTGCTGATGAGCTGAGGCGTTATCTGGAAACGGGCTGCCATATCTCGGTTAATGTCAATCCTTAGGGCAGGGGCACCTTGCTCAATATCAGAAGAGACATCAGTAAGCTCAGGATGGCTGCGTAGGGCTGCCATAAGCTGAGGCATCCATTCATAGAGGTCAGTTGCATTGTCACTTTGGAGGGTATATTGGTAGGAAGCGTTGCTTTGCCTGCCACCTGCTCGGATTGCGCCGGGAGAAAACATGTAGAATTTAGCCCCTACCATATGGCGTAGGCGATTGTTAACACGGGCGATGAGATCTTCTGTTGTATCAGTTCTTTTGTTTTTATCAGCTAACTGTAAAAAAAGGGATCCGTGATTAATGGCGCGCTCACCTGTGAAGGCAGCAACACTTTTCACGTCCTTATCTTGTAGAATGGCCTCCTGGGTTATAAGCAGCTTCTTTCTCATTTCCTGAAAGGAAGTGGATTGATCTCCCATCAGGCGGCCGATCATCAGTCCAGTATCCTCTACCGGGAAAAATCCCTTAGGCATGACAATGAAAAGATAAACCATTAAGCCAATGGTAGCAGGGAGAGAGAGAATGACAGTTTTTTTATGGTTTAAGGCCCAGTTTAGTGAATGTCGATAGCCTTCGAACATGCTATTCAGCAGGCGCTCTATCCACGACGATAGGCGTTCCCACCAGCTTTTTTGGGAGTGAGCAGGTTCCTTTATTTCGGCTTCAAGAATCATCGCTCCCATCATGGGGGTCAGCGTAAGGGAAAGGATCATTGAAATGATCAGGGTAATTGAAAGGATAATGGCAAACTCATGAAACAGCCTGCCAGCTATCCCTCCTAGCAACAAGATGGGAACAAAAACGGCAATGAGAGAAGCGGTAATGGAAAAAACAGTAAAGGCCACTTCATGTGCGCCTTTAAGGGCAGCCTCTCGGGGAGAATAGCCTTGCTCAATGTAGCGTACAATGTTTTCAAACACCACAATAGCGTCATCCACCACGAAACCGGTAGAAATGGTTAACGCCATAAGGGAAAGGTTGTTAATGGAGTAGTCTAAAAGATACATGACAGAAAACGTGCCAATAATGGAAGAAGGCACAACAATTGCCGGAATAATGGTAGAGCGGATCTTACGCAGGAAAACCAACACCACAATAATCACCAGAATGATCGAGATGATCAACGTAGTCTGGGTATCTTGAACAGAAGCGCGAATAGTTAAGGAACGATCAATAGCCAGATGTAGCTGCATATCATTTGGCATCGAGACTTCCAGATAGGGCAGTTGTTTTTTTATGGAATTAATCGTTTCAATAATGTTGGCGCCAGCCTGCGGGAAAACAATCGCCAGAACAGAAGGTTTTTTACTGAAAAAGCCGGCAACGCGAAGATCTTCGACACTGTCTTTGACCTCTGCAATATCGGAGAGTTTTACAGGAGCACCATTCCGATAAGCAATGATAAGGTCACGATACGCGTCAGCCTGTTCTGCCTGGTCATTTGTGTCGAGCTGGTAGCGTTTAGAGCCATCATCAATAAAACCCTTGGGAGTATGCGCATTGGCAGAAGTTAAGGCTGCCCTGACATCCTCAAACCCAATTCCCCTGCGGAAGAGAGGGAGCGGGTTCATTTCTATGCGTACGGATGGTAGGGAGCTGCCTCCAATCTCGACTTGTCCCACTCCTTTAATCGTAGAGAGCCGCTGAACGAGCACATTACTGGCATAGTCATAGAGTTTGGGCATCGGAAGTGTGTCCGATGTTAAGGCCAGCACCATAATAGGGGCCCCACTAGGGTTTGCCTTAAAATAGCTGGGGTTTTGGCGAAGGGAGGAGGGAAGGTCAGCCCTGGCAGCCTGAATGGCAGCCTCCACATCTCTGGCAGCCCCATTAATATCGCGCTCCAAGGAAAATTGGAGGATGATGCGAACACTATTT
The DNA here is from genome assembly GCF_014672835.1 of Entomobacter blattae. Classification (NCBI taxonomy): domain Bacteria; kingdom Pseudomonadati; phylum Pseudomonadota; class Alphaproteobacteria; order Acetobacterales; family Acetobacteraceae; genus Entomobacter; species Entomobacter blattae. Next base: position 41,233 of record NZ_CP060244.1, on the reverse strand, counting down.
TGAGTGGATTCTGATGTCATCTCGGTTACATCGGCAATTTGGCTGAGATGACGCTCAAGAGGGGCTGCAATGGTACTGGCAATTTCTTCAGGCGAGCCGCCAGGCTGGGTTGCCCTTATCATAATAACAGGGAAATCCACATTGGGGAGATCAGCCACAGGAAGGCTGTTATAGCAAATTAATCCGCTGAGCACGATGGCGACGGTGAGCAGGATTGTTGCCGTTGGACGGGTGATGAAGAGCTTAATAAGCGATGACATGCCTTAGGCCTTCTCTTTCTCTCCATCATCCGCATTTCGGATACCGGGGATAATTTTGCCAAGCCATTTTTGGGCAAGCTGGCTGACTTTATCCATATAAAGGTAGATAACGGGTGTTGTAAAAAGAGTCAGCAACTGGCTGACCATGAGCCCCCCTACGATAGCGAGCCCCAAGGGCCTACGGAGTTCTGAGCCCGTTCCTGTACCCAACATCATGGGGAGTGCGCCCAGCATGGCCGCAAGAGTTGTCATCAAAATGGGGCGAAATCGTAAAGCAGCCGCCTTGCGGATAGAGTCGATAGAGGAAAGCTTTTCCATCCTTTCCGCTTCAAGGGCAAAGTCAATCATCATAATGGCGTTTTTCTTTACAATGCCAATGAGCAAAACAATGCCAATAATCCCCATAATATCCAGCCCATCTCCAGAAATAAGCAAGGCAAGTAAAGCCCCAATAGCTGCTGAGGGAAGGGTGGAAAGAATAGTTAATGGGTGGATAAAGCTTTCATAAAGGATCCCCAAGACGATATAAACAGCGACAATAGCAGCAATAACCAAGTAAAGTTCGTTTTGCAGGCTGTTGCTAAAAGCAGCCGCTGTGCCCTGGAAATTGGTCATAAAACTATCGGGCAAACCAATTTCCTTTTTTGTTTCCTCAACAGTTTGAGTTGCTGCATCCAGCGAGGCGTTTTCTGCCAGGTTAAAGGAGATGGTTGTAGCTGGAAATTGCCCGAAATGTGTGATCAGCAACGGACCCGTTGTTTGTTTAATAGAGGTTACGGCAGTAAGAGGTACCAGACCAGAGGTGGGTTGGCGGGTAGGCCCAGAAGTGCTTTCTCCTGAGCTGCCCCCAATTCCTGGTAGATACAAGGCGTCAAGGGAAGAAAGGCTTTTTTGGAAGCGGGGATCAGCTTCAAGAATAATCCGGTATTGGTTGGATTGGGTATAGATTGTAGAAATCTGTCTTTGGCCAAATGAGTTATAAAGGGCATTATCTATGGTTTGAGGAGTAATGGAAAAGCGTGCGCCTGTGGTTCGGTCCAGGTTAACAAAGGCCACTAGCCCACTCGCCTGCAGGTCAGCAGTCACATCTGAGAGGGCAGGTTTGCTTCTTAAAGCCGTCAGGAATTTTGGTACCCAAATGGAAAAGGCATTATAATCGGCATTTTCCAGCACAAACTGGTATTGGGTGGCAGAAATGCTGGAATCAAGAGAAAGGTCTTGGACTGGTTGTAAATAAAGGGTACCTCCCACGTAGGAGCGTGCTTTTTTGGCAATACGGCGGGAGATGGCTGCGGCACTGTGGGTACGCTGGGAGCGAGGCTTGAGGTTAATGACGAAACGCCCCTGGTTGAGCGTCATGTTCTGCCCATCCACCCCAATGAAAGACGAAAGGCTTTTGACATCTGGATCAGCCAGAATGATTTTTGCCAAATCTTGTTGTTTTTCTTTCATGGCGTCAAAAGAGATGGATTGATCCATGGAAGAGATTCCTTGCAAGATGCCGGTATCCTGCACGGGAAAGAACCCTTTGGGAATAATGTAAGCCAGGTAGAATGTCAGCAGGATTGTCAACAACGTAACAACGAGCATCAGTGGCTGGTGGGCTAAAACCTTATCAAGCATAGCACTATAGCCGGCAATTGTCTTTTCTGTGACATGGCTGACTATGCGGGCAAACCAAGAATGTTTTTGGCTACCCTGTTCGGCTAGCATACGGGCGCAAAGCATGGGTACGAGGGTAAGGGAGATAATGGCAGAAATAATAATGGTCACAGAGAGGGTAATAGCAAATTCAAAAAATAGTCTGCCCACCACATCGGCCATAAATAAAAGGGGGATCAACACCGCAATAAGCGATATGGTCAGGGAGATAATGGTAAAGCCAATTTCTTCAGAGCCCTTAATGGCTGCTGTCATCCTGTCTTCTCCCATTTCAATATGGCGGCTGATATTTTCAATCATCACAATGGCATCATCCACCACAAAGCCGGTAGAGATGGTCAATGCCATGAGGGAAAGGTTATCAAGGGAGAAACCCAGAAGGTACATTACGGCCAGGGTACCAATCAGGGAGAGGGGGACAGAAAGGCTTGGAATAAAAGTAGCCGGCACGTTATGGAGGAAAATAAAGATGATGGCAACAACCAGCACTATGGCCAAAAACAGCTCAAATTGCACATCCTCAACAGAGGCTTTTATGGTTGTTGTTCTATCGGTTAGCAGCGTTAATGTAATACCCGGGGGAAGAGCGGCCTGAAGCACGGGTAAGGCGTGTTTAATATTGTTAACCACCGCAATAACATTGGCCCCTGGCTGGCGCTGAATATTGAGGATAAGACCAGGAGTTGTGTTTTGCCAGGCTGCAAGCTGGGTATTTTCTGGTCCATACGAAACAGTGGCGATATCACGAATGCGGACAGGTCCGTTATTCTGGTAGGCAATGATTTGGTTTAAAAGTTGTTCTGGTGATCTGATCTGCCCATCAACCTGTAAGGAAACAGCCGTGTGGGGGCCATCGAATGTACCAGCTGGAGAGTTAACATTGACATTGCCAATTGTTGTGCGCAAGGTGTCAAGGTCAATCCCGAAGGAGGTCATTTTAGGGATATTGACCCTTACCCGAATGGCCTTTTTATTACCGCCCGCCAGGGCAACGAGCCCTACGCCGGATATTTGGCTTAGTTTTTGAGAAAGACGGGTATCGATATAATTTTGTACCTCAGTGAGTGGTAAGGTGGTTGAGGTAATCCCCAAACTGATAACCGGGGTATCAGCAGGGTTCACCTTGGCGTAAATGGGGGGAGCGGGCAAATCTGTGGGCAGAAGGGAAGCTGCTTGGTTGATGGCCGCCTGGACTTCCTGTTCAGCAACATCCATGGCGAGATTGAGGTTAAAGCGCAGGGTAATGACAGAGGCCCCCCCAGAAGACTGGGATATCATTTGGTCAAGGCCTGGCATTTGGCCCAACTGTGTTTCCAGTGGGGCGGTAATGGCAGTCGCAGTCACATTCGGGCCAGCACCTGGATAGAAGGTTTGGACAGTAATAGTAGGATAGTCCACTTCTGGTAGGGCAGAAATAGGCAAGAACCGATAGCTCAACAAGCCAGCCATAAGGATGGCACACATCAGAAGGGTTGTTGCAACTGGGCGTTGAATAAAGATGCGTGAAGGATTCACGCTGTATCCTTTCGGTCTTTTCTTGTGGTGGACGATATCATACCGATGATTTCCAGGGTTAAGAAAATACTATGGCTAAAAAAGGGTGCTTCAGTTTTAATGAGTTGGCAGTGGTTGTTTTGAAGCAGACGGTTCTTTTAAGGGGGCAGGGTTGGCAACAGAGACCTTTATACCGGTTTTCAAATGGTCAGTCCCATCGGTGACAACCATTTCGTTAGCCTTAATCCCCGAGGTGATAACAGTGTTTCCGTTATAGCTCTCTCCTGTGTTAACAGGTCTAACCTCGATTGTATGGTCAGGTTTTACAACATAGACAAACTGCCCATCAGGGCCGGTTTGTAAGCTACGGGTGGGAAGAAGAATAACCTTGCTAAGGGTTTTAAGGAGAATATGAGCATTCACAAATTCATTAGGAAATAAGCGTGTATCGGTATTATCAAAAATGGCGCGCATTCTTACTGTGCCGGTTGAGGTATCAATCTGGCTATCGAGTACTTCTGTTGTTCCTTTGGCCAGTTTTTTGGTATTGCTGCTATCCCAAGCCTCCACGGTGAGTTTTTTGCTCAACCGTAGTTGCTCCACAATAGGTTGGATATGTTTTTCAGGAACTGTCAGTATCACAGAAATAGGCTGCATTTGGGTTAAAATTACCAACCCGCCAGATTGCCCTGCTGTAACATAGTTCCCAGCATCGACTTGGCGAATTCCAACACGACCCTCGACAGGAGCCGTAACATGGCTATACATGATATTGAGCTTCTGCTGCTGAATAAGGGCCTGGTCGACCTTAATCTGTCCTTTAAGCTGGGCAACTTTATATTGCTGATCCTGGGCGGTTTGGCTGGCAATACTATTTTGGTGCATAAGCTTCTGATAGCGAGCACTGTCAAGCTTGGCTTGTTCAAGTTGGGCTGTATCGGATTCCAGTGTACCTTCATATTGTGCTTTACTGGCTTCAAAGGGGCGGGGGTCAATAAGGGCCAAAAGGTCTCCTTTTTTGACATAATCCCCTTCATGAAAATAGACTTTCAGGAGATGCCCTGATACCCGTGTCTGGACGGTAACATTGGTAATGGGCACTACGGTGCCTAATTCAGAAAGGATAACAGGCATATCCCCAATAAGGGCAGATGCAGTACCCACCGGTTGCGCTTCTTGGCTATAGCTGTGTTTTTGAGAAGAAGTTGTAAAACTCTGCCGAAAAAACAAGAAAGCCAACAACAGACAGACTAAAAAAGCTAGTACAAGCCAGAAAAATGTTTTTTTATGTCGAGGTGAAGAGAGCATTAAAGAACTTTCTTCAAAGCAAAGGGCATTGGTTTACAAGGCCCGTTGGGGGGAAATACTAAAGAGATTTTCAGCATAATTTTACAGTTTCTGGCAACGATAAGAAATATGAAACGATAAGAAATATAAGAGGTAGTCTGGAAAAAAAACGGTAGGATTTTTAGGAAGTATAGGAGCTCATTAAGTCAGTTTTAAAAGAATCTATTTTAAAAGAATGAGCAGGAAAATTTCAACCTGAGAGCCCTGCAACGAGAATAGGGTAAAGATAGCCACATTAAATTGTTTTTAAAAGATTAATTTTATACTTTTCCTAAAGGGGTTGAAAAAAAATAATAAACCACTCTAAACTTCCTAGCTTGTAGTTATTGACGAAGGCCTGTTAAGTTTTTACCTTAAGTTGGTTAACAGGTTAGGTATGCTTAAGCTTGAACCTATCGCTAGGAACTGTGGCATTTTTTAGAATTGCTTACAGTGTTCATAAATTTTTTAAAAATCTAATTTTGAGGAAACAGGGTGTTATGAGCAAGAATAATATTGATGAGATCAAGAAAAAAGCGTCTGACATGATTGACGATGGAAAAGACAAGCTTAAAGAGACCGCCGACAAGGTTGGCTCCACCGTTAATGACCGCTTTGATGAGCTCAGCGACTTAGCAGAAGAAGAATTTGCAAAAATTTATGGAGAGAGCGAAAGTCGACTGGAATCAGTTGTCGGTTTTGTCAAAAATCGCCCTCTTCTCTCCGTGGGAATTGCTGCGATTGCCGGTTTAATTCTCTCACGGCTCTTTCGCTCAAAAAAATAAATAGATTTGTGGACTCGTTTATTTACCTGGACTCTTGATTTATCAACAAAAAAAATGCTTTCTGTTATTTGCGATTTGTATTTTCCCCGAATCGGAAAAAACTGCAGATAACAGAATAGTTGAAAATGCCAGATTTTGTGCGAGAACAGCAATGCGGTGGATTTGTCGCCGGTGTCGATGAAGTAGGGCGGGGCCCCTTGGCTGGTCCTGTTCTTGCAGCGGCCGTTATTTTCGAAAATGGTGTCGATAGCCAGTTGGCCCCCGTGTTGAATGACTCTAAAAAAATGAGTCGTTCTGCACGAGATAAGTCGTTTGCTCTCTTAATGAACAGGCCTGATGTAAAAATAGGGGTTGGGGCAGCCGGTGTTGCCGAGATAGATCATCATAATATTTTTCAGGCTTCTTTTATGGCCATGCAGCGGGCTATAAGGCAACTTCCTTATGTGCCGGATCATGCACTGATAGATGGCAAATTTGCCCCAAGGCTTCCCTGTCCCTCTACTTGCCTTATAAAAGGGGATTCTCTGAGCTATTCCATTTCTGCGGCCTCTATTATTGCTAAGGTTATAAGAGATAGGCTTATGGTTCAGCTGGCAGAAAAATGGCCCGTCTACCAATGGCATAAAAATATGGGATATGGGACAAAAGATCATAAACAGGCTTTAGAGCGCTACGGTCCTTGTATTCATCATCGAAAAAGTTTTGCTCCCATCAAGCAGAGTATTATGAAGACCATAGTACCAATAAAGAAGGCAGCTGCTCAGCTGTGCCAGCAATGAGTGGTGCTGTTGTTACAACTCTCCCCTTGGATCAGATTCTTTGTGGGGATTGTATAGAGACCATGCGGGGCTTACCTTCCGCGTCTATTGACTGTATTTTTGCAGATCCACCCTATAATCTTCAGTTGCAAGGTGAGCTGAGAAGGCCTGATGAATCTCTTGTTGATGGGGTGAATGATGAATGGGACAAATTTAAAAGCTTTGCAGATTACGATAATTTTTCTAAAGCGTGGTTGATAGAAGCTCGGAGAATATTAAAAAAAGATGCAACCTTATGGGTTATCGGCTCATACCATAATATTTTTCGTCTTGGGGTATTATTACAAGATCTGGGTTTTTGGGTACTGAATGATATTATTTGGCGTAAGTCTAATCCCATGCCCAATTTTAGAGGCCGGCGTTTTACCAACGCCCACGAAACTTTGATTTGGGCAGCCCGTAGTGCTGATAGCCGCTATCGTTTTAATTATCAGGCTATGAAGGCCCTCAATGAGGATGTGCAAATGCGCTCGGACTGGTATCTGCCCTTGTGCACAGGCCATGAGCGCCTTAAAAACAAACATGGTTTAAAATTGCATCCTACACAAAAACCAGAAAGCCTTTTACAACGTGTTTTAATGGCTTCTACGGATGTCAGTGATATCGTGCTTGATCCATTTAGTGGCACGGGAACGACATTAGCCGTAGCCCGTAAGCTTGGAAGACGCTTTATTGGTATTGAGCGCCATCCAGACTATGTTGTTGCGGCTAAGGAACGTGTGGCAGCAGAGGAAGTGCTGACACCCGATAAACTGGTTATTACACCCGATAAGCGAGAGGCTCCACGGATTCCGTTTGGAAGCTTAGTGGAACGGGGCCTATTATCTGTAGGCACTGTGCTTATGGATAAGAGAAAAAAGGTAAAAGCCACTATTGCCCTTGATGGAAATCTTGTAAACGGGCAGCAACGGGGGTCAATTCACAAAATGGGGGCAATGCTTACCAATGCTCCCTCCTGTAATGGTTGGACATTCTGGCACGTGAAAATAGATGGCCAGTGGCAAGAACTGGACGTTTTACGTAATAAGCTTATCCAGGAGTTAGAGCCCTAAATAGAAGCATATTCTTTTTAAGGGTAGAAAAAACTTTTACCCTAGAACCCCCCATATTGGCTTTTTCACAAAAAGAGTTAGGTGCGGGGCGTTATTTGATAAAGATATCAGCCTAAACAGTTAATTTCCGAACCCTAAAAATCCAACATTCGGCTGAGCATGCCCATCATTGGGAGAATAGGGCCCAGAAGCAGAATGGTGCGCTTTAGATTCCCCGCTGCCAACGGTGGTCTGGATCATGGTCTTTTTATGGCTTGACCGTCTGGAAGAAGAGGCGTGGGCGTTTCCTGGCTCTGAAAGGTTAGCGGTTGTAATTCTGCTATTGTCTCCTTCACCACCATAAGTGCGTAAAGCCAGGAAAAGAAAGGCAATGTCAAAGCGGTTCAAATCAATGGCCATATCCATAGGGGTTTGGTCAAGAATATTCCGGGCATTAATATCTGCCCCTCGGTTTAGAGCTTCTTTTGCAGCGTTTGCATTGCCCTTGTTAATGGCATCAAATAAAGAGGTGGTGGGGTCTGTATCTTGTTCTGAAAAGTCTTTTTTGCTCGCATTATTTGGGCTATCAGCATGGGAGGGCATTTGTCCTGGGGCTTGTGCTAAAGCTATGCTCGGTAAAAAAAGACAAAACAGACTGAACCCATAAACAATGTGTCGTTTTGTTTGAATGCCATACTGCATGGAGAGATATTTACTCAATAATGAAGAAAAGGTTAGCCAATATTACTACTTTAGCTGTCCCCTCACAAGTCAGAAAAGTTATGATCTCAAGGCGGTAAGGTAAGCCGGATGATTCAGCTATTGTAATACCTCATTGTAACATCTTGCGGACTCATACCCACGGGAAGGATGAGATGATCATCGTGAGATGGAAGAAATGGAAGATATAGATCACATTGGCTGGGTTTCGGGGCGATATCTGGGACGATAGATATCTGGGATGATAACAGAATAATGCTACCAGAATGCTATAGGCTAAAAGGCAGTAAGTGAAGGGTGCACAACATCTGCAGCTGCCGTGCGGCCTAGGACACGCTCTGAAAGGGATGAGATAACCTCGCCCCCGTCCATAACGGCACGAAGGCTTAACCCACGTTCTGTTCCGCAGTCCTGTTCAATAATAATGGAATCCTGGGCAACATCTACCAATCGCCGGGTTAGATAGCCTGAATTTGCAGTCTTCAGTGCTGTATCGGCCAATCCCTTACGCGCACCATGGGTAGAGGTAAAGTAGTCAAGAACAGTAAGTAAAGTTAACGTCTAACTCTTTCTCTCCTGATACCAGGCGAGCAAAAACAGAAACAGGATAATAGGCATCATCGCCCATGCTGAAAGAATGGGTTGTGTTTGCCGGGCTGTAACAACATGGGGGTTTCTTGCGGGGAAAAACACCGTACGTTCGTTCAGGCCTTCTTTGGGTTGGTTCAGGCTTTCTCCCTGTAGGGCGAGGCGAATTGGGGTTTTTAGGGCTTCGGAAGGAGCAACCCATAGGGTTTGCCCATTTGTTTTTTCAACTAGGGGTTTAAGTTTTTTATCCGTAGCTCTAAAATCTTGTGTTTCTTCAGTATCTTTTTCGGTATGGGCTGCAAAAGCAGTGTGTTTTTCATAAGTTGCTTTCCATACACCCGGAGTAGGAGCAGGAAGTGTCCCGCTTAATACGTGGTGATTATTGCGTATTAAAGGAACAGCGAATGTTTTACCATTTGGTGAAAGAACATGCGCTTCAAGGGTTTTTTCAGAGCTTAAAGTAGAATAATGAAGGGTAAGGGTATTATCGGCAAGGGTGGCCGTTAGGCGCTCTTCTTCCAGTTCGGGCTCTTTCATAAGCCAATGGGAGATCCTTTTCAGTAATTCTGCCTGGGGGCCACCCCCTTTTTCTCCACGCGACCATAGCCAGCTTTGGTCAGAAAGAAGCATGGCAATACGGCCCTTCTCAACCCGGTTCAAAACTAAAAGAGGGTGCTTGTCTGCATCCTCCATCAAGACTTCTCCTTGGGCATTTCCAGCGAGAATTCTATACCATGGCCCCCATTGGGGTTTGTTGGTGGTAAGTGTATTGGCCCCGGGAAGATCTTTGGTGACAGGGTGTAATAAACCTGTAGGGGTTAGTTGGGGTTGGAAGGCTCTTACGAGCACACTGCCCTGCATAGGGACATGGGCGGGCATGATTTCAGAAAGGGAAGTATCCTGTAAGCTCCATTCCGTTACAAATTCAGGCCCCGCGGTAAGAAAAAGCCCCCCACCTTGTTTAACGTAGCGGGTAATATTTTCAAGATACTGAGCGGGCAAGATGGATCGGTTTTCAAAACCATCCAGAATAATCAGGTCAAAACTGTTAATTTTTTGTTGGAATAATTCATGGACAGGAAACGCAATTAGGGCTAGGTCTGAAAGGGGGGTGTCATCGTCCTTTTCAGGGGGGCGTAAAATAGTAAAGTGGATAAGCTCTACAGAGGGGTCAGCCTTAAGCAGCCACCGCCAAACCCGTTCGCCCTGATTAGGGGTTCCTGAAACTAAAAGCACACGGAGACGATCGCGAATAGCTGTAATATTGACAACGGCTTGATTGTTGCTTGTAGCAATTTCACCGGGGAGGGGGGGAGTGGAAAAGCTTATCAGCAAAGGGCCTGGTTGTGTTATGGGAATATCGATATCAAAGGGTTCCCCTGTGCGGATAAGGCGGCTAAAGGCTGTCCCATTCGTGGGCTGGGTGGTGATTTCAGTTTGGGTTGCTTCTTGGGTGCCAAGATCGTCAACTTCCAGGCGGATATGGGCCGTTTGTCCTGTTAAAACAAAGGGGGGTGCTTGGAGAATTTTAATGCGACGGTCAATCTGGCCAGGCTTTCCAGTCAGGATGACATGGAAAGGGAGTGGATGAGTAGGTGAGCCGATTCCTCTTGAAGTGTTTGGCTGTTGTAACCAAGAAGGGAGTGTCGATGGAACATCATGTACCTGGCCATCTGTAAGAAGGACAACACCAGCGCGTTGTGCCGGGGGAATACTGGTAAAAGCTTTTTCTATTTGCTCAAAAATATGAGTGCCTGCCGCAGTGTTTGAAGAGACATCCAAATGGCGGATAAGCAGAGAGGACTGTTCGGGCTTTATGGTTTCGCTTAGGGTTTGGGCTGCCGTGCTTCGCTGATCAAGCGTCATAGAGGAAGAATGATCTCTTACGACAAGTACGGTTTCAGGTAGGGAGTGCCATGTTTCTTGGAGTTTTTGGGGGTTGAGCAACCATAGAAGGATAATCGCCATGCCTACAAAGCGTAAAAAGGTTCCTCTTTTTTTTGTTAATACCCCCCATAGGGTAAGCAGTAGAATGCAGAGTGCAAGGGCTATGATACTCCATAAGGGAGTAAGAGGGGCGACCATCAATGAGCCATGCAAGAGGTTATCTGGCGTCATTATTAAGCCTTTTTAAAAGTTCTGGAACATGGCTTTGGTCAGCTTTGTAGTTTCCGGTTAGGGAATAGATCACCAGATTAACCCCAAAACGAAAAGCCTGTCGGCGCTGGATTTCTCCGCCCGGTAAAACCGAGAAAGGTTTTTCTCCTTCTGGAGTTATAGCCCAGGCCTGTGCCCAGCTATTTGCCCCGATAATAATGGGGCTTACGCCATCATTGCCTGCATTCTCATCATGGGCAACCCATAAGGGCGCTCCAGTATAACGCCCTGGAAAATTATGCAAGAGGTAAAAAGTATGGGCCAGGACATGGTTTGGGGTGAGCTTGGTCAGGGTTGGAATATTAAGCCCTTCTGTAGCGTTTTTAAGGGTTGCTGTGGTATGGGGAACGAAATTAATAAAAATGCTGGAAGAAGTGGTCTCAGCTTGCTCGGCATCTGTCCCCATTGTATCAATAAGGATAATCCCGCCATGGCTTATAAAGCGGTTGAGGGCGGCAATACGGGCGGGGTTGGTTTTAGCCTGAGGGGTAATCGGCCAATATAAAAGGGGATAAAAGGCCAGATCATCCTTTTCAGGGACGACACCGTCAGGATGGCCAAGGGTGGCTGACGTTCTGCTGTTTACGTAATGAGATAATCCAATCAGACCCTGCTCTGAGGTCGTATCTGTTTCGGGGTCCCCGGTAAGGAGATAAGCCAGCCGTGTCTCCAGGGCAGCAGGGGGTACGGGTAAGGGAGTGGCTGCCAGGGTGGAGGAGAGGGGAAGGATTATTGCCAGAAACAGAGAAAAAATCCCCAACGTTTTGGCGTGTTTTTTTGGGGAAAAGGGTACAAAAAGCCTAATGAAGCCGTCGATGAGCAGAAGAACTCCCCCTAGTATGATCAGCCATGAGGCATAAGATGTTGATGCTTTCGAGGTGGTTATTCGCATAGCTTGGCCCATGAGGGATTCTTTTTCGAGATGTTTAAGGGTATCACCAATATTAAGCTTTTTTTGTACTGCAGCTGAGCCGTATATTCCAGCAGGATGAAGGTATGAAACAGGGGTTTGGCCAAATTGGTTTTCGGCAAGGGCCAGAGCAAAGGCCGGAGGAGTGATCAAATTAGCGTTTTCATCAAGAATGGAAAGGGGAGGCAGGATGGCGTTTCCATGGCTTTGTTGTAAAACGCCGTTGGCAAGCCCTACGAGTCGCTGGAGCATGGAAACAAAAACACCCGAAAGCGGCAAGTTAGACCACCCCGGTGTGGCAGGGAGATGGAAAAATACCATTTGGCCTTGGCCTAACGTGGTATGGGTTACGAGGGGTGTACCATCTTCTAGTTGGGCCCAGATATGGGCAGTAAGAGAAGAGGAAGGCTCAGCTAAGATCTGCCGGGAAACGGTGATATCTGTCGGGATAGGTAACCCTGCAAAAGGGGAATGTGGGTTAAAAGCTGCCAGTTTTTGGGGTTTCCCCCACGACATGCCACTGCCAAGCTGTCTGCTGCCTGAAATAAGTGGAACCGGAAGTAAGGTGGTCTCAGGGTTATGCGCACCTGGTGAGAGCTGAGAGTCTCCCAGAATGTTTTGTTCAGCATTGGCGGTCAGGCCTTCTCCCCCAAAGCGGATTAGCATCCCGCCATTTTTAACCCATTGGGCCAGTTGTGTACGTGTCTCAGCAGAATTAAGGCTACCATCTGGAGCAATAATGACGGAGAGTTTTTGGTTTAAGAGCTGGGTTAAGTTGCCTGTATGAAGATCTGCGTAGGGGAGGAGGGCCTTTTGCACATAATATAAGGAACCCACGAAAGGCGTTTGGCTGGCATGTTCACCCAATAATCCTACGGGATGGTAAAAATCTGCCCTGTTGAGCAAAAGGGTAGAAGAAGGGGTAGGAGTATTATCAAGGCTAATTTTTTCGATTTGCCGCAAAATGGGAGGTGGAAGGTCAATATGGATTTCTTCTGTCGATTGCCCAGGGGGGATGATAACGGTTTTGGTGGTAAAGTTATGGGCGTTTGCTCCTTGAAAGCTTATTGAAAAATGACGGGGAAATGCTGCAGCAATAACAGAAAGGCCAATTCTTCCGGTTGTAAAAAAATCTTTTTCATTTTGGGGAAAATACAGCAAAAATGGAGAAGCAGGCTCCAAAACAGTGTTGTCTAAGCGTATGTCATGGATGGTGGAAAAGAGATGAAGTTTTTCTTTAAAAATTTTGTCATCAGCTGATTGAAGTCCATCGGCCAGATAGAAAACCTCTAGATCAGGATAGTGGGCATGAATTTTTTCCAGGGCTTCGGCGGCCATTTTGCGTTCGGTGGGCCAGGGCTCTGGGTGGAGAAGATTGAGGATAGGCTGGCTTTCGGGAATAGTTTGGGGGGTAGCAATATTCAGCAGGGTATTCCCCTCTGTGGGCGCTGTGGCAAGGAGAAGGATTTTTTGCTGCTCTGCAAGCCCCTTATTGAGTAAGGTATTGAGGGTTTCCTTGCGTTTTTGCCAATCGTGAATACTGGCCCACCCATTATCTATAACAATAAGGGCCGTTTTGTGAAAAGCAAATTCCTTATTGTTTTGATGAAAAACAACAGGTTCTGCAAAGCCAAGAACAAGGAGGGTTACAGCAATGCAGCGTAAAAATAGTCGCCATAAGGAGGATTTATAAGGGGTTTGCTGAGAAAGGGGCAGCAAACGCACCAACATAATCGCAGGAAAAATTTGTTTTCTGGCGGCTGGTGGGCGTATGTAAAGCAAATACCATATTATGGGTAAAATAGCCAAACCCATCAGGAGAAGAGGTTTGAGAAAAGTCACAGGTTTCTTTTCTCCAAGCTGCTGTCTACAAGCCGAAAGATGTGTTGCAAAGGTTGCATAAGGGGTTGAGAGGTCAGGAAAGACCAATAATGAATGTGGTTATTTTGACATAATTCCGCCAGTTGGACACTATGATGTTTAAAGTTATTTTGATAATTTTGGGCAACGCTTAGGGCATTTGGAACAAGATGGGAGGGTTCATTTTCTGTTCCTTCAAAGAGAATTCGTCCTTCATAGGAAAATTGGGCTTCCTGGGGGTCGTTCACTTGAAAAAAGAAGGTTCGGGTAGATTGCAAGGCAAGGGTTTTCAGTAAAGGGGCTATAGAGGATAGGGTAAATAGACCATCGCTGAATAAGGCGAGATGACAATGAGGGGGAAGGAATTCTGATTTTGGCAGGGGAGACGGCGGCGTTTCCTGGCTGTGGCTTAAGAGGTGGAAGAAAAAATCACAAAGAGCGGGGAAGCGTGCAGTGCTATTAAAAAAAATCTGCTCCCCAGTATAAGGGTTTATTACAAGAAGGCGCTCTTGGTTATCAAGGGCGCAATAGGCTAGGGCTAAGGCTTGGGTAAGGGCGTAGTGAAGCTTTGTGAAGGGGCTCCCTTCTGAGCCCCACGCCATAGAAGATGAAAAATCCACCCATAGGCAAAGTGTTTGTACAGTAAGACGCTCAGTCTCGCGGATGAAAATATTCTGGCTGCGGGCAGATTGTCGCCAATCGACCCGGGAGAGGGATTCTCCGGGAAATAATTTACGGAATTGCCAAAATTCCTCTCCTTCCCCTTTTCTTTTACGCCCATGTTGCCCCCATAGGAGGGTTTGAGCGGCCTGGTAGGCTGAAAGCCGTATGGCAGGAAATTTTGCGGCGAGATCATAGGCCTGCTGCAAGGAGAAGGAAGAAGACGCGTTCATTCTAGCTCGGGATATTTTCGTTCTTGCCAGTATTGGAGGAGAAGGATTTTACTGAAGGATCGTTTCTACGAGGTGGCCTATAATATCCTCCAATTGTATTCCTTCCGTGCGGGCTGAAAAGTGAAGGGCCATTCTATGGCGTAAAATAGGGATAGCAAGGGCTGCCACATCATCCAGGCTTGGTGCAAGGCGCCCATCGAGCAGGGCTCGGGCCCGTGTGGCCAACATAAAGGCCTGTGTGGCACGTGGGCCTGGCCCCCAGGCGAGGTATTTTTTACTTTTTTCGTCTGTGCTTGTTTCTGGCCTAGCCATGCGGACCAGTTTCAATATGGCATTTACAATTTTTTCCCCTACGGGCAAGCTCCGAATAACCGTTTGGATTAAAAGCAGTTCATGGGCTGTAAAACATTCCTGAGGGGGCTTGAGCTGGCTGGAGGTAGTGGCCAAAATCATGGCTTTTTCTGCCTGTTCATCAGGGTAATAAAGGTTAACCTGAAGGAGGAAACGATCAAGCTGGGCTTCGGGCAGTGGGTAGGTTCCTTCCTGCTCAAGAGGGTTTTGTGTGGCCATAACATGAAAGGGATGAGGTAGGGGGTGGGGGGCCCCAGCAATGGTTACTGTTTGTTCTTGCATGGCTTGCAACAGGGCTGATTGGGTTCGGGGGCTGGCTCTATTAATTTCATCGGCCAAAAGAAGCTGGCAAAAAACAGGCCCCTTTACAAATCGAAAGCTGCGCTGCCCTGTCGGGGATTCATCAAGAATTTCACTTCCGGTAATATCTGAAGGCATAAGGTCGGGTGTAAATTGAATCCGTTTGGAGGAAAGCCCCATAACCTTGCTGAGAGTTTCGATTAAATAAGTTTTGCCAAGTCCTGGTACTCCTACAAGCAGACAGTGCCCACCAGATAACATCGTGGTGAGCACTTGTTCAATGACGATATCCTGCCCAAATATATGAGAGGAGAGTTCTTGGTGGATCTTTACCAGTTTACTGCTGAGCTGATCAGCATAAAAAAGTACTTCCTGCTCTGACAGGGTGGGTTTTTGGAATGCTGGGGAAGGAAGCTCTGGATTTTGGGTCATGATCAATATGGAACTTTAAACTCGGAAGAGAACACAAAACTTGGCATACGAAATAGTGATCGTTTATACTAACATAGTATTGAGTTGTACAGAAATACAAGGCAGGAGAGCAAGCTATGACAGAAAAGGAAATGAAAAGTCTGTATTTTTCCTTTTCATCCTGCACGGAAAAGAAACACCCCCTAAAAGGGAAAGAGTGCCTTCCTTCTAAACAGAAAAATTCAAGTCCGGTGATACCGGCAGAAAAGGAAAAGGCAATTTTACAGGCCTCGCGTGCTGTACAGGCCAGTTGCTTGAAGACTGAAGAAGCATTTGGCTTGCCGCCTGAAAAGCCAGAAAAAAAAGCGAATGGCCAATGTAGGCTTGTTTTACCTTTTTCTATTAAACGGGATGGAAATTGGTATTATAAAGGCAAGCTTATTAAGCGTAAACATATGGTATGTCTTTTTTCCTCGCTCATAGAACGTGATGAAGAAGGGGACTATTGGTTGGAAACCCCAACAGAGAAAGGCATTGTTGTGGTTGAGGATGTGCCTTTTGTGGTGACCAATGTTTATTGGACAGGCTACGGACGTAATCAGACTGTTTCATTGCGCACCAATATAGATCAGATGATTTGTGTGGGGCCTGACCATCCTTTAATCATGCGCAGTCTGGCAAAAGATATTACCATTTGTGGGGAGGAAATGCCCTATTTATTTATTCGTAAAGGTATGGGAAAGTGGCCTATTGAGGCCCGTATCAGCCGGCTAGCTTATTATGAATTACTCGCCCTTTCAGTTCCAGGCTGTTATAGGGGGGAGAAATATATGGGGATATGGAGCCAGAATATGTTTTTTCCCTTAACGTCTGAAGACTCTATTAAAGAGTGATGGTGCCCGATAGTGGCATGACTTTCGAGAATGCACCCCCCCTTATAAACCTGTCTGAATGTTTGCAGGCTCAGATGGGCAGTCTGGAAATCTTATGGTGTGTTATTCCCCAACTGCGTTTGGTTGGCGGGGTTGTTAGGGATATATTGGCGGGGGAAGAGGTACATGATATTGATTTGGCCGCTCCTTTTTCACCACAGAGAGTACAAGCCCTTCTAGAAGCCCAAAATATTAAAGTGGTGTTAACAGGCCTAAAACATGGAACCGTTACAGCAGTTATGGATAAGGGCCAGTCTTTTGAAATTACGACCTTGCGTCAAGATATCAAAACCGACGGCCGCCATGCTGAGGTCATCTGGACTGAAGATTGGCAGGAAGATGCCAAAAGGCGTGATTTTACCATTAATGCCATGTCCTGCAATAGAGAAGGCAGAGTGTATGATTATTTTCATGGTTTTGAAGATTTAAAAAACCGTAAAGTTCGTTTTGTTGGGTGTGCTGCTCGGCGTATTCAGGAAGATGCTCTACGGATTTTACGGTTTTTTCGTTTTCAGGCCCGTTTTGGAGCAGGCCACCCCGATTCCCAAGCGTTAGAGGCTATTGCGGGGACTCTGCCTTTGCTTGCACAACTTTCAGTTGAGCGGATATGGTCAGAATTGGGTCGAATTTTATCAGGGCCAAATCGATATGAAATTCTGGTTTGGATGATGAGGACAGGGGTATTACCTTATCTGCTTGAGGGGCAGCAGCATGTCTCGTCAGAACAAGACCTGCAGAAAAAATATCCTATCAACCAGATTGGTATTTTAGATAATCTCTTCCAGCAGATTGAAGTGACTAAACCATCCTATCATACTTTTTTTTATGGGTATGAGAACACTCCACGAGATCCGTTACTTGCCCTTTCCATTCTTGTTCAGAATAAGGAGATTCATAATAAGGAGAGAGAACGCTTTACAAGGTCTCTGCATTTGTCGGGAGCGGAAGAAAAAAAGCTTGCGTTTTTACAACAAGATCAATTTGGTATTTTTATTAAAGGTTTAGGGGGGCGCTTGGTGCACGTTATCCCTCCTCTATCTTCTTATTCCATAGCTCAATTGTTATCTGAAGTAGAACATGGTCCCTTATTTTTGTTTAGTTGGAAAGTGCAAAGTTCTCTTTTCCTTCTTCGTGATGATAAGGCCCATTTAAGAGCTCTGGAAAAGGAAGGTATTCTTTCTCCCGAACTGCTGGAGGTGATTTTTTCAGGACAGTGTGACTATTATAATTTTTTATGGGAAAAATTACGGATCCAGATTGGGGAAACCTTACGCCCGCAATTTCCTTTGCGGGGGAGAGACCTCATGGCCATAGGTCTACAGGCTGGCCGAAATATTGGCTTTTACCTTGCTCGAATACGGGCCTGGTGGCTTGCTCATGGCTGTCAGCCTGGTAAAAATGACTGTCTTGAAGAGCTTAGGAAGTGGCTTTAAATTTAAAAAAATAGTCTAGTATTCTTCCTGTGGGTGCTCGTTTTGAGTACCTTTCGGTTGTATTGGGTTTGCCTAAAAACCTCCTCGCTGCTACAAGTTGTTCTATGAATGTCGTTCTTCCAGAAGAGTCGGTGAGGCTAGCTGAAGTCAGCCAGAATGGCTTTTCGACCCCTGTTTCTAAAAAACGCTTTGCACGGCGGAAAAAAAGCAAACGTCCGCTCTCTTCAGACGATACGCGCGTTCTTATGCGCCGTTTATGGTATGAAGAAGTGAAGACATATTGGGGGCAGATTGCCCTTATTGTGGTACTCACCCTTCTGATGGCTGGGCTTACAGCGCTTTATCCGCTGGTTATTCAGCGGGCCTTAGATATGTTTTCTGATCATGACCCGCGTATTCTTTATCAGGTTCCACTTCTGGTTGTATTAATTACGGCATCGAAGGCAGCGTCCCAATATGGGCAAACCCTTAGCGTTCAAAAATTGGTGCTTATTGTTATCCGTAACCTTCAGGGTAAAATGTTTTCGCGCCTGATCCATGCCGATATTGCTCAGCTTGAACGAGAAGCCCCTGCCCAATTGGCAGCCCGTTTTACCAGCGATGTTATTTCTATTCGTGATTCCATGATCCGTATGGTGAATTCTGTAGGGGATACGGTTACCGTTATTGGGCTTGTTGTGTCCATGTTTTATATGGATTGGGAACTCAGCCTTATCGCTGCTTTGTTGTATCCTTTGGCTGCTTTGCCTATCCAACGTTTGGGCCGAAGGATTAGGCGTGCTTCAGGTGGGATGCAAGAGCAAACCGGTCGTACAGCCGCATTGCTCAATGAGAGTTTTGCCCAGGCCCGTATAGTGAAGGTTTATAGCCTTGAGGGGGAGGAAGAGAAGCGGGCGGAACACTCCTTTAATATGTTATATAGTGCTCTTTTAAAAATTACTCGTGGCAGAGCACGCCTAGACCCGGTTATGGAAGTGCTGGGGGGAAGTGCGGTGGCAGCTGTATTGGGATTTGCTGGCTGGCGTGCCGCTATGGGGGGGGCAACCTTAGGGGACTTTTCGGGGTTCGTTGCAGCTCTTCTTTTGGCAGCGCGGCCGTTACGGGCATTAGGTTCGTTAAATGCCGCTATGCAGGAGGGGTTAGCGGGTCTTGCACGGGTTTTTGAAGTCATTGATGAAAAACCCACTATTACAGAAAAGGAGCATGCAATCTCTCTTCCCGCTGGGCAGGGGCATATTAGCTTTAGAGATGTGAGTTTCTCCTATCCAGGTGGGAAATCGGGCCTCCGAGGGGTTACGTTTGAGATAAAGCCAGGGTTAACAGTTGCCCTTGTCGGGGCTTCTGGCTCTGGTAAGTCAACAGCCTTATCTTTGATCCCGCGGCTCTACGATGTTTCTGGGGGGCAGATCCTTCTGGAGGGGAAAGATTTAAGAGAGATACGGATAGCCGATTTAAGGTCAGCTCTCGCCTATGTTACTCAAGAACCACTTTTGTTTGACCTTTCAATTGAGGAAAATATCCGTATGGGTAACCCTCATGCTACTTTGGACGATGTCCATCACGCAGCACAAATGGCAGCCGCTCATGGGTTTATTATGGCCCTTCCTGAAGGGTATGCCAGCAAGGTTGGTCCTGCGGGGCGCAAGCTTTCTGGGGGTCAACGCCAGCGTATTGCTCTTGCTCGTGCGTTACTGCGCAAGCCCAGGGTATTACTGCTTGATGAAGCCACAAGTGCCCTGGATACGGAAAGTGAGTCACTCATTCAGGAGGCTTTGGCAAAATTCCGTAAAGGGATGACCACCGTCATTGTTGCTCATAGGCTTTCTACTGTTCGGTCTGCTGATATCATCTTGGTAATGCATGATGGCAAAATTGCAGAAGCCGGTAGTCATGAGCAGCTTATGGCTAAAAATATGGCGTATGCTCGCCTTGTAAAAGCCCAAGAAATCTAAAGACCAGAGAATCTATCTATGAGGGATGCAAGAGAGAACTCCTTGGTCTTGTAAGGGCCCTAATCCTTTAAGATAGATGGTTGCAGCCGCAGGGAAAGTCGATTGCGTTGCTGCGCAAGCCCAGAGGTATTACTGCTTGATGAAGCCACAAGTGCCCTGGATACGGAAAGTGAGTCACTCATTCAGGAGACTTTGGCAAAATTCCGTAAAGGGATGACCACCGTCATTTTGAAGAGTTTTCCATATGAAAAGGCTATTGCTCAACAGCTAAAAGATATTTTAGGAAGAGCGGGCTAGTTTTTCAGGAGTGTTTCTTGTTTCTATAAATAACGGCGGGATTAGGTATCTGGATATAGGTTTACTCTGTTTTGGAACTAAAAGAGGTGGCCAATAACTTTGGTTTTTAACTTTGGCTTTATTTTGGAAGGATATCCTCACTAAAGGGCAGTGTTTTTTGCTGTATAAAGGGCATTGACAACGAACTCAATCGGACTCCTATGTCAGAAAGTGATCGTTGGCCACGGTATTTATTCCATTGTATTTATTTAGCTCCGTTGATAATAAGACACCGTAACTGGTATTCAAAAAAGGCACCCTGACCTGTTAAGAAACAGTTTTGAAAAGGCTAGAACATTACCTCCCAGGGAAATGATATATGACGGAAATACAACAGGCTTCAGTAGAGCAGGCCTCTTCTCACAAAGATAATCCGCAAGGACATCTGGACCAGGAAACTTCCCTAGATCACGCTTCCCGTGCTCCAAGAGAGACTCATAAAGGAGATTCTGCCCCATCTTCACAGAAAAAACCATTTGTAAAATGGGGGCTGATGGCCACGATTTTGATTATGGTGATAGGCTGTGGAGTTTACTGGTGGCTAACCCGTTATGACGTTTCTACCGATGATGCTTTTACTGCAGGACGGGCTGTTACCATTGCCCCACATGTGAGTGGCTATGTGGTATCACTGGAGGTGAATGATAACCAGTTTGTCCATAAGGGACAGGTGCTTTTAAGGATTGACCCGCGTGATTACCAGGCTAACTATGATAACGCCAAGGCTTTGTTGGAGCAGGCGCAGTCACAATATTTTGCCTCTCAATATTCTTTTTTGGTGGCTCAAAAAGCCTTTCCAGGCCGGCTAAAGCTTGCTCAATCTCAAGTTGAGGCAGCCAAGGCCCAGCTTTTCAAGACACAAACAGATTATAAACGCCAGCACTCCATTGCCCGTCCGGCAACAACCCAGCAAGATATTGATTACTCCAAGGCTGCGTTGGATTCGGCTAAGGCCCAGCTTATGCAGGCCGAAGCTCAAGTGATGATTGATGAACCTGTGAAGGCTAATATCGGGAATTCCCAGAGCCAGGTTTCCCAGCAGAAGGGATCGCTCAGTGCTGCTCAGGCCCAGCTGGCATTGACCAACCTTAATTTGGAATGGACAGTGGTTAGGGCTCCGCATGATGGCTGGGTTTCCAGGCGAAATGTTGAACAGGGAAGTTTTGTCAATACCGGACAGGCTCTCCTTTCCATAGTAGAGCCAGAAGTATGGGTTATCGCCAATTATAAAGAAACCCAAATTACCCATATTCGCCCCGGTCAAAAGGTGACGATTAAGGTCGATGCCTACCCATTTTTAAAGTTGGAAGGCCATGTGGATTCTCTACAATTGGGAACAGGTGCAACCTTTAGTGCTTTCCCACCAGAAAATGCTACTGGCAACTATGTTAAAATTGTTCAACGTGTACCGGTAAAAATCCTTATCGATAAAGGGCTCGACCCAAAGCTTCCATTGGCATTGGGGTTATCGGTTGTGCCTACGGTTGATACAAGCACAACACCGAAGTAAAGAGAGCAGCGTATGAGTGACTCATCATCGACTTCAGCTGCTCCCGAACAGTGGAAGCCCTCTCATAACCCTTGGCTTATTGCCGTCGTTGTGACGTTGGCTGCTTTTATGGAGGTGCTTGATACCACTATTGTGAATGTATCGCTTCCGCATATTGCAGGGAACTTGTCAACCACTTACGATGATGCAACCTGGACACTGACATCCTATTTGGCCGCTAATGGCATTGTGCTGACCATTTCAGGCTGGTTAGGCCGTGTTCTGGGCCGACGGCGCTATTTTCTTATTTGTATCCTTGCATTTTCTTTTTCCTCTTTTTTGTGTGGTATTGCTACTAGCTTACCTGAGCTGATTATTTTTCGCCTCATGCAAGGGTTTTTTGGTGGGGGTCTTCAACCTAACCAGCAATCTATTATTCTTGACACTTTTCCCCCTGCAAAGAGGGGAGCAGCTTTTGGGTTGACGGCTGTAGCAACCATTGTTGCTCCCGTGATCGGCCCGACATTGGGAGGGTGGATAACGGATAATTACTCGTGGCGGTGGATTTTCTTCATTAACGTCCCTATTGGTGTTTTAACCACATTTGCAGTTGCTGCTGTGGTTGATGATCCACCTTGGGCCAAAAAACAGAAATCCTCGGTTGATGTTATAGGACTGTCCCTTATTACGATTGGGCTGGGTTGCCTTGAGGTTATGGTTGACCGAGGGGAGGATGATGACTGGTTCGGCTCAACCTTTATTTGCTGGATGGGATTTTTGGCTGCCGTGGGGATTATAGGGGCGATAATATGGTTGTTAAAAGCCAAAAACCCTATTCTTGATCTTCGAGTATTAAAAGACCGAAATTTTGCGGTTGGTACTTTTCTTATGGGGGCCCTGGGAGCCGTGCTTTATGCATCAGCGGTTGTGGTACCGCAATTTGCCCAGCAGGTTTTAGGCTATACGGCTACTCTTTCTGGGTTGGTATTATCGCCTGGTGGGGTGCTGATTATTATTTTGATTCCTTTTGTAGGAAAATTAATGAATGTGGTGCAGACACGCTATATTATTGCCTTTGGTTTTTTTTGTATGGCCTGCTCCATGTTCTATTCTGCCCATTTGGTTCCCACTTTGGACTTTAGGCACTTAGTCTTGTATCGAATGTCTCAGTCAGGTGTTCTGGCGTTCTTGTTTGTCCCCATTTCTACAATTGCTTATCTTACCTTGCCAGCACGGCTTAATGGGGATGCGGCAGCCCTGTTTAGTATGGTACGCAATGTGCTGGGATCGCTCAGTATTTCCGGCGCCACCGCTTTAATTACGCAGCTTCGTCAGGCACGACAAGCCCACATAGTTCATTGGATGACACCTTTGCATGAGCCCTATAACCAGTATTTGGCTCAGACCGGGCAGGTGGTAAGGGATTCGGGTGTTGCTCAATCTGCACAACAAAGCACGGCTCTCAATGTACTGTTTACAGATTTTACAAAACAAGTGGCCATTTTGGCTTATAATGATGCCTTTATGATTTTTGGAATCTTGGCTTTATGCGTTGTTCCCTTTTGTTTTCTCCTCTCTCCCTATAAGGGGGGAGGAAAAGGGGGCGCTGCCCATTAAAGAAAATAAACAAGGCGCTTTAAGTTTAGGTGTTGGCAGCTGGCAGCAATAGGGGAAGATACTATAGCTTATAGCAATAACATTCCCAAATATTCTGGTGGTGTTCCTCCCTTGCAGAGCCTCAAAATGGGCTCAGTTAAGGGGATACAGGCAAATTGTGGCTTGTAGTTGTAATTGAACCCTTCCGCTGCGGTAGCCTTCTTTACTCCTCTGACAAAGAGGTTTTAAAGGGCTTATTCTATTCAACCAGGGCTTGAGGATTATTCTCAGGATGAATGGAAGGAAGGTTTCAGATCCTAGCGGGCGTATTTCTAAGTCTCTTCATAAATAGCCAGATAGAAAAACTTTAATGTAAGATAGAAAAACTTCGCGCATAAGGGCTAAAAGCCGTTATCAAGGTAAGGTAGATCTCACGTTTAAACCCGAGATTCTTGTTGGGGAGTTCAGAAAGGGGGAGCCACTGCCAGGTATCAAACTCGGGGTGCTGCCCCGTAACTGTGAGGTTAACCTCATGATTTCGCCCTGAAAACCCCAAGGCAAACCACTTTTGCTTTTGGCCTTTAAATTTCCCTCCCAACGCTTTGCCTATGAGATGGGGTGGGAGATCATAGGTAAGCCAGTCAGGATATTCTCCTAAAATTGTTAGTTGGGAGAGGCCAGTTTCTTCTTTTACTTCACGAAGAACCGCGGCTCTGGGGTCTTCACCTTCATCTATTCCACCTTGTGGGCATTGCCATATCCCTTCTGTCAAGGGGCCTCCCACACCTGGCATATCGTTACGGCGTGCAATAAAAACATGACCTTCTTTGTTAAAGATCATCCCGCCAACATTTGGCCGGTAGGGAAGTTCAGAAGGGTTTGGCAAGTTTCTCTTCCATTCTATGAATTTTGGATAAAAGGTATTGAGAGAAACTACGGCTACTTTTCTTTCTTTTCTTTTTCTGCAGGTGGGATGGGAGCAGGCTCTGTTGTATCCGGCAAGCCAGCCATAGACCTGACCACTTTTAGCCCTTGCTGAAGTTGAAAATCAGTGGTGGGCTTTGTTAAATCAAAGGTTGGCCAGTTTGCAGGAGGTTCATGGGGAATGGATTTGGCAATGGGGGGGAGGTCATTACGGGGGGAGTGAGCCGTTTTGTTTCCCCCTTCATTTTTTATGATATGGGCAAGGTCGGCTTCCCGAATGCTGAAACCTGGCTTTTCACGGGTTTCCCGCACAAGAATATCGGGGTTAATGCCTTGCCCCTGGATAGAACGGCCAGAAGGGGTATAGTATCGTGCTGTGGTTAACCGTAAGGCAGAGCCCGTATCTGGAAGAGGAATAACAGTTTGAACAGAGCCCTTCCCGAAAGATTTTTCACCCAGGATAATGGCGCGCTGGTGGTCTTGTAAGGCGCCCGCAACAATTTCACTGGCTGAGGCTGATCCCCCGTTGATCAGAACAACGATCGGCAGGCCATTGGTAATATCAGTTCCTTTAGCATCCCATCTCTGGTTATCTTTAGGGTTACGGGCCCGTGTGGAAACAATTTCACCAGCTTTGATCAAATCACTACTGACGGAAATGGCTTGATCCAAAAGGCCCCCAGGGTCATTTCTCAAGTCGAGGATAAGGCCGGCCAGCTTGGTTTTGCCAGCTTTGTCCTGGAGCTGTTCGTAGGCTTTTTTCAGGCCGGGTTCGGTTTCTTCGTTAAATTGAGACAGGCGAATATAGCCAATATTTCCATACAAGGCCGATTTGATGACCTGCATATGAATAATTTCGCGGGTGAGGGTAACGGTAATGGGTTTGGGGCTTTTTTCGCGAATGAGGGTAAGGGTAATTTGCGTGTTGGGTTTCCCCCTCATTTTTTCTACGGCTTCATTGAGGGAATAGCCATCAATATTTTTGCCGTTAATAGCAACAATATAGTCTCCAGGTTTAACACCTGCACGGGCAGCAGGGGTGCCATCAAGAGGGGAAACCACCTTGATATGGCCATCTTCTCCCTGAACCTCTAGCCCCAGGCCGCCAAACTCCCCTTTGGTTTGAATTTGCATATCCTTGTATTGTTTGGCTGTCATGTAAGAGCTATGAGGATCCAAGCCCGTGAGCATGCCATTTAAGGCATTGGTAATAAGATCCTTGTCTGGAACCTTTTCAACATAGTTTGCCCTTACAATTTCAAAGACCCTACCAAACTGGCGCAGGAGGTCGTAGGTTTCTGTATGATTGGCTGTATTGTCTTTGGTCTTGGCGTTGTCGGAAACCCCTTCTGCCAGCGCGTGGGTTGTAATATCGGGGGTAATATAGTGTATTAAGCCGGCAAGATTGGGACTGGCCAGGCTTCCAGCAAGAAAAACAGTTCCTAACAGTAAACCAGTACGAAAATTCATAAGGGTAGATCTCCTGCCATTAGCTGGCCTTTTAATCGTGTAAGCGGTGTTGTTGATAGAAAATAGGTCTCTACAAGCCTGTGGTGGCTTGGTTTGAAGTTGATTTTAGCGGTTCTGTGTTTATCCTTATAGCAAATTGTGTTTTTTGTAAAAATCATATTATAAAAAAGGGGAAGGATTAATAATTTTTTGACCGTGGCGCAGTTGGATAAAAAGAGAAGAAGCAGCGGAGGGCATTTGCCCAATCGTCTGGTTTTTACTAATTGAAGCCCCTGTTTGGGTAAGAATGCTTCCCATACCAGCCAGAATAAACCGGTATGACTTTCCGCAATTCAGGATAACCATATTACCGTAAGAACGAAAGGGGCCAGAAAAATCAACATGGCCATTGCAAGGAGCCTTAACAGGAGTTGAGGGCGCCATGTGGCGATTCAAGCCTGGGGCGGTTTTGGTTTCAGCGGTATCATCATTGGGTGCGGTGTCCCTTTTTGCAGAGGACACAGCTTTTTTATTGAGGCTAACGCCAGAACCATTTCCAGCTTCTAAGGATTTAGCTCGGGCCCGTGCAGCCATTTCCTTTTGTTTTTCCCGATTTTTTTTCGCTCGCTCTATTTCTTCTTGCAGTTGTCTTTGGGCTTCTGCCTGGATTTTATCAATCGCTGTAATCGCCTCCTGAAGAGAGGAAGCTTTACGGGTTGCCGTATCGACATCCTTGGTGGCTTGTTCGGCGATCATTTGTGAGCGTTCTTCCTGTTTTTTGGCCTGAATAGCCTTTTGATCCAGTATGGTTTTTTGCAGGCTTTGTTGCTGTTTAAGCCTATTAAGCTCTGTTTTTTTACTCACAAGATCGTTCTCCAGGTTAATAATCCCCTGCTTTTGCTCCTGTATGGTTTTAGAGAGCTGTTCTATATAGTGAGAAAGGCTGTTAAGAGCCAGCAACGCACTAACGGATTTTTCTGGGGGTAAAGGGGCCAGCAGGAGCATATCATCAGGGTAAAGAGAGAGGCGAATGATAATAGGCAGGAAAGGGGCTAAGGCTTGGGTATTGTAATCCAGGGCAGTTTCAAGCCTTCTTTTCTCTTCCTCTGTTGTAGCGATCTGGCTCTCAAGTTCAGAAAGGGTTGTTGTTGTCTTTTCCAAAGTTTTGGTGGCTGTGGTGGCCGCGGTTTTGGCTTTCTGGGCTTTTATTTTATCTTGCGTTGCCTGTCGTTCTGCTTGTTGTTTTTGGTGTTCAACTTGCTTGATCTGCTGTTTTTGTTTGAGCTGAGTAGCAAATAAAGCGGCTTTTTTTCTCCTACTTTCCTCCAAAAGTTTTTTAGGAGCGGAAGCCTTGTAGGCAGAGCTTGTTTTTGAAAGATGGGATGAGCTTGCAGAATGAGACGAGGCCGCAAAAGAGTGTGCTACACAGAGAATGGCTCCAGCAGAAAGCAGAGTAGCATAGAAAGGGAAACGAAGTTTTTTAACCAAACTTCTCGTGTAGAAATAGCTTGTATGGAAATAGACAGTATGGAAACAGAGCAAATTTAACCTATATTATACTTAAGAAAAGAGGGATTTTAGAAAAAATCAGAACTTTTGTAGGCGACCTTATCTCCATGGTAATTTAAATAAAAAGCGTGTCAAAATATAGGGTGATTTTGTAACAACTCCTTTAATGAGTAGGGCTTTTCATGCATAGAAAAAGGTTTAATGAAAAATAGGGATGATAGGGATAAAAAATGCCAACCCATAAAAAACTGAATGCAGAACAGATTTATATCCTGCAAGAAAAAGGCACGGAACGGCCAGGCTCCAGTCCATTGAATTTTGAAAAACGAAGCGGCATTTATTATTGTGCCAATTGTCACAACCCCCTATTTAAGTCTGGCGCAAAATATGAGAGTGGGAGTGGGTGGCCTTCATTTTATATCCCCTACTCAGCAGAGGTCTTAGAGGAGCATTCTGATACTTCGCATGGCATGATAAGAACAGAAATATGCTGTGCATCGTGCCACGGCCATTTGGGGCATGTCTTTAAAGATGGTCCGCAACCAACAGGATTACGATATTGTGTTAATGGGCTTGCTTTAGAATTTGAACCGGAAAGAGAGTAATATTTTTAGGGTTCTCCACAGGCTTTCTCCTCTCAACAAGAAACAAGAAGGGAATGATTGTTTCCATCATCGTTGGCTCCCTATCAGAGGAATGACGGCTCATAAGAGCACTCTTGTGAAAATTTCCAACTGGACCGATAGTGGTGAGATAGTCGTTCATTACCTTACCTGTAAGGGATGATCATGGGTGTTTTCTCACTATCTGGGAGTGAACAGGAAACGGCGATTTTAGCTAAACGAAGCCTCTTTTTGAACGAAGTCTCTTCTAGTAAGGGTCTGATTCTCTCTTTACCTGGATATTCAGTGGATTCTCTTTAATATTTTGATCCAGCTTATCGTCTCCTTTCCACAAAGGCTGACCAGAAAGGCAGGTTTGTAAAATCATGGTCCTGATCTTTGTGAGGAAAGCCGTCCCATTTTTTTGTAAAGGGGAAAGCAAGCATGTATTTTTACCTAAGTCGATCCAATCCCTGTTGATGTTCCAGAAGCCTCTTCTGTAGTGCAGGCCTGAAGGGGATAGCAAGGGTGGTAGTAAGGTGCTGGTTTTTACATCAAGCGTTGGGTATAGTTCTCATCACATTATATGTGAAAAACCTTATAAGAGCGGCTTAAAATTTGTGTAATCTCTTGAGCATGAGCAGGCGAGCGAGCCTCTATCATGACTTCCAATTCGGCAGCTTGTACACTAGGGGCTGCAAACAGGCGCTGATGGTTAACCTCAATAACATTTCCACCTTCCTGGCTGATTGTGGTTGCAATATCAGCCAATATACCAGGGCGGTCAGGGATAGCCATTTTCAGGCGAAGCAAGCGGTTATCACGGAGCATGGAGCGGAGAAGGGTATTGGCAAGAATACGGGTATCAATATTGCCCCCTGAAACGACAAGGCCAGTATTTTTTCCCTTAAATAACTTGGGGCGTTTTAGCACAGCAGCAAGAGAGGCAGCCCCTGCTCCTTCTGTAATCTGCTTTGCTCCTTCTGCCATAAGGGTAATGGCATTTTCTACATCATATTCAGAAACGACGATAACATCTGAAACTTTTTCCTGAATAACGGGGTAGGGATGTTCGCCAATACGTAAAACAGCAATCCCCTCGGCGATGGTAGCGCCACCAGGAGAGGTGACCTGGGGTTCCGGAAAATGCCGTAGAGGGGAATAGCTTTCGATCTGGACTCCAATAATTTTTGTTTTAGGGGAAAGGGCTGCACAGGCTACGGCACAGCCAGAAATTAACCCACCTCCTCCAATCGGCAAAACCAGATAATCAAGGGATTCTGGACAATCCTGAAGAAACTCCAGCCCTAGTGTGCCTTGGCCGGCCATAACAGCGGGATCATCATAGGGGTGGATGAAAACACGTTTTTCTCTTTGGCATAATTCCTTGGCATGTTCGCTTGCTTCGGCAAAGTCTTTTCCGTAAAGGACGACTTCTCCCCCCCAGTCTGCTGTGCGGGTAACCTTAGCCGATGGGGTGAATTTGGGCATAACAATAACCGCATGGATCCCTAAAAGGCTGGCATGGCGGGCCACCCCTTGCGCATGATTGCCCGCAGAAACCGTAATAACCCCATTTTTGCGTTCTTCGGCGGTTAAAAGGGCTAGGCGGTTGGCAGCTCCTCTTTCCTTGAATGAACCTACGGCCTGGAGGTTCTCAAGTTTAAGAAAAATATTAGTACCCGTTGCCCTCGAAAGGGAAAGAGAGGGTACGGTAGGCGTATGAAGAATATGGCCACGAATGCGTTGGGCTGCTTCTTGGATAGTGGTCAGGGAAATCGAAGAAGCGCTCATCGTAAAATTGCCACCAAAAAGTTAAACGGTTGGTTATGAAAGAAAATTATTTATAGAGAACAGAAAGGATCTCATAGCTTTTATCACCCCCTGGGGCTGGCACAGAGACTGTATCGCCAATTTTTTTGCCAATAAGGGCTTTGGCCAGTGGTGATGAAATAGAAAGCATGCCACTTTTAATATCGGCCTCGTGGATGCCGACAATCTGATAGGTAAATTCAGCTTCTGTTTCTTCATCGACCACCTTAACGCGGGCGCCAAACATAACAGAATCTCCACTAAGGGTGGCAGGGTCTATAACCTCGGCAGAAGAAATAATATCTTCCAGCTCCAAGATACGGCCTTCTATGAAAGATTGGCGCTCGCGAGCAGCATGATATTCTGCATTTTCCGATAAATCTCCATGGCTACGTGCTTCGGCAATAGCCCTGATAATGGCAGGGCGTTCTGTGCTTTTGAGTTTCCGCAACTCATCTTCCAGCTTTTCCAGGCCGGGTGCTGTCATAGGAAATTTCTGCAAGTTCTATCCTCAAAACTGAAATAAAACAGGAAACAGACATTTCCTGCTTAGTGATATGAATAACAATTCTCTCTATTTTTTTGCCTAGTCGGCCAACATGTCAAGAGACTTTGTATAAGTTTTATCTCACCTAATAAAAGGTTGGCCGAAAAAAGAGAGGTATTTTTAATAAGCTCCCTGAAAATAGGATTGCAAGGGGGCAACATCAAGTGTTCCCTCGCTTATGGCTGCAATGGCGTGCACGGCTGCTGAGGCGCCTGCCATGGTTGTGTAATGGGGGATCCCTAAAGTCAGGGCGGAATGGCGGATGTCGAAACTATCGGCTACGGCCTGTGCCCCTTGTACGGTGTTGATAACCATCTGCACTTCACCTGACTGGATAGCATCGACACAATGGGGCCGCCCTTCCAATACTTTGTTGACCACCTTGACCTCTATTCCTGCCTCGCGGAGGGATTGGGCTGTTCCTTTGGTGGCCAGGATAGAAAAGCCCATTTTATGAAGCCGTCGCCCAAGTCGGACAAGGGCACTGCGATCACTTTCCTTAACGGAGAGAAAGACCGTGCCAGAAAGTGGCAACTGGATCCCAGCCCCTAACTGGGATTTGGCAAAAGCGCGTTCAAACGAGGAATCAAGTCCCATAACCTCACCGGTTGAGCGCATTTCTGGACCGAGTAAAGTATCAACGCCGGGGAATCGGTTAAAGGGGAAAACGGCTTCCTTAACGGCAACATGCGGTGTAATGGCCCTGGCATCCAGTGAAAAATCCGCCAATTTTGCACCGGCCATAACCCTGGCCCCAATTTTTGCCACAGGTACCCCAGTGGCCTTAGCAACAAAAGGGACTGTGCGTGAGGCACGTGGGTTAACTTCCAATACAAAAATATCTGTTCCCTTAATGGCGTATTGCACATTCATCAATCCAACAATGCCCAGCTCCTTGGCAAGGGCTACGGTTTGGTCTTTCAACTCTGTAACAATCACCGGAGAAAGCGTGTAAGGCGGAAGAGAACAGGCGCTATCACCAGAGTGAATGCCCGCTTCCTCAATATGTTCCATAACCCCTGCGACATAGACACTTGTCCCATCGGAAATACAGTCCACATCGGTTTCTATAGCATCGTTAAGGTATTGATCAATTAATACCGGGCCACTGGCAATATGTTGGCCAACCAGTTGCAGGGCATTGTTCATATAACGCTGTAGGCCTGCAAGATCATAAACAATTTCCATAGCGCGTCCCCCCAAGACGTAAGAGGGGCGAATAACTACCGGAAAACCAATGGCTTCCACAATGGCTTCTGCCTCGGGTACCGTTCTGGCAATCCCATTTTTGGGCTGGCGGAGCCCAAGCTTGATGAGCAGTTGCTGAAAACGCTCGCGGTCTTCTGCCTCGTCTATGGCATCAGCTGGGGTTCCTAGGAGCGGGATCCCAGCTTTTTCCAGTGCGGAAGAAAGCTTTAATGGGGTTTGCCCGCCATATTGAACAATACACCCCTTTATAGGTCCTCCCTTTTGCTCTGTCTGGATAAGGGAGATGACATCTTCTTCTGTTAAGGGTTCAAAATATAACCTGTCTGACGTGTCATAGTCGGTAGAGACCGTTTCAGGGTTGCAATTAACCATAATGGTTTCAAAACCGGCTTCTTTAAGCGCGTAGGCTGCGTGGACACAGCAATAGTCAAACTCAATGCCCTGGCCAATCCGGTTAGGCCCACCGCCTAAAATAATAATCTTTTCTCGTGCAGTGGGGTTGCTCTCGCAGTGGGGAAGGCCAAATCCGCCCTCATAGGTGGAATACATATAAGAGGTAGCAGAGGCAAACTCCCCAGCGCAGGTATCAATACGCTTATAAACCGGGGTAACATTTAGGGTATGCCGGAGTTGAACAATCTCCTCAACGCTCAGGCCGGTCAGTTCAGCAAGGCGAAGATCGGAAAAGCCCAGGGCCTTAATTTGTCGGAGCTGGGTTGCGTTTTTAGGCAGCTTGTTTTTCTGGATATGCTCTTCGGTGCGAACAATTTTTTCAATTTCCCGTAAAAACCACATATCAAAACGGCAAGCCTGGTGGATATCGTCAAGGCTAATGCCCGCTCTTATGGCTTGGGCAACCATAAGGAGCCGATCTGGCTTTGGTTGAGAAAGGGCGGCGATATAGGCCTTGGCATCGCTATTGCCTGGGAGCGTAACAGGATCAAGGCCCGAAAGGCCAGTTTCCATGGAACGCAGGCCTTTTTGCAGGGCTTCGGCAAAGGAACGACCAACAGCCATGGCTTCCCCCACGGATTTCATGCTGGTAGAAAGAAGGGCTGGGCTGCCAGGGAATTTCTCAAACGTAAAGCGAGGGATTTTGACCACCACATAGTCGATGGTGGGCTCAAAAGAGGCGGGAGTGGTCAGCGTAATATCATTTTTTAGTTCATCAAGCGTGTAGCCTACAGCCAGCTTAGCGGCAATTTTGGCAATGGGAAAACCCGTGGCTTTGGAGGCCAAGGCCGAAGAGCGGGACACACGGGGGTTCATTTCAATTACAACCATCCGTCCCGTTTGCGGGTTAACACCAAACTGTACGTTGGAGCCCCCTGTATCCACCCCAATGGCCCGTAGGCAGGCGATAGAGGCATCACGCATACGTTGGTATTCTTTATCTGTTAAAGTCAGGGCAGGGGCTACGGTTACAGAATCCCCAGTGTGAACGCCCATAGGGTCTATATTTTCAATGGAGCAGACAATAATGCAGTTATCAGCACTATCGCGCACAACCTCCATTTCATATTCTTTCCAACCCAGCACGCTTTCTTCAATCAGCACTTCATCCGTAGGAGAAGCATCGAGTCCTGAGCTGACAATCTGCTCAAATTCTGTACGGTTATAGGCAATGCCGCCCCCTGTGCCACCTAAAGTAAAAGAAGGGCGTATAACGGCTGGAAGCCCTACAATATCCAACGCTTTCTTGGCATCGTCCATAGTGTGGGCAATAACACTTTTAGGGCTTTCAAGACCGATTTTATCCATTGTTTCGCGGAACTTCATGCGGTCTTCAGCACGGTCAATCACCTCTGCACGAGCCCCAATCAGCTCAACCTTGTGGCGCTCTAGAAAGCCGGATTGATGAAGAGCCATAGCAGCGTTAAGGGCAGTTTGGCCCCCCATGGTTGGCAAAATAGCATCAGGCTTTTCTTTCAGGATAATCTTTTGTATCCCTTCAGGGGTGAGGGGCTCAATATAGGTGGCATCGGCCAGCCCTGGGTCTGTCATGATGGTGGCGGGGTTGGAATTTACCAGAATAATCCTGTAGCCTTCTTCCTTCAGAGCCTTACAGGCCTGGGCTCCTGAATAGTCAAATTCACAGGCTTGCCCAATGATGATAGGGCCGGCACCAATAATGAGAATGGAAGAAATATCAGAACGTTTGGGCATAGGGTTCAGTCTTTCAGCAGAAGGGCCAATCAGTAAGGTAGCCAATAAGTCAGGTAAGAGTGTTGAGCAGCAGAGTGTCGAGAAGTATGATTCGGAAGAGACCTAACGTTTGGCTGTTTTAGGCGGGCAATTCATCATGTCCATAAAGCGATTGAAGAGATAGTGGCTATCTGTCGGGCCTGGGCTTGCCTCTGGGTGATATTGGACAGAAAACGCACGGAAGCGCTTCGATTCTATTCCCTCATTGCTGCCATCAAAAAGGCTGGTATGGGTGACCTCAATATCGGGGGGAAGGGAGTTTTCGTCTACAGCAAAACCGTGATTTTGGCTGGTAATTTCCACTTTTCCGGTTTTGAGGTTTTTAACCGGTTGGTTTGCCCCTCGATGACCTTGATCCAGCTTGTAGGTTTTGCCGCCAAGAGCATGCGCAAGAAGCTGATGGCCAAGACAAATGCCAAATAGGGGAATGTCTTTCTCCAGTAAGGCCTTAATAACGGGCGCGGCATATTCTGCTGTTGCTGCGGGATCCCCAGGGCCATTGGAGAGAAAAATACCATCGGGACTATGGCGCAGGATATCCTCGACACTTGCTGTAGCAGGAACCACCGTGACATCACAACCGGCAGAAACCAAGCACCGCAGGATGTTGCGTTTGGCCCCATAATCTACTGCTACAACCTTTTTGGGTGTGGGGGTTTCAGAAGGTTGGGTTCCATGTGGCCACACCCATACCCCTTCTTTCCAATGGTAAGTTTGACGGCAGGTTACTTCTTTTGCAAGGTCCATGCCCTCCAGCCCTGGCCAGGCCTTGGCAATGACGAGAAGGGCATTTGTATCGAAATGCCCATCTGGTGGGTAGTATAATAGCCCTGTTTGGGGGCCTTTATCACGGATTAAAAGGGTAAGGGTACGGGTGTCGATGCCACATATGCCAGGAATGGCATGTTGTAAAAGCCATTGCTCTAAAGGTTTGAAGGATCTCCAGCTGGAAGGATGGGTGATGTCTTCTTTAACAACAAGGGCCTTTGCAGCACAGCTTAGGGCTTCGTCATCTTCGTGATTGGTACCGACATTGCCGATATGGGGAAAGGTAAAGGTAATGATTTGTGAGGCAAAGGAGGGATCTGTTAAGGTTTCCTGATATCCTGTCATGCCTGTGGAAAAGCAGATTTCTCCCAGGGCCTGGTTTTTGGAAAGGGTATGGGCGCCAAAGCCCTTTCCCCAGAACAGGCTTCCATCTGCCAGGATAAGGGCAGCTGTTGCCCCGTGGGGGGGAAGATGGGCAGAGGAGGGCTCTGTAGGGTCAGGTGAGGAAGGAGCCTGCAGGTCATTTAGGTCAAGCCCTGTGGCTTGAATAATGATGCTCCAATGTTTGGCTGGAATGGCTTGCCCTTGCCGCCATTTGCGAATGGCCTCGGTGCTCACACCGGTCAGCTGGGCAGCCTTTTCTGCCCCACCGAGAAGGGTGATAATCTGTTCTACATTGGCCATGGTGCGTTTTTCCTTCAATAAAAGTGAAGAGAGGCAAGGTAAGGACATTTAGTGTTAAAAGATCAGCCTGAGAGGCAGAAAACTAAAAGATTCATCAGGAGAAATAAGAAGAAGGGGATATTTTTTCCAGATTATAAACCCACAAAGATATTTTGGGAAGTTTTTTCCGAGCCCCTTTTTTAAAAAACTTTGTGACAAATTGCTATGGTGTAAAAGAATAGGCGGCTGTAAAAAGAAGCTGGAACATTATTTTGGGAAAAGGCGACATTATTCATGGAAGACATCCGCACCCGTTTTATGGACGAACTGAAAACGGCAATGAAAGCTGGCAACCAAGGGCGTGTAGCGGCCTTGCGCATGATTACAGCCAAATTGAAAGATTTAGACATTGCAGCACGGGGGGAGAAGCCTGTAGCCGTTGGTGAGGAAGAGATTTTTGCCATGTTGAAAGGCATGATTAAATCCCGCCAGGATTCGGTTGCGCTTTATCGGCAAGGGGGTCGTCCTGAACTGGCTGAAAAGGAGGAGGCGGAAATTAAGGTGATTGAGGAGTTCCTTCCTCCCCAGATGGATGAGCAGGCTACCCGTAAGGCGGTTGAGGAGGCGATTTCCGAAATGGGCGCAACCACTATGAAAGATATGGGGAAAGTTATGGGGGTCTTAAAAAAGAAATATGGAGCAACGCTTGATTTGGGGCAGGTTAATCAGTTGGTAAAAGAGAAATTATCTTAAAAAGCGTATTTAAAAAGCATATGGAAAAATACTCTTTTCCTAGGGTAATTTATTCTAGGGTAATTTAGCTTCCTGGGACAGTTTAGCTCCTTGGGTCAATGAGCCATTTTCAGCTGTTTGAGCTATGGGTTGCCTATACATAATGGTTTTATAGACAAAAAAATAGACAAATAAGAAGGGAAGAGAAAAGCCCGTAAAGGGGTGATTATGGGTAGAAATACTCTTTAATATGGAAAAATAGCCTTAAGCCCCATGAGTGGATAGAGTAACATGAGTGGCTAATAACATGTAAAAACAGTTTTCACTTCGATACCCTTATGGATATGGTAAAGAGGAGAGTAGCCTTTATTCTGGACAGATCTCTCATAACCGTATCTTTCACAACCATAAAGAACTTTTGCAGGCTGTTTTGAAGAGGGATGAGGTCATGAGGACGTCCAAAGGAGTATAAGTGTGGCCTTTGATCCAGCTTTTTTGGAAGAATTACGACAGCGCTTGCCTTTGGCCAGTGTGATTGGCAAGAAAACCAAACTTGTGCGTTCTGGCCGGAATTGGAAGGCCTGCTGTCCCTTTCATGGCGAAAAAACCCCTTCATTTTATGTTTATGAGGATCATTTCCACTGCTATGGGTGTGGGGCCCATGGGGACGTTATTTCCTTTGTGATGCAAAGTGAAGGGCGCAATTTTGCTGAGTCTGTAGAAAGCTTGGCAGCGCAAGCGGGCTTAAAAGTGCCGCAACTTTCCCCTGCGAGCGAGCAAAAGAGTAAGGAAAAAAAAGACGCCATCGCTGTTCTTGAAGCCGCGAGCCATTTTTTCCAGCGCCAGCTTTTTGAGGAAAACGGACGCTCTGCGCGGGAATATCTGGCTAAGAGAGGGGTCACCATAGAGAGTACCAAGCTTTTTGGGCTTGGGTGGTCTCCTAAGGGATCTCACTTGGCAGACTTTCTAAAAGCAGAGGGTTTTACCTCTGATAGTATGCAAAAATCAGGGCTTTTCCGCCAGGATGAGGCCACTGGGGAGTTAAAAGGGTTTTTCTTTAACAGGCTGATGTTCCCTATTGTCGATCGTTCTTTTCGTCCACTTTCTTTTGGAGGGCGCTTATTAGGAGAAGGCCAGCCGAAATATCTCAATGGCCCAGAAACGGAAATTTTCTCTAAAAGAACTGTTCTTTTCGGATTGGCACAGGCGGGAAGGGCTCGAAAAAATGCCCATTTGGCGCAAAATACCGTTAACCAAAATATCGTTAACGAAGTGATGGTGGTTGAAGGATATATGGATGTTATCTCTCTCCATCAGGCGGGATTTGTGCAGGTTGTGGCCCCATTGGGAACGGCCTTAACCATAGAACAGTTTGAACAATTATGGCGGCTTACATCTGTTCCAGTCTTATGTTTTGATGGGGATGCCGCCGGCCGGAAAGCAGCCTTACGCGCTGTGGAAACTGCCTTACCTTATTTAACCGCTGAGCAAAGCTTGCGCTTGTGCCTCCTTCCTGAAGGGGAAGACCCCGATAGTCTGGTGGGGCAATATGGGCAAAGCGGGCTTTTGCAGGTTTTGGAGCAGGCCCAATCCCTTGCTGAAAGCATGTTTTTGCTTTTGAAAGGGGGTGTCAGTGCTCAGTCTTCACCAGAGGAAAAGGCACGTCTTAAAAAGGCCATTGGAGAATTTTCTTCTCGTATTCATGATAAAACACTGTCTTCAGCGTATTTTCAAACCCTGAATGGCTATTATTATGACTTGATGCGCGCGCCTTCTTATGCCCGGACTCAGGCTTATAGGTCTGAGAGGAGGAGCGTTCAGCAGGGGAGAAAAGGGTATCAAAATAGGGTCACTCAAATAGGGTCTAAAAGTTTATTTCCTTCTGTTGCTCCTCGTATGCCTTTACCTCCAGAAAGTCAGGTTCAGCTGAATCGTAAGCAGTTGCTTATCGCACTTGTCGTTCTTTATCCGGAAATTCTTAATGATGTGGAAGAGGCACTCTGCCGCCTCGATATTCCCCCAGCTTTAGAGAAAATCAGAAAAGCTGTATTGGGCTTTCTTGTTGATAGCCATAGCCAGCAAAGGGGCCAACAAAAGGCAGGTCAGGGGGAAGTCTGTTTGCCCAGAGAGGCTTTGCTTCAAGTTTTGAAACAGGGTGAGGGATATCAGGAATGGGAAGCTCTAGATCGTACTGTGGAGGGGGTTTTACCCAAAGAGCTAGAAGTGACGAATGCTGTGGCATGGTGGTGGCATTTTTATGGTCTTTTAAGCCGTTCAGCCCTGGAAGAGGAACTGGAGAAAGCAAAAAAAGCCTTTATTACCAACCCAGATTCTGAACACCAGAATGCTTTAATCAGGCGGGCCTCTGCTCTACGGGAATTGGGAGATGAAGAACTCAATGGCTAAGAAATGGTGAAAAGAAGTGGCGAAAATGAGAGGTTTTATGTTTGGCTTGGCATTGGGATAAAAGCCAAAGCCTTATTGAATAAATTTCTCAAAGGTTAGGGATTCGCCGTTGAAGGGGCCTTTCTTTTTTAGGCTTTTTGCCAGTTGTCGTAATAGAGTGGCCTTAATATACGGATTTGGGGGCAATGGCTGTAAAGAAGGCACCGGGCGCATTGTCTTTCTCAGGGCCCATCAGGCGGATGTAACACTGTAACAGAGATACCCCATGAATAAAAATAATGAATAAAAGTAAGCCCAGGGCTAAGTAAGCCTCAAATGCTAGGAGCTTAAGCAATCTGAGATTAAGCAATCAGGAGTTCAGTAATCAGGGACTAAGCAATATTGAAAGCTTACAAAGTTCAAGGGCGTATAAAAATGTGTAAGTAAAGGTTTTGTGTTAAGGTTAAGGGACTTATTTTATAAAACCCGAAAGACGAACAAAACGTTTTTTTTGTTATATCTGCAATCTCCTCTTGACTTTATAGGCGGAATATACCAACTGCAAAGATATCAATACCAAAGAGTGAGAATGCATGTTTCTGACTGATAAAAGGTTAGGGATGGGTAATGTGCTGTTTGTAAACAGGAAGGTCTGACCGGTGGGCCAAGTTATAATGTTTTGTTATAGAGCCGGTTCGTTGTGTTAAATTTTCCTGATTTGGTGGCTAAAGCAGGGGTTTTCTGCGTTAAAGCCCTATACCAGATAAGGCCTGAACAGGGTTGGAGTTGTTACATCAATGGCAATAAAATCTGCAGCAAGATCAGATTCAACAGTGCGCGACCAAGAGGCGGATGTCAGTATTCTCGATACGCAGTCAGCTGCTGTAAAACGTCTTATTGCCAAGGGAAAAGAGCGTGGCTATGTTACGTTTGATGAGCTGAATGCCGTTCTTCCTCAAGATCAGATGTCGTCTGAGCAGATTGAAGATGTGATGGCGATTCTTTCTGAAATGGGTATGCAGGTTGTCGAAAACGATGAGACCGAAGAAGGGGAAGCCGTTAAACCTGACACAGAAGAAGATGTTACTGATGAACCCGATGAGGAAAGTGCCACTGAGACCAGTGTTGGCCGAACGGATGACCCAGTACGCCTCTATTTGCGTGAGATGGGGACTGTGGAGCTCTTATCTCGTGAAGGCGAGATTGCGATTGCCAAGCGTATTGAGGCGGGCCGAAATGAGATGATTGGGGGCTTGTGTGAAAGCCCCTTGACCTTTAAAGCTCTTATTGCCTGGCATGAAAAAATTAAGGCAGGCGAAATTCTGCTGCGCGATATTATAGATTTGGAAGCCACCCAGTCTGATGCTTTGGAAGAGGGCGGAGGGAGTGTTTCATCCGGTGATGGGTTTGAGGCTGAGTCTGAGGCCGAATCCTCCGAAGATGAGGATATGGATTCTTCAGAAATCGAGGGTTCAGAAAGTGGTGGTCTCTCTCTTTCTGCTCTCGAAGAAAAATTTACCCCGGAAATCTTAGCCCATTTCGAGGAAATGGAAGCCTTGTATGAAAAACTTCAGGCCTTACAGAAAAAACGGCTTGAAGCCCTTAATAAAGGCGATACCATTCACGAGGTGGATGAGCAGGCTTATATTGACCTCAGGGATTCCCTTACACGTAAGGTTGAGCAGGTCAGCTTACAGAATAGCCGTATTGAAGAGCTCGTCTATCAGTTAAAGCAGATGTTCCAGAAATTGAATGGGCATGAGGGCAAGCTTTTAAGGCTGGCGGAAAGTGTAAAAATTTCCCGTGAGGATTTCTTGGCTCATTATCGTAATCATGAGCTTGATCCTAACTGGCTTGAGGAGATTTCAAGCCTACCCAGTAAATATTGGAAAAACTTTACCGGAAGTCATACGACCGAAATTGACTCTCTAAGGAAAAAAATTGCCAGTGTAGCAGGAGAAGTGGGCTTGCCTGTGATGGAGTTCCGTCGTGTTTACGCCACCGTTACCCGTGGGGAGCGTGACTCGGCGCGGGCTAAAAAGGAGATGATAGAGGCCAACCTGCGCTTGGTGATTTCCATTGCCAAAAAATATACCAATCGTGGTTTGCAATTTCTGGATTTAATTCAGGAAGGCAATATCGGGTTGATGAAAGCGGTTGATAAATTTGAATATCGCAGGGGGTATAAATTTTCAACCTATGCTACATGGTGGATTCGTCAGGCCATAACCCGCTCCATTGCCGATCAGGCCCGCACGATTCGTATTCCCGTTCATATGATAGAAACCATCAATAAACTGGTAAGAACATCGCGGCAGATGCTTCATGAAATTGGCCGAGAACCTGCGCCTGAGGAGTTGGCAGAAAAATTGAGCATGCCTTTGGAAAAAGTCCGGAAAGTGTTGAAGATTGCCAAAGAGCCCATCTCCCTTGAAACGCCTATTGGGGACGAGGAAGATAGCCATCTGGGAGATTTTATTGAGGATAAATCGGCAGTCATTCCCCTTGATGCTGCTATTCAAACGAATTTGCGTGAAGCAACAACCCGCGTACTCTCATCGCTTACCCCTAGGGAAGAGCGAGTATTGCGGATGCGTTTTGGTATTGGAATGAATACTGACCATACCCTTGAAGAAGTAGGCCAGCAATTTAACGTAACCCGTGAACGAATCCGGCAGATTGAAGCCAAGGCGTTAAGAAAACTTAAACATCCTAGCCGTAGCCGTAAACTTCGTTCCTTTCTGGATGATAACTGAATAATCCTCGATAGATATTCTGGTAGGGTATTATAGTGGGTAACAAGATAGGGAAGGATTTTTTGCAAAAATTGTGGAAAAATAGCCTTCTTCCTATGGAGGGGGCTGCTTCACAAGCGTATTTTAAAGTTCAAGTTCTGGTTACTTTTTTACGAATGAACCAAAAGCCTGTTCATTTAGAGACTACTCTCCCAGAAGGTTATCGGGTTGAGCGGCTTGAGACTCCCAATATAGACTACTATAAATATCTTTATAAGAGCGTGGGGAAAGGCTATTGCTGGTGGATGCGCCTCGCGTGTGATGACCACACGCTTAAAGCCATATTACATAATCCTGCTGTGGAACTCTATGTGCTGTTTCACCATACT